>NZ_JAMPPJ010000001.1:0-454099 GCF_028481025.1 Providencia sp. PROV150 | reverse complement strand
ACGAATATTTATCGATAAAAAAATATCATCTATCAAACCTCAATATACTGATATTATTAATAACTAATTTTAAGCATCATTCCCTCTTTGCTATTTTTCTGATGGTGTCTCATGGCGCAGGTGTCACGGGCAAGAAGCCTTGGTAAGTATTTCCTTTTGCTTGACAACATGTTGGTTGTCCTCGGTTTTTTTGTTGTTTTTCCGCTTATTTCCATTCGTTTTGTTGATCAACTAGGTTGGGCCGCCGTGGTGGTGGGTTTTGCCTTAGGGCTTCGTCAGTTTGTTCAACAGGGTTTAGGTATCTTTGGCGGTGCTATCGCTGACCGGTTTGGTGCGAAACCCATGATTGTTATTGGAATGCTATTACGTGCCAGTGGTTTTGCAGTGATGGCAGTGGCCCATGACCCTTGGGTTTTATGGTTATCTTGCGTCCTTTCTGCACTGGGTGGAACCTTGTTTGATCCCCCACGAACCGCATTAGTTATTAAATTAACTCGCCCTTATGAACGCGGCCGTTTTTATTCTTTACTCTTAATGCAAGACAGTGCTGGAGCCGTTATTGGCGCGTTGATTGGTAGTTGGTTATTACAATATGACTTCCATTATGTCTGCTGGGTTGGCGCTGCTGTTTTTATTATTGCTGCTATCTGTAATGCTTGGTTGTTACCTGCTTATCGAATATCAACCATCAGAACCCCTATTAAAGAAGGTATGGGCCGCGTACTAAAAGACAAACGCTTTGTGACTTATGTAGTCACTTTAGCTGGCTATTTTATGTTGTCAGTACAAGTGATGCTTATGTTTCCTATTGTTGTCAATGAGTTAGCAGGGACGCCAACTGCCGTCAAATGGATGTATGCGATTGAAGCAGCGATATCCTTAACATTGCTTTACCCTATTGCTCGTTGGAGCGAAAAACATTTTCGCCTTGAGCAACGGCTCATGGCCGGGCTATTTTTAATGAGTCTCAGCATGTTTCCAATTGGCATGACAACCTCACTCAACACGCTATTTGCCCTTATTTGCCTATTTTATTTAGGTACTGTGACTGCCGACCCCGCTAGAGAAACACTAAGCGCATCACTTGCTGACCCAAGAGCCAGAGGGAGCTATATGGGCTTTAGCCGCTTAGGCCTTGCTTTAGGCGGAGCTGTCGGTTACACCGGTGGCGGCTGGATGTACGATATTGGCCACCAATGGAATATGCCACAATTACCTTGGTTCTTATTAGGGATCATCGGTTTTATCACTTTATGGGCACTGCATAAGCAATTTAACCGTAAAAAAATTGAAACAGTCATGTTGAGTGGGCAGTAATGCGCTAAACTAGCGGTATTACTGTAAAAGGAGTCTTTATGAAGAAGTTTATAATCGCCGCTATGGTGGGCTTTCTAACTCTCTTATCGGGTTGTAGTCAATTATCTGAGTTTAGTATTAGTGAATCACAAGTTAATGATTATCTTGCTAATAAAGTAAAATATGACCACAAGGTCGGCATTACTGGTTTCGCTGATGCGGATATTCAACTCGCTAATTTAAAATCAGAAATCGGCCGCAGTGAGCCTGGAAAAGTCGCACTGACAGGAGATGCAAGCGTTAAATTAGACTCGCTGATTGGTAAAGCACAAGCACAAATTAACCTGACCCTCACTGCTCGTCCTTATTTTGACGCCAAAACAGGCTCAATTTACTTAAAAGAGTTAAATATTAGCAGTTACAAGGTAACACCCGAAAATATGGATACGGCAATGTCAGCTGTTATTCCTTACTTAAATAGTTCCCTTGAAACTTTCTTTGAAACTCAGCCTGTTTATGTGTTAAATCCAGATAATGGTGCTGCTGAAGCAACTGCGAAGAAACTCGCTAAAGGGCTTGAAATCAAACCGGGCAAACTGGTCATTCCATTAGTTGATTAATTTTAACCATAAATTATTTCGATTGATAAAAGCATGAAAGGCAACAAAAAATCTGTTGCCTTTCTGACTTATTCAATCCTCAAACAAAATTATTAATCAATACCGCTGACTAAAACATAAGTAACATCACCATAAAAAAGTGACAGCGTCACAATTATTCGGTTTCTGAGTCAAGCTCATCACGCAGAGCAATAACTGCATCACGCGTAATTTGAGCTAAAGTACGATAGAACGTGGTTGTAGCATGCGCTTCAACTTTACCTAAAAAGCTGCCATACCAGCTAAGAATATAGCTATCAAATAATTCTTCTTGGGCGGCTGTTTCATCTTCTGCCGCTTGGTCTTCCAACCAAGAAGCCGCGAGTAGTAACGCACCAAAAGCATCCGCAGGTGCATTCGTCAGGGACATTCCTCTCACCGTTAAAAATTCGCGAACTTCTGCTTCTGTAATTTCAGAATCGTAATCATTCGCTAACATTGAAACTGCTGGAGATTCACCTGCAAACAGGGCTTGGTAATCCTCATTAACCGCATTGATATCGAGATCTTTTGCCATACGTGACCATAATTCATCTTGCTCCAATGGCCATGATGCTTTTAATTTATCTTGAGCAATCATATCAATAAGCGGCTTTACGAGGCTATCAGAGGGACTACGTTGAAATAGTGTCCCCAAAATACGGCAGACGATTGAAAATTCGTTCATATATTATCCTATTTTTCAGATTCAGTAGTCACACCTCGTGACCGAAGCAGTTTCTTTCAGTATATCGAAAAAATAGGAAAGATATTAGGGGTGATGATTGCGAGTGATCACAAGGCCACTCGCAACAAAGAAGTGACTAATAACCGCGTTGCATATCAACCACACCAATAGGAGCTTGCCCAGCTTCGATGCGCTGGATATTACTGACAATCATATCCATGGCTTCTTTTGGTTTTGTAAAGGCGGCAACATGGGGCGTGATAGCGATGCGTGGATGCGTCCAGAACGGATGCATTTGCGATAACGGCTCACTCGCAAAAACATCAAGCGCAGCACCTGCAACTTGCCCTGATTCAAGCGCTAAAAGCAAATCTTGCTCAATCAGATGAGCACCACGTGCAAGGTTGATAACATATGCCCCTTGCTCTAATTGGCTAAATAGTTGCTGGTTTAAAATTCCCACCGTTTCTGGCGTGCTTGGCAGAAGATTAATAATCACACGGGTTCCAGAAAGAAAGCTAGCTAATTGGTCATTACCAAAATAGCTTTTTACGTTATCAAGTTGTTTTTCAGAGCGACTCCATGTTCTTACATGAAAACCAAAGCTGACTAAGCGTTTTGCAACCGCTTGTCCTAATGCCCCTGCTCCCATAACACCAATGACAAAATCTTCGTGTTGGTAGGCTGGTAATTGCTTCCATTGTCGCTGTGATTGTAATTGGCGGTACTCATCCATACGACGAAAGTAGCTTAACACTTTTGCACAAGCGTATTCTTCCATTTGAATCGCCATTCCAGTGTCTTCCAAACGCATTACAGGAACGCCTGCCGGTAAGGTCCCAGGTTTGTCTTGTTCTTGCTTTAAAATAGCATCCACACCCGCACCTAACGCGAAAATACCTTTTAAATCACTGCGACCAGCGAGACATTCATAAGGCGGTAACCAAACCATAGCGTAATCTGCACTTTGGTTATCCCCTTTTTCCCATTGGCGAATATTCACTTGGGGTAATCGCGCTTTCATGCCCTCAATCCACTGTTTTGAATCAAAAAATGGATGGTAAAATAAAATATTCATGGCAACTCCTCTTTAGTTTCTAACAGAGTGTGCCGAATGGCATTTCTTTTCAAGTTAATCAAGCCGATACACTGTATTCAATCAGAATTTTGTTAACTAGCTAACGCTTTTTATCTTCACGACTTGCCGTTTCAAATTAACATTAAACGTATTATTTACCTTAGCTGATAACATTTAAGATTAGATAATAATCAAATTGTTTTTTATTTAGCTAAACAGCAACAAAAGTCGGAAAAAGGATAAATAGGGAGTTGACGTTAGACGCTATTTTCCCTATAGTAGCGCCCCGTTGCAGAGCAGGTTTTTATTCCCTACTCCACAACAGATTTAGAAAAACGGTGAGGTGTCCGAGAGGCTGAAGGAGCACGCCTGGAAAGTGTGTATACGGCAACGTATCGAGGGTTCGAATCCCTCCCTCACCGCCATTTTTCTTCTAGTTTTTCCTCTCTTCTTCTTGATATGCCATTCCTTGATTTTTTTTCTCTTTCGGTTCTATACCAATTCCTTGTTCGTGATATTCGCGGCTTATATCTTCCCAGAGTTCTGCATTTTCTATCCCAGCGACTTTTGGGTCAAACACCGGATCAACGCCTAGTTTTTCCTGCCGCTCAAAGTCACGCAGTGCTCGTAATGCAGGTTTTGACAGGAAAACGATGGCAATAAGATTAAGGTAACTCATACTACCGAACCCAATATCGCCAAGGCTCCACATTAAGCTAACTGACTGGACGCTTCCCATAAAAACAATAATCAGAAATACAAACTTAAGTATCAATTTCAAAATGGGATAACGCAATTTTCTATCGAGATAAACAATCGTGGTTTCTGCAATATAGTAATAAGCCATCAATGTCGTGAAAGCGAATAAAAATACGGCGATTGAGACAAATCCCGACCCTGCAGAAGTAAAGACTGTTGATACCGCCATTTGTGTCCATGCGGTCCCCGCGGCAACCCCGGGAACATATTCGACTAAGGCAGTCGCTGAACCATCTGGAAAAACGTTATACATATTGGTGACAAGGATCATCAAACCTGATGCAGTACACACAACGACAGTATCGATATAAATAGAAAACGCTTGAATTAACCCTTGTTTTACAGGGTGGCTTACCTCGGCTGCCGCAGAACTAAATGTAGCTTCACCCGCACCTGCCACGTTGGAAAAAACGGCACGGCGCACACCCCATGAAACAGCCGTACCAACAATACCACCGAATACAGCGTCCATTCCCATCGCACTACGGAAAATTAAACTGAACATACCCGGCACTTGTTCGTAATGGCTACCCAAGATGATCACCATCATGACGATATATGCCAATGCCATAATTGGCACGATCTTGTCTGCTGCACTCGCAATACGTTTTACACCACCAAAGATTAACCATGCCATCAGCACTGTCACAATGCCGCCTGTCGCAATTGGGGGTAAGTTAAATGCAGTTTGAAAGGAATCAGCAATGGTATTGGCTTGAATACCCGGAACCAGTACTCCATAAGATAGGCAAATAACCGCAGCCACTATAATGGCAAATGGTTTCAGTTTTAACCCTTTCTCGATATAGTAAGGGGAGCCTCCGCGGTATTGGCCATCAGAGCGCTGTTTGTATACTTGAGCAAGTGTGGATTCGATAAATGCGCTTGCTCCCCCCAATAGCCCCATGACAACCATCCAGAAGATTGCACCGGGGCCGCCTGCGGCAATGGCTGTCGCCACCCCCGCGATATTACCTACCCCTACACGCCCTGATAATGCTAAACAGAATGCTTGGAAGGAGGAAATTCCTTCTTTTGACGCTTTATTTTCCTTTAACAAACATACCATTTTAATGAGATAGCGAAACTGTACACCGCGAGTCGCTAATGTAAAATAGAGCCCAACACCTAGCGATAACACCACTAATGCATTACCCCAGATGTAACCAACGATTGTATTAACGATGGCTTCCATTTTGTACTCCTTCGTTATTGTAATTGTTTATTTGTATTTGCAGGGTAAAAAAAACCTGAGTCCAATAAGGTACTCAGGCCAACGTTTTTATTGATGAATAAACCAGATAACCTTGGTTTGAGTGTATTGCTCAAATGCCTCTAACCCGTTGTCTTTACCGCCAAAGCCTGATTGACGAAAGCCACCAAACGGCGTTGTAATATCGCCTTCACTAAAGCCATTGACTGAAACGGTACCTGCGTTAATGCGCTGTGCAATTTGCATGGCTCGGTGAATATTTTGGCTATAAAATGAAGCCGCTAAACCATATTGAGTGTTATTGGCCAAAGCGACCGCTTCATCATCAGTTTTAAAAGATGTAACGGCTAAAATAGGGCCGAAAACTTCATGCTTAAATAGTGACATTTCAGGAGTGACTTCATCAAAAATTGTCGGTTCGATATACCATCCAGCCCCCAATTCATGATGGACCTTTCCTCCAGCAATGAGTTTTCCGCCCTCTTTTAATGTGGTATCTAAAAATGATTTCACTTTTTCAAAGTGAGCTTGTTCGACCATTGGCCCAATTGAAATATCCGCATGCCTTGGGTCGCCGACTTTCCATTCTTTAACGGCGGCGGCAAGCTTCTCTAATAGTGTTTTTTTGATGCTTTCGTGCACAATTAAGCGAGAACCACAGCTACAGTTTTCACTCATATTCCAAAAGGCAGCCGCCATAATATGCGGAATTGCCGCCTCAATATTGGCATCTTCAAACACCACTTGAGGGCTTTTTCCCCCACATTCGAGTACAATTTCTTTTAAGTTACTTTCTGCTGAATATTTTAAGAATAAACGCCCTACCTCTGTTGAACCGGTGAATGACACAACATCCACATCATGATGGCGGCCAAGAGCTTCCCCGACTTTTTCACCTAACCCACAAACTAAACTTAATGCGCCTTTAGGGACCCCTGCCTCATAGGCCAGTTCCACCATACGATAAGCACTTAATGAGGTTAATTCAGCAGGTTTCACAATCACCGAGTTGCCTACCGCGAGAGCAGGTGCCACTTTCCATGCAAACATCTGAGCAGGGAAATTCCACGGCAACACTGCACCAACCACGCCAATAGGCTCATGCACTATCAACCCCAATTCTTGATGGCTTGTTGGTGCAATTTTACCAAACAGTTTGTCAATCGCTTCGGCATACCAATAAAAGGTGTCAATCGTTGCGGGTAAATCCGTATTTAAGCATTCAGTGATAGGTTTACCTGCATCAATACAATCTAGCGCTGCAAGTTCTTCACTGTGTTTTTCAATGAGATTAGCCCATTTAAGCATGATAACTTTACGTTCTTGAGGCGATAATCCGCGCCATTCACCTTGATTAAATGTGTTACGCGCTACCTGTACCGCGGCATTAATATCGTTCGCATCACCGTCAGCAATAAAACCAATAACGCTATTATCGATTGGGGTACGGTTTTCTAATTTATTTTGCTGTTCTGGGTGCCCTGCAATTAAATTGCCCGCCCACAGTTTCCCTTGTTTTGCACATTCAAACACCTGCTGTTGGGTCATGGTCATATTTCCCCCTAGCGTTTAATTAATTTAATGAATTCATCGCGTTCTTGAGACGCTAGATTTGACAGAGGCAAACGAACCGGGCCAACATTGAACGTTCCATTCAAGCAACCCGCCTTGGCTTTTTGGTTATAGTTCCCTGATTCCATTGAGTAAATTGCAGGATAGATTTCAGTCATAATTTGCTTCGCTTGTTGCCAGTCACCCGCCTGCGCTGCATTAAAAATAGCAACTTGCTCTGCTGGGAATACGTTCCCCGCCCCCGCTATCCAACTTTTCGAACCCCAAAAGAAGAAATCCACAGGTTGGTCATCACAGCCACAAATAACCTCGAAATTTTTGAATGGTGTTTGTAATAGATGCAATGCTCGGCTAAAGCTACCGCTGCTTTCTTTGATGGCGACAATATTGTCGATTTCAGCTAACTTAATGACCGTTTCAATGTCGATTTCAATACCAATCCGAGCAGGGAAATTGTACATAATAATGGGTAATGGTGTTGATTTTGCGACTTTTTCATAGTGAGCATACACCCCTTGCTGGTCCGGCAGACTATACGGCGGAGGCGATAACATTAACCCTTCATAACCGAGCTCTTGAGCTTGTTTCGCGCGTGCGATTGCCCCCTCAGTTGATAAGTCGTTAATGCCCGCAATTAATGTCACTCGCCCTTTTGCAATCTTGCAAACGGTAGATAGCACGGTTTTACGCTCATCTTCATTTAATGCGTAATATTCCCCTGTTGTCCCACAAACTACTAAACCGGTAACACCTCGCTCAATAAGTTTTTCAGTTAATTCAGCAAGTGCACTGACATTTAGTGTTAAATCATCATGAAACGGGGTCACTAAAGGAACAAGAATGCCATGGAAATTCATTTGAATTCTCCTCAAAATTAAAGAAATCGTTCAATGGAAAAAGGGGTACAGTCGATGCTTGTCGGCTGCTGATGAATAAAACTATTCACAATATCTGCGGTGATCGCCGCTTGGGTTAACCCCAAGTGTTGGTGACCAAATGCAAAAATATAGGGGCCTTTGTGGTCTAAAACTGGCAATGAGTCTGATGTGGATGGACGAAATCCCATCCATGATGTCGATTGTTGGCTGTTTAATGTTTCCTTGAGCATTGGTTGTGCTAACGGAAGAAAATGTTGAGCACGCTGCATATTTGCGGGGCGCTTTAGCCCTGCGTATTCCACGGTTCCTGCAAGGCGTAGCCCTTGAGACATTGGCGTCATAATAAAACGCCTATCCATACTTGATACAGGTATTGATAAACGGCTTAATTCATTAGGCAACATCAGGTGATAACCACGCTCTGTTTCAAGTGGCACTTTGATGCGGCTGACCATTTTGACTAATGATTTAGAGAATGCGCCACCTGCAATAACAATTTTTTGTCCTGTGAACTGCCCTTGGGTCGTTGTCAATACGGCTTGTTGATTCGATGTTGATGTAATTTCTGTTACTTCACAGTGGGTTAATGCCTGCCCACCCGCTTGTAAAAACGCCTCGGTCAATTTTTGGTGTAATGCACATAAATCCACAACATGGCCTGTATCTGGATAAAAAATGCCCCCGATTTGGCTTTCAGATAAAGCAGGTTCGCGTGTGAGTAGCGCATTTTGACCAATCAATTGATTTGTCACACCAATACTTTGTAGGTACTCACTGTGATGACTTAACTTATCGAGAGTTTCTTTTTTCTCAGCCACCAACAGTGACCCCTTCATTTTGACAAGGTCACTTAATTGCCATTTTTGAATAAATGCTTGCCATGAATCAAAAGCGGCACTATTTAATGTCGTTAAGGTGTGATGAATATGAGTAAAAGGCTTATGGCGCATATTACCCAATAATTTTATTAACCAAGGGGTTAAGGGTAATAGATAACGCCAATCCAAGCGCAAAGGCCCTAATGGGTCAAGTAGCATTTTTGGAAGTGATTTTAAGACACTCGGGTCAGCAATCGGAAAAACTTGTTCTGTCGCAATATGCCCTGCGTTGCCAAATGAGGCACCTTGGCCAATTTCATGTTTATCAAGCAACAATACGTTTGACCCATTAGCTTGGACTGTCAGCGCAATACTCAGGCCAATAATACCGCCACCCACTACAATCACTGGATGTTTGCGTTCCATTTCATTCCCCTATGCCACCGAAATTCCAAACCGAAATGGGTCTTGTTCATCTATCAATAAGGTATTTTTCCCACTGATATAGGCATGTCCGCGGATAGTAGGAATAATGCCGTTTTCATCTGCTTGCTGAAAACTGGCTTGAAATTGGCTGCCAATAACACTGGCTTGATGCCAGATTTCACCAGCTGCCAGTTTTTTATCTGCCGCTAAGCAGGCAAGTTTAGCGCTGGTCCCTGTTCCACAAGGCGAGCGGTCATAAGCGCCACCAGGGCACAAAACAAAACTTTGGCTATTAGCATTGGGGTGTGAACCGAATAATTCGATATGGTCAATTTCTTGGTCATCTTTACCGCAAACACCTTGTTCAGCTAAGGCTTGTTTAATCTTTAAACTAATTTCTGTCAGTACTTTAATGTTTTGGTAATCAATGGCGACTGGTGACTGTTCAACAAGAAAAAACCAATTTCCACCCCAAGCGATATCTCCAGTAATGGGGCCGAGGTCTGGAACATTAACTTGTACCGCTTTGCGATAACGATATGAATAAACATTCTGAATGCTCACGCTACCATCTTGGTGTAGTTGCGCCGTCACATCTCCTACCGGAGTTTCAATAAGATGTTTGCCATAAGTGATATGACCGAGAAAATGCAACGAGGCCACTAAACCGATAGTGCCGTGGCCACACATTCCCAGATAACCTTGATTGTTAAAAAAAATCACACCTGCTGTTGCCGCTGGGTTTTGTGGTTTGCAGAGTAATGCGCCAACAAGAATGTCATTGCCACGTGGCTCTAAAATGGTAGTTTTACGCCATACATCATGTTGCTTGCGTAATTGCTCCAATCTCGATGCCATGCTTTGTTGCCCTAAATCAGGGAATCCATCAATGACTAGCCGAGTTGGCTCGCCTGCGGTATGGGAATCGATAACTTCAATTTTGGTATATTGAGATTGCATCAGTTAGCATCCTATTTATTATCATTGTTAATAGAATGCTTGATTTTTGTTAACAACTCTTGATATCTTTCTAACAAACTTATGCGGTTTTCTGCACAATCTCAAAATATTTAACAGAATTAGTAAGATTAATTTAATATTTCGGAGCGCAGCATGATCAATCTAAATAAATTGCTATTGATTAGTCAGGAAAACATGCTGTTTCCCGTTGATAATATTGATGTTTTATTAAATCATTTAGGTTTAATCATGCCTCTAATTAATACCTTGCCTAATGTGACTTTTTTTATAAAAGACCATAATGCAAAGTATTTATTGGCTAATGATAATCTAGCCATTCGTTGTAAAATCGACAGTGTTAATCATCTCGTTGGTAAAGGCGCTGAGGATATTTTTCATTCGGAACTCGGCCAAAGCTATAGTTCTCAGGACTATTTAGTGATGGAAAAGAAAATTAGTGTCATTAATAAACTAGAGCTTCACCTGTATAAAGCGGGTTTGTTGGGATGGTGCTTAACGACTAAGGTTCCTATTTTTAATACACGTAACCAGGTTATTGGGGTTGCAGGAATTTCAGTGGATTTACAAGATGTAAAATCTGTCAGTCCTAAGCTGAACAACCAGCTTAGCCGTGTTGAACGCCATATTAGTGAACATTTTGATACCGCTATAAAAATGACAACTCTTGCTGAAATATCTGGCCTCTCCCTTTCCCAATTAAACCGCCAGTTTAAAGCTATTTTTTTGATAACCCCCCAGCAATATATTCAAAAAATGCGGCTTGAACATGCTATTGAACTACTCGAAGATGATTTTTCAATCACTGAGATTTCCAGTAAATGTGCCTACGCTGATCACAGCGCTTTTTGCCGTAAATTCAAAGAAATGACCACAATGACACCCAGCCAATTTAAACGAATGCGTTCAAAAATCGATAAACAAAAGATATTGACGTGATCGGGTATCATATTGTTAATCTGTTTTCCTCAACGTGAATAAATCCATTCCATTTAATTTTATTAAATGTTTTTAGTTAATTATTCAAATAGTTAGAATAATTTTTTACTAAAATAACACGGCTATATTCCTTGGTTATTTTCTAACTTAAGATAGCTCTTATTGCAGACATCAATCAATCGGGTATTGATATATCCCAAAGCTGCATCATTGTGCAGTGACGAGAAAGGAACACTCAATGACCATTTACGATCTGAAACCTAAATTTCAAGATCTGCTTCGTCCAATTGTTCATAAGTTATTTAGTGCGGGAGTTACCGCCAACCAAGTCACCTTGGCGGCTTTACTTTTATCCGTGATCAGCGGAATGCTATTACTGTTCATTCCAAATCCGCACCTGTTTATTTTATTACCTTTCGTTCTGTTTATTCGTATGGCACTCAATGCGATTGATGGCATGTTAGCAAGAGAACACAACCAGAAAAGCCATCTGGGTGCAATATTAAATGAGCTTGGTGATGTCATTTCAGATGTCGCACTCTACTTACCATTTGCCGTTATTTTCCCTCAAGCATTTTGGCTTATTTTATTAATTCTATTTCTTGCGCTACTTACTGAGTTTATTGGCGTTATCGCTCAATCAATTGGTGCATCTCGGCGCTATGACGGCCCTATTGGTAAAAGTGACCGAGCCTTTATTTTTGGTACGCTAGGACTGCTCGTTAGCATTTTTCCACAGATTATCTTTTCTAGTTGGGTAAATTATCTGTTTATCCTTTTAACTTTGTTGCTGTTTTATACTTGCTATAACCGTATTCGCCGTGCTCTTTGTGAATTATCTACACCTGCGAATAATAATTAAGGAAGAATTATGAACGTTCAGACAGATTATCTGACGCAACGTCCCGTTATTGAGTCCCAATTTACCACCAGTGACCATACTTCTCTTTTTTATCGACATTGGCCAACAGAAACGCCGACCAACAAAGCGATTATTTTATTTCATCGAGGCCATGAACATTCCGGCCGAGTCGCCCATTTAGTCGATGAACTCAATTTACCTGACTATGCTATGTTTGCATGGGATGCCCGTGGCCATGGTAGAAATGATGGCCCTCGAGGTTATAGCCCTTCACTAAGCACATCCATCAATGATGTCGATGAGTTTGTGCGTTACATTTCCGCTGAATATAATATTCCGTTAGAAAATATCATTGTCATTGGGCAAAGTGTTGGTGCCGTTCTTGTCTCCGCTTGGGTTCATGACTACGCCCCCAAAATTCGAGGGATGGTACTCGCCTCCCCTGCATTTAAAGTTAAATTGTATGTTCCATTTGCCCGAACAGGGCTTGCTTTAATGCAAAAGGCTCGAGGCTTGTTCTATGTAAATTCGTATGTTAAAGCTAAATTTCTCACTCACGATGCACAACGAATTGATTCGTTTAATCGCGACCCATTGATCACTCGCCCTATTGCCGTCAATATTTTACTTGAGCTGTATAAAACGGCTGATCGCATCGTTGCTGATGCGGGTGCAATTACTTTGCCCACTCAACTATTTATTTCGGGTAGCGACCACGTTGTTCACCACCGGCCTCAACATCAGTTTTTTGAAAAATTAAACACCCCAATAAAAGAAAAGCATATATTACCCGGTTTTTATCATGACACTTTAGGTGAAAAAGAACGCCATATCCCACTTGAGAAAATCCGTGAGTTTATTGGCAAATTATTCGCCTTACCGCGCTACCAACATAATTATCAATATGAAGATACGTGGAGTGTCAGCGCTGAAAAATATCGTTCACTCATGACTCCATTACCTAAATGGTGCCCCAAAAATCTTGCTTATAAAATTATGAGCAAATCAATGAGCACACTTGGCAAAGCTTCTGAAGGTATTCGTATTGGTTATGATAAAGGGTTTGATTCAGGTTCGACCCTTGATTACGTATATCGCGATAAAGCGCAGGGGAAAGGCTTGTTTGGCCGTGTGATTGATAGGCAATATCTCAACAGTATTGGCTGGCAAGGAATACGCCAACGCAAAGTCAATATTGAAAACATCATTCGGCAGGCTATTCGTGACCTAACAGAGAAAGGGACGCCCGTGCGAATTATGGATATTGCCGCAGGCCAAGGTCGTTATATTTTTGATGCGATTAATGACTATGGAAAAGTCGAGTCCGTCCTGCTAAGAGACTATAGCCCTATCAATGTTGAGCAAGGGCGATTACATATAAAAGAACGTTACCTTGAAGACAAAATCCAATTTACTGAAGGTAATGCTTTTGATGCCGATGATCTAGCTGCGGTTTCACCATCGCCAACAATTGGCATCGTCAGTGGTTTGTATGAGCTGTTCCCCAATAATGAAATGATAAAGGCTTCATTAAATGGGCTTTCTCGGGCAATTCCATCTGGCGGGCTATTAATTTATACCTGTCAACCATGGCACCCTCAAGTTGAAATGATTGCCCGGGTACTCCCAAGCCACCAAGGTGGGCAAGCATGGGTTATGCGTTGCCGTAGCCAAGGCGAAATGGATGCTTTAGTTGAAGAAGCGGGCTTTGAAAAACTAAACCAATCAATTGATAACTGGGGCATATTCAGCGTATCTATAGCTAGACGGCGTTAATCTAGTTATCCTCCAGAGTGATTGGTGACACATTATTGCCATCAATCACTTACTTCAACTTTAGATGATAGCCGTTGTTTATTGTTAGCAAAGCACCTATGCTGCTTAGCGTTATTTGTTTTCCCAATCATTTACTAATATCACCACCAGTTCGTTGACATTTAAGGAATAGGATAAAGGATGATAACTGCAACCCGCGAACCTCAACAGGTTGTACCTCGACGCAAAATAATACTGTCTGGTTTGCTATGGTTAGTTTTTCTAGCACCTTTTTTCTTCTTAACTTATGGCCAAGTCAATACCTATACCGCAACGTTAGACCAGGTTCCCTCTATCGTTTTTTCTTGGGAAACACATATCCCATTTCTTCCTTGGACTATCATTCCCTATTGGAGCATTGACTTATTCTATGGGTTATCATTATTTATTTGCACGACCCGTAAAGAACAAACCATCCACGGCTTACGGCTGATCACGGCTTCTCTTGTTGCTTGTATTGGTTTTTTGCTATTTCCACTAAAGTTTAGTTTCCCTCGACCAAGCACTGATGGCCTATTTGGCTGGATGTTTAACAGCCTAGAGTTATTTGATCTCCCCTTTAACCAAGCCCCTTCATTACATATTATTTTATTGTGGATCCTATGGTTACGTTTTCGAGCACATACACCAACAAAATGGAGATGGTTACTTCATAGTTGGTCTGTTTTAATTTTAATTTCAGTTCTAACCACATGGCAACACCACTTTATTGATGTCATCACTGGCTTTGTCGTTGGCCTATTAATTAGCTATTTACTTCCTATACAAACCCATTGGCAATGGCATTACACAGGTTCTCCTCGCAGTTTTAAAATGAGTAAAAACTATGGAACCGGTTCTCTTGCTTGTTTTATTCTTGCTTTTACCTTCCAAGGGTTCGCCTGGTTACTATTATGGCCTGCTATTGCCCTCTTTTTTATTACCCTTGGCTACTTAGGAGCCGGAGCCAGCGTTTTCCAAAAAACACCGGAAGGTAATATTTCCCCTTCGGCTGCTATTTTATTGCTGCCATACCGGCTGATTGCTTGGGGAACCTATCATTACTTCGCTAAGCACTGCGCACAACCCAGTATTGTCAGTAAACATATTGTTTTGGGAGGGCGCCCGCTTTACGCTTTGCAAACTCAAGCTGTTTTAGATATGACTTGCGAATGGCCTCGCAATTCTTATAGTAAAGGGCTGAAATATTGTAGCCAACCGCAAATTGATTTGTTACCTCTAAGCGCGGAAGATATTGAAAAGTCAGTCCATACTATGGATGAGTTGGTAAAACACGGTGCGGTATATATTCATTGCAAATTAGGTTACTCACGAAGTGCGACTGTGGCTGTTGCATGGCTGGTACATCATGGTGATGCTAAAAATATAGAAGGGGCCGTAGTATTAGTTGAGCAAACTCGCCCACAAGTGATTTTAAATACAGCAACGATAGAGCAGCTGAATTATTGGTATACCCATTACCACCTAAACCGAGTGAAAAAATGAATACATTGATGAATAAACAACAAGGTGAAGTCATCACTATTTTGACTCATAGTTGGCGTTATTTTGCTGTAGGGTCTGTATTAGCATTATTTTGCCAATTAAGTTTATTTTTGGGTTCTAATTACCCTAAATATATTTTATTTGTCAATGTGATTATATTTATAATTTGCCAGTATTATATATATCGCCTATGGCTAGATAACCATTTCTTTAAAATTATCTACACACATAATGAAACAGAACATTTTGATAACGCTTTAAATTTTTTATTTCCAAGCAAAATTAAACATTGTACGATGCAGCAAAGGTGGTCTGGGACTAAACGTCTTTTCATACGTGTTCTTGGGCTAGTACTACTGCAATGGATAGGATTATTGGTAGCAATCATAACAATCTAGCCATTATACGTGTTGACTAATTATTTATTTATAATGATTTATAATTACTACTTAAAAAATAAAATTACGATTACATCATTCACATATACAGTCTAAAAAAGAAAAATAGCCATATAAAATGTACTCTAACTATTTTTCTTTATAATATAACGGTTTTTTACTTTTGTTACTGAAAACGTTATGATAATTGCAGATTCATTGATACATAACAGATTTTTTTTAGATTGCTAAGCGTATCCTTATAGGTACATCTTTCGTTTATTTTTCACCCTGTTATTTGGTAGGGTATAATGAGTACAAAAAAAATTAATAGGTTGCGCCCTTTTAGTGCGCTAATAGATTCTTGTTGGAAAGAAAAATATACGGCTACCCGCTTTATTAAGGATTTAATCGCGGGTATTACCGTGGGTATTATCGCTATCCCCCTCGCAATGGCTTTGGCTATCGCTAGCGGTGTTCCGCCTCAATATGGGCTTTATACTGCCGCGATTGCTGGGATCGTCATCGCGGTAACTGGTGGGTCACGCTATAGCGTTTCAGGCCCCACAGCGGCTTTTGTGGTGATCCTCTATCCTGTCTCTCAACAATTTGGGTTAAGTGGGTTATTAGTCGCCACATTGATGTCGGGTGTCATACTTCTTGCGATGGGGTTTGCTCGCTTTGGTAAGTTTATTGAATACATACCCGTTTCTGTCACCTTAGGCTTTACTTCGGGAATTGCTATCACCATTGCTACCATGCAAATTAAAGATTTCTTTGGCTTGCAAATGGCGCATGTCCCAGAAAACTATGTTGATAAGCTCATTGCTATTGGCAATACCTTCCCCACTTTTCAGTACAGTGACACACTAATTGGTCTTTCAACCCTTTTGGTGCTTATCTTCTGGCCTAAACTAAAATTAAAACTTCCCGGCCATTTGCCAGCCCTTATTGTCGGGACTTTCGTCATGTGGGTACTTTCATTATTTGGTATGGAAGTCGCGACTATCGGTTCTGAATTTAGCTATTTATTGCCTGATGGTACTGAAGGTAATGGTATTCCCCCTATCCTACCGCAGTTTATTTTGCCATGGGAACTCCCCGGAAGTGCGCCAATCAACTGGGCGATGATCACCGCATTAATGCCTGCAGCATTTTCTATGGCGGTACTTGGCGCAATTGAGTCACTGTTATGTGCTGTAGTATTGGACAACATGACAGGAACCAAGCACCATTCCAATAGTGAACTTATTGGCCAAGGTGTGGGGAACATTGCGGCGCCTTTTTTTGGTGGGATCACAGCAACCGCTGCAATAGCACGCTCTGCAGCTAACGTCCGTGCAGGTGCTACATCCCCCATTTCTGCGATTATTCACTCAATACTGGTGATACTTACATTATTAGTTCTTGCACCAATGCTCTCTTATCTGCCATTAGCCGCAATGTCTGCATTACTATTGATAGTGGCTTGGAACATGAGTGCTGCGGGCAAAGTCGTTTACCTGATTAAACGCGCGCCAAAAGATGACATTATTGTATTAGTACTATGTATGTCTCTAACTGTTCTATTTGATATGGTTATTGCTATCACTGTCGGGATTGTTCTCGCGTCATTATTGTTCATGCGGCGTATTGCCAATATGACCCGTTCAACACAACTCGCAGAAACAGACGAAGAGCGAAGCCGTTTAGTCGTAAGAATAAATGGCCCGTTATTTTTCGCTGCTGCTGAGCGTATTTTCGATGAATTGCGCGTCAAAAGCGCAGGTTATGAAACCATTATTATGCAATGGGACGCAGTGCCAGTTTTAGATGCAGGTGGTTTAGAAGCTTTCGAAAAATTCATAGATGCCGTACGCAAAGATACCCATGTCTTAGTTTGTGACATTCCGTTCCAGCCATTAAAAACTTTGGCAAGAGCGAAAGTGACACCTATTGAAGGCGTATTGAGCTTTTATAATTCAATGGATCATGCACTTGAAGCCGTTAAAGCTATCGAACAGGCAGGTTCTATCGACACAGAAAAATCAACAACAACGCCTTAACTTAGGTATCAAAGCAAACCGCCATGCTATTTCACATGGCGGTTTAGCTATCACTCACTAAAACAAAACATCTCATTCCCTGCATTTTTTCCTTTTTCGCAGGCTATTTCCCTTAATTTTTTTGCTTTAACTTGGTCGATGGTCACCGTTCCTGTGTTATCTTCAGAAAATCTAAACGCAGCCATCCACTCTGCATAGCCTGGATAAGTCATCTCATTTGCTTTATCAAACCATTGCTGTGCTTGCTTTTCGTCTTTTGCAACGCCTTTGCCATCTAAATAGATAACACCAAGTAAAATTGGAGCAATAAAATAATCCGGGTTATTTAACGCATTAACTTCATTAAGAAGTTCTATAGATTGTTGATAATCCGTTTTGCCTGCAATTGGATTTATCAATGACTCTGCTAAACTGATTTTTCCGCGCGTACTGCCCATTTCAACCGCTTTTGTCGCGTATTTACGGGCATCAGCCAATTCCTGCGAAAAGTAACTATCACTTAATAGATTGATATCCGCCAATAATGCATAACCATCCGCATTACCGTTTTTTGCCGCTTCATTTGCCCATAAACGCGCACTATTAAAATTTTGTAGGACACCTAAACCGGAAAAATACATTTGAGCAAGTTGGTACTGAGCAAGAGCATCTTTCTTGACTGCTTTTTGGTGAGTTTGTACAAATTTTTGTTTATCTTCAGGAGTAATATCAAGTTGAGCAGCAGCTTGAAAAGAAAACGTAATTAGAGATGAAACGATAATAGCTTTATAAAAATTTGATTTCATAGTTGTTCTCATTAAAGAAGTCAAAGCGCGGAGCCTTGCCCTCCCCATTTTAAGAAATATTGATATAAATTATTCATTCCCACCCAATGATTTTCACACCAGTTCGGGGCGAGCAAAGTTGGCTTTCTTGCACTTGCACTGATACGGTGGTAGACAATGTCAGTCGGAGTATGACGTACCATTTCACCAGCAGTTTGGGTATATTCATCAAGAGAAAGCGTTGCCAAGCGCCCTGCTCGCCAACTTTTGGCCATCACACTGCCTTCAACAATATGTAACGGATGTAATTTGATACCATCCGTTCCGCATTCAAGCACTTTATCAAGTGTTTCCATGTTCATTTGGCCATTTTCCCCGGGTAATCCACAAATCAAATGCGTACACACTTTTAATCCAAGGCTACGGGCTTTTTGCGTTGTTTGTCGGTATGCATAAAAACCATGGCCACGATTAATACGATGTAGTGTTTTATCATGAGCACTTTGTAAACCTAGCTCAAGCCATATTTCATAGCCTTTCTGTTGATACTGGCCTAACAAAGACAAAACGGATTCAGGGACACAGTCAGGGCGAGTTCCTACGCATAAACCAACAATATCGGCTTGCAGTAAGGCTTCTTCATAAAGTTGTTTTAATAGGCTTACTTCGGCATAAGTGCTGGTATAGGCTTGAAAATAAGCTAAATAACGTTTTGCGCGGGAAATTCGGGTGATCTGTTGGTGAATTTGTTCACTAATAGTGTGAGATGACTGACTTTCATCAGCAAAAGAGGCCACATTACAAAAAGTGCAGCCTCCTCGCCCAAGGGTGCCATCACGGTTCGGGCAATTAAAGCCACCATGTAAGGTGATTTTATAGATTTTTTCACCATATCGGCGCTGTAAATCAGCGCCGAACATAGAAACGACTTCAGTGAGTTGCATAAACCGCCTAACTTAGCGACTTGTATCTAACTCTGGGAAGCTTTTTACAACTTCGTCAATTGCTTTCATTTGTTTCAGGAATGGTTCCAGCTTATCTAATGGCAGTGCTGATGGGCCATCGCAACGTGCGTTGTCTGGGTCTGGATGCGCTTCAAGGAATAAACCTGCTATTCCAACCGCCATTCCAGCTCTTGCCAACTCAGCAACTTGGCCACGACGGCCACCAGATGCTGCACCGAACGGGTCGCGGCATTGCAGTGCATGGGTTACGTCGAAAATGACAGGACAGCCTTTTGATGCTTGGACCATGACATTAAAGCCAAGCATATCAACCACTAGATTGTCATAACCAAAGTTCGCACCGCGGTCGCAAAGAATAATTTTATCATTACCGCCTTCGATAAATTTCTCGACGATATTCCCCATTTGCCCTGGGCTGATAAACTGTGGTTTTTTAATATTAATTACTGCATCTGTTTTAGCCATTGCCGCAACTAAATCTGTTTGGCGTGCTAAGAACGCAGGTAATTGGATAACATCAACGACTTCAGCAACAGGGGCGGCCTGTGCTGGCTCATGAACATCCGTAATGATTTTTACGCCAAATGTTTGTTTCAACTCTTGGAATATTTTCATTCCTTCTTCAAGACCAGGGCCACGATAAGAGTGGATTGATGAGCGATTTGCTTTATCAAATGACGCTTTAAAAACATAAGGAATTCCCAGCTTTTGTGTCACCGTGACATAATGCTCACACACTTTCATCGCCATATCGCGGGATTCTAATACATTCATTCCACCAAATAACACAAACGGCAAGTCGTTCGCGACATTGATATCACCAATATTGACTACTTTCTGTTGCATACTCTTACCTTAAATATTAAAACAGGGGATAGGCCTGTATGTTAATTAATGTAATACGACCGGATGGTTATCCAGCGAATAAATTTGTATTTTAATCATTTCAGAAACAGGGTCTTCTGGGCAATGCTCAATAAAATAATTGAGATCGCTCAATGCCACATGATTACAGTCTAAATGTGCCAGAATTAACCCTCGGTCACGAATTTCGTAAGGGTCTTCAGGGTCAAGAGTCAGAAGCGTTTCACAAACCCGCAACGCTAATTCCATCTTTTTCTCTTCCATTAATGACGCTTTTAATGTGTCAAAAATTTTACGAATGACAACGCTGTTTTCTGCTACATCCAGTTGGTCATGGTAAAATTCAGAAAAAGGATCAACTGTTCCTTTGAGCCATAAATTTAATGTGTGTAATGATAAAGACTCGCCATTAACAGGGTTAATTACCCATTGGCTGCCATCATTTCTTTCACTGATAAATAATAATTGCGTAGGAAAAATAGCGGGATAAATCGCAATACCAAGGCGTTCGGCAACATACAAGAAGATAGCACCGAGTGTCACTGGTGTACCTTGCTTAGATGACAATACTTTATCTAACCACAGCATATCCGATAACAAATAAATTCCTTCAGCTGGACCAAACGACCATTCTTGGTAGAAAAGTGAAGTCAATTGCTGAATTTTTGTTTCATTATCAGCAGTTAAATCGATACAAGACTTGGCTGATGATACTAAGCTATCTAACTGAGCTTGCACTTTCATCAGCGGGAAATCATGACGGATACATTGTGACACAGTCATGATCCCTTCACTTAAAGGGAGTTGATTAAACTCTATATTCGCTATGGTTTTCATTACATTCCCACTGCTACGCCACTTAACCATTCCATTGACCGAGTGAAATTCGCTCTCTTCCACCATAATCAAGACAAGTCTCAATTTTGGTGTACCCATGTACTTTAAATAAATCACGCACCGCAAGACCTTGTGTCCAGCCATGCTCAAGAAGCAACCACCCTTGATTTTTAAGATACTTTTTAGATTCTTTAATGATATGCATTAAATCAGCTAAGCCTTCATCCTTCGCCACTAGAGCGGTTAACGGCTCAAATCGCACATCACCTTCACTGAGGTGCATATCATTTTCATCAATATAGGGTGGATTACTGATAATCATATCAAATTGTTGAATTGATAGTGAAGAAAACCAATTACTTTGTATAAATTTGACATTTGAAATATTCAAACGCTGCTGATTTCGTTGTGCTAAAGCAACTGCATCAGGGTTAAAATCAACACCAATAACCTGACTTTGTTGCATCTCTGACGCCAAAGCCAATGCAATCGCCCCTGTCCCAGTGCCTAAATCTAAAATTTGATTTTTTTGCTCTGTTAGCCTAGATAATGCTTGTTCAATAATGCATTCAGTATCTGGCCTAGGTATTAGTGTTGCAGGAGAGACATAAAGAGGAAGAGACCAGAACTCACGTTCACCGATAATATAGGCGATAGGCTCACCTTTCTCACGGCGTTGTAAAAGTAATTCAGCTTGTTGGAATTCTTCGGCTTTGAGTTCTGTTTCACCAAAAGCAAAAAGATAGGTACGACTGCGGCCTGTGACATGTTCCAGTAAAATTTCAGCATCTCGCTTCGCACTGTCACTTGCAGACAGCCGATTCGCTGCCTGCTTGACCCATTCGATATATTGCATTATTCCTGCTCAGACAACGCAGAAAGTTGGTCTGCTTGGTATTCATTGATGATAGGTTGGATAAGTGAATCCAGCTTTCCTTCCATTACTTCATCCAAACGGTATAACGTTAAGTTGATACGGTGGTCAGTCACTCGGCCTTGAGGGAAATTATAGGTACGAATACGGTCAGAACGGTCACCAGAACCCAACAGGTTACGACGTTCAGAGGCTTCCGCGGCTTGGCGTTTATCCATTTCTGCTTGGCGAATACGCGCACCTAACACAGACATCGCTTTCGCTTTGTTTTTATGTTGTGAACGTTCATCTTGGCACTCAACAACGATACCTGTTGGAATATGGGTAATACGAATTGCAGAATCTGTGGTGTTAACGTGCTGACCACCCGCTCCCGATGAACGGAAGGTATCAATACGTAAGTCCGCAGGGCTGATCTCAGGTAACTCAGCTTCTGGCAGTTCAGGTAAAATAGCCACAGTACAAGCAGAAGTGTGGATACGGCCTTGAGATTCAGTTTCAGGGACACGTTGAACACGATGACCGCCTGACTCAAACTTTAAGCGACCATAAACGCTATCACCGGAAATTTTCGCGATAACTTCTTTAAAACCGCCATGTTCACCATCACTCGTGCTCATTAATTCAACGCGCCAGCGGTTGTTTTCTGCATAGCGGCTATACATACGGAATAAATCACCCGCAAAAATTGCCGCTTCGTCTCCCCCTGCTCCCGCACGGATTTCAACGAAGCAGTTATATTCATCATCAGGATCTTTCGGAAGCAATAACAATTGTAATTGCTGTTCGAGCTCTTCATTGCGCGCTTTGGCTTCTTTAAGCTCTTCTTGAGCCATTTCTTTCATTTCAGGATCGTCTAACAACATTTCAGCTGTTTCGATGTCATCCTGTACTGTGCGCCATGCGCTAAAGCATTTAGCGACATCAGACAATTGAGCATATTCTTTTGATAAAGCACGAAAACGGTCTTGATCGGCAATTACACCTGCATCAGCAAGGTGCGCTTCAATTTCTTCGTAGCGTTCTTGTAATGCTTCTAGTTTTGCGACAATAGAAGGCTTCATTCGTTATATAAGACCTATGATTAAAATGTGGTTATTGATGGTCCAGCCCTAAGCTGTCCCTAAGTAGATTTAGACGCTCTACATCCCCATTTCCTGCAGCTTGCTGCAAAGACTTGGTTGGAGCGTGAATAAGGCGGTTGGTTAATTGTTGCGATAATTGCATGATCACTTGCTCAGGGTCTGCACCTTGACGGATAGCCGTCAACGCTTTTTCAGTCATATTTGCCCGAATGGCCTCAGCTTGTTCTCTGTAATCGCGAATTGTAGACACTGCCGCTTGTGAGCGCAACCAATCCATAAAGTGGCTACTTTCTTGCTCAACAATGTATTCAGCTTCAACGGCTGCGGCTTTTCGCTGAGCAAGGTTCTGTGCAATGATAGATTCCAAATCATCCACAGTATAGAGATAAACATCTCTTAATTTTTCAACATCTTGTTCGATATCTCGAGGAACGGCAATATCAATTAATAACATCGGCTTACTACGGCGTATTTTCATTGCGCGCTCGACCATCCCTTTCCCTATAATGGGTAAAGGACTCGCCGTTGAACTAATGACAATATCCGCTTCAGCTAAACGGTTATCAATATCCGATAACGAAATGACTTGTGCATTGACCTCATTGGCCAATAGCTCCGCCCGTTCACGTGTTCGGTTAGCTATCATCATTTTTTGTACGCCGTGTTCGCGCAAATGACGTGCAACAAGTTCAATAGTTTCCCCTGCGCCAACTAACAAAATATTTAAATGCTTAAGTGATTCAAATATTTGACGAGCAAGTGTACAAGCAGCAAATGCCACAGAAACTGCATTCGCGCCAATATCGGTTTCTGTACGCACACGTTTTGCAACAGAAAATGATTTTTGGAAAAGACGCTCAAGTTCGCTTGATAACGAATGGTTACCTTGCGAAAGTGCAAACGCCTTTTTTACTTGCCCTAATATTTGTGGTTCACCCAAAACTAATGAATCCAAGCCACTCGCCACACGCATTAGGTGGCTCACCGCTCGGTCGTCTTGGTGCCAATATAAACTTGGCTGTAAATCTTTTTGGGTTATACCATGAAAATCACACAACCATTTTACTAGCTGTTCTTGAGCCCGTTCTTGTGATTCAAGGCTCAAATAAAGCTCAGTTCTATTACAGGTAGATAGCACAACGCCACCATTCACTTGAGGCTGTTTGAGAAGTTCCTCAAGTGCATGGTCAATTTTTTCAGGACCAAATGTCACCCGCTCACGCAGGGCTACTGGTGCTGTTTTATGGTTGATGCCTAAGGCTAATAAGGTCATTGTGCTTTACGACTTACTCACATTGCTTACAGTGCTAATTATTTTCAGTAATGCTCGATGGGGATTCCCCACCAATTTAGCAATACTGTTATTTATATTGTTCTATTGTAAATGATCCGCGTCTCTCTTTCTACGGTTTGCATAAGCCTATCCTTCAGAAAGATGACCCACGCCAAAAAATAAACCGAAAAAAACAGACGTAATGGTTATTTTACCAATCACAACTGATCGTAATTTTATCGTTTATTTATGCTATATGAAACTGATTATCAGCCATATCATTATTTACAATGATAAATTAACTGCAATAAGATGCATAGAGGATGCAATTATTTCGCACAGAAAGCAAATGGTGACTGGTGAGGTTTATCCTGATAACTTAACGTCGCATGAACCCAACCTGAATTGGCAGAATAACATTTTTAGGGAACCATTTTCCCTGTCAATACACTATGTTATTTGTATACAAACTGTAAATCACTTACAGATTTTTATCCGCTAGGTATATCATCTGGTGTAATAGATGACTCTGATGGCCTTAACGCGCTAAACTGAACTTCTTTAAATGCAAGTAACTCAATTAGAGACTGCTATCAGCGCCCAATACAACTTTGAGATTTGATATGCAATTAACTCAAACTTTGCCCTTTATGCACATAAATAAGCATTTTTTTCGCCTATTGCCACTTTCATGCGTCTTGCTAACCGCGTGCGTGACAACGTCACAAACGACCACGAAAGGAACCAGCTCCGCATCCGATGCGAAATGGAAAGCACATCAACAAGAATTAAGTCAGTTACGTGACTACCAAACCCGTGGCTCATTTGCCTATAACGGCGGAGAAACAAAAACGTATGCTAAGTTTTTCTGGCAACAATATACGCCTGAAAAGTACCGTTTGTTGCTGACCAACCCATTAGGTAGTCGCGAACTTGAGCTTACCGTTGAACCTGATTTAGCTCGGTTAACCACTAAAGATGGCCAAACCCATATGAGTGACGTTCCAAGCGAGCTTATCTATCAACTTACTGGTATGGAAATTCCCATTGATGACCTAACCGCTTGGTTAACAGGCTCACCGGGACGTGCGACAGACTTTACCTTAGATGAAAACCACCTGCTGAAAAGTGTCACGTTTAAAAGCAATGGTGAAACATGGCAGCTCAACTACATTTCCTATGACAGCAAAACGGTACCTATGCTGCCAAACTACCTAGAGCTACGCCAAGGGGACAGGCTTATCAAATTAAAAATGGATAGTTGGACACTGAAGAAATGACGTTAACATGGCCTTCTCCGGCAAAATTAAATCTTTTTTTGTACATCACAGGCCAACGCTCTGATGGCTACCATGAGTTACAAACTCTATTTCAATTTGTTGATTATGGTGATGAAATCACCATTACAACACGTGATGACGACCAACTGAATTTATTGACTGATATGCAAGGGGTTCCCCCCGAAAAAAACCTAATTTTACGGGCAGCTAAATTATTACAATCCTATTGCCACGATACCTTACAGCACGATGGCCCATTAGGGGCTGATATTTGTATTCATAAAGTATTGCCCATGGGCGGTGGTATTGGTGGGGGCTCATCAAACGCAGCAACAACCTTAATTGCGCTTAACGAACATTGGAAAACACAGGTTTCTGATGAAGTCCTTGCAGAATTAGGTGCATCATTAGGTGCTGATGTTCCTGTGTTTGTTCGTGGACATGCCGCTTTCGCTGAAGGGATTGGTGATATTTTAACCAAAGCTTCCCCTGAAGAGAAATGGTATCTCGTCGCTCATCCCGGAATTGAAATATCAACCCCGATGATCTTCACAGATCCACAATTAAATCGAAATTCTCCAAAACGCTCCCTAGCCGCATTATTACTGGCTCCGTACGCAAATGACTGCGAACCAATCGCAAGAAAACGTTTTCGTGAGGTTGAACAGCTTGTTTCTTGGCTGTTAGAATATGCTCCGTCTCGCCTTACAGGAACAGGCGCATGTGTTTTTTCTGAATTTGAAACACAAGCGGATGCCCTGCAGGTGTTAAATAAAGCCCCATCGTGGGTGCAAGGGTTCGTCGCTCAAGGCGTTAACGTTTCCCCACTGCACAAGTTCCGCGCTGGGATAACCCGTGTATTGCACCAATAAGCCTTGTCGCTATTGGTCAACAATATCTCTCTGGACGCAAGCCTGAGGTTTTTCTCGTGCCCGATATGAAGCTTTTTGCTGGTAACGCTACACCGGAACTAGCACAACGTGTTGCTAACCGCCTTTACACTAATCTTGGAGACGCGGCTGTTGGTCGTTTTAGCGACGGCGAAGTCAGTGTTCAAATTAATGAAAATGTTCGCGGTGGTGATATTTTTATCATCCAGTCAACTTGTGCACCAACCAATGATAACCTGATGGAACTGGTTGTTATGGTCGATGCGCTACGCCGTGCATCTGCTGGTCGTATTACCGCTGTTATCCCTTACTTCGGTTATGCAAGACAGGATCGTCGCGTACGTTCTGCCCGTGTACCAATCACCGCTAAAGTTGTTGCCGATTTTCTGTCAAGTGTAGGTGTAGACCGTGTGCTCACTGTCGATTTACACGCAGAGCAGATCCAGGGCTTCTTTGATGTTCCTGTGGATAATGTATTTGGTAGCCCTATTCTTCTGGAAGATATGTTACAGAAGAATTTGGAAAACCCAATCGTTGTATCTCCAGACATCGGCGGCGTGGTACGTGCTAGAGCTATCGCAAAACTCCTGAATGACACTGATATGGCCATTATTGACAAACGCCGCCCACGTGCGAACGTTTCTCAAGTTATGCATATCATTGGTGATGTTTCAGGTCGTGATTGCATCTTAGTGGACGATATGATTGATACCGGTGGTACTCTGTGTAAAGCAGCTGAAGCACTGAAAGAACGTGGTGCTAAACGTGTATTTGCATACGCAACACACCCGATTTTCTCAGGTAATGCTGTAGACAACATCAAAAATTCAGTCATTGATGAAGTCATTGTTTGTGACACTATCCCTCTTTCTCCTGAAATCAAGGCGCTGAGCAATGTTCGCACCTTAACGCTTTCAGGTATGTTAGCTGAAGCTATCCGTCGTATCAGCAACGAAGAGTCAATTTCAGCAATGTTTGAGCACTAATTCTCCAATATTGGGTTTTAGCGTTCAACCATAATGAAAAAGTCACAATAAAAAATATAAGCCCCTGCAATGTAATTTGCAGGGGCTTTATGATTTTGGCAGGAAAGAAACCATCGATGCCTATGTTTATATTCTATCGCCAATCATAGTGGTGATTTCACGTAATAAAACGATAAAAATAGCCATCTAAAATAACTCACAATCTTCACGACAAAAGAGCAAAATTCTTTGGAATTTCACTCTTCTTAATGCCTAATTATCAAACTTGTTCACCATTATCAGCAATTAATTGCTCTAGGCTATTTATGGATAGCGGTGATTATCTCTGCGTGAATGATATTGTTGTTTTAACTGCCAGTAACGGTCTGCAACTTTTTCACGGCCGCCGATCCTTGCACCGACTAACCATACCATCGCACCGATAAAAATGCCGAATAAGGAACCATTGGTAATAAGTTCTGAAAGGCCTAAGTTAACAATATGAGAGAATAAGTTGACACCAATACTCCCGATCATCAACACCATTCCGATTCCCATGAAGACATTACCAAGAAGATGAGCGCTTTTCCGTTTCATATATACCTCCAGTACCAGTAAACTGATAAGCAAGCATGTGTAAATAAATTCGGTCATACTTTATATTTATGTAATGATTATAGTGCATTAAGTAAAATTTTTTGCGATAGACATCACAAGGAAGGAAGTTAGCAAGAATATCTGTACAAAAAGTGCTTTTTATCAAAAACCCAGAAAATCCGAATAGTTTATTCGGCAATTATAATCATAGTGACTTTTATCTATCACAATTTTGTACATCCTGTATTTCACAAGGTAAACTAAGGCATTATTTTCATAACTGATAGTGAAATCATCGCCGTGAGCAAAATTAAGTTAATTGTTGGACTTGCCAATCCAGGTGCTGAATATGCACAAACGCGCCATAATGCAGGTGCATGGTATGTTGATTTACTGGCTGAGCGCCATAATCAGCCATTGAAAGAAGAAGCTAAATTTTTTGGTTATACCGCTCGCATTAATATGAATGGTAACGATATCCGTCTGCTGGTTCCAACCACCTTTATGAATCTAAGTGGTAAATCTGTTGCCGCTATAGCTAATTTTTATCGCATCAATCTCGATGAGATCTTAGTCGCCCATGATGAGCTCGATTTACCACCAGGTGTGGCTAAAATGAAGTTAGGTGGCAGTAATGGCGGGCATAATGGGTTGAAAGATATTCAAAGCAAATTCGCCAATAACCCGAATTTTTATCGTTTACGCATTGGTATTGGTCATCCGGGTGATAAAAATAAAGTTGTTGGTTTTGTTTTGGGCAAACCGCCTTTATCTGAACAAAAGCTCATTGATGATGCGATTGATGAAGCAGCTAGGTGCACAGATATTCTCCTGGCTGATGGGATGGACAAAGCCATCAATCGTTTACATGGTTTTAAAGCAACCGCATAAGAGTTCATTTCATCCGAATCAACTTTTTGTGTATAATCAGCGCCAATTTCTAAACATTGGGTGCAGCGTGAGACTGCCCCTTGCTATTAAGGTGAGAAACATATGGGTTTTAAATGCGGTATCGTTGGTCTGCCTAACGTGGGTAAATCCACCCTATTTAATGCATTGACCAAAGCCGGCATCGAAGCAGCCAACTTCCCTTTCTGTACAATTGAACCAAACACGGGTGTTGTGCCAATGCCAGACCCACGTCTTGATCAATTAGCTGAAATTGTGAAGCCACAGCGTATATTACCAACGACTATGGAATTCGTTGATATCGCGGGCTTAGTGAAAGGTGCATCCAAAGGTGAAGGCCTAGGCAACCAATTTTTAACGAATATCCGTGAAACCGAAGCCATTGGCCATGTTGTTCGTTGTTTTGAAAACGACAATATCATTCACGTTGCAGGCCAAGTTGACCCTGCCGCAGATATTGAAGTCATTAATACTGAATTAGCACTTGCTGACCTTGATACTTGTGAGCGCGCTATTCACCGTGTCCAAAAACGTGCAAAAGGCGGCGATAAAGACGCAAAAGCGGAATTAGAAGCATTAGAGAAATGTTTGCCGCACTTAGAGCAAGCAGGCATGTTACGCACATTAGATTTATCTAATGAAGATAAAGCGGCTATCCGCTACTTGAGCTTCTTAACATTAAAGCCAACCATGTACATTGCTAACGTTAATGAAGATGGTTTTGAAAATAACCCGTTCTTAGATGTGGTGTATAAAATCGCAGAAGCTGAAGGCTCTGTGGTTGTTCCTGTCTGCGCAGCGATTGAGTCTGATATCGCAGAACTTGAAGACGAAGAGCGCGATGAATTTATGGCGGATTTAGGTATTGAAGAGCCGGGTCTTAACCGTGTTATTCGTGCTGGATATCAGTTATTAAACCTGCAAACCTATTTTACTGCCGGTGTTAAAGAAGTGCGTGCGTGGACTATCCCTGTTGGTGCAACTGCGCCACAAGCTGCGGGTAAAATCCATACTGACTTCGAAAAAGGCTTTATTCGCGCGCAAACTATCGCATTTGATGACTTTATCCAATACCGTGGCGAACAAGGTGCTAAAGAAGCAGGTAAAATGCGCGCAGAAGGAAAAGATTACATCGTGAAAGACGGCGATGTGCTCAACTTCCTGTTTAATGTGTAAGCCTATATTTTAGATTTGCACCCAACTAAAAAGTATCATTAATCAAAAAACAGCATAATATTTAATTTATAAATATAATACTATGCTGTTTTCCCTCCTGTTATATCATAAAAACTCACTATTGGTTCTCCTTCTCTTTCTAAATAAATAGAATCTAGCTTACTTTCATAACAATTTGAATTTACAGGCTAACAAAGCCAAGTTAAAAAATATCAGACTAATGACCGCCCTAAGTCATATCTTAAAATAAAACATTATGGTAAAAAACGACACATATCCGTACTTGTTTACTACTCTGCAGTAACTCTCTTACTAGATATAAAGTAAGCTAGAAGAGCCCGTAACAAAAAATTTAAGCAGATAGAACCCTATAGTGTCTCGGCTATGGAGGTATAAATATTTAGATAAGTAAGGCTATTGATGTAATGATAAGAAGCCACACATCATCTCTGCTAGCTACTATAATGATTTAATTGTATTTTTTTGTAGATTTTTACTCCAAATGAGAGTATTAATTAATCACTTGATTTTACTGTCTTTTTTCTAAAGTCTTTCGTTTTTCAAATTACATAATCACTCCTTATGTGTGTGTTTTTGATTGAAATCAAGTTATTTTGTTACAATCTAAGAGGATTTATTAAAATTTGTTAATTTCAGATAAAAATACTTTTTTTTATGTCAAACCAAGCCTAATAAACTAACAAGCTAACTTCTAAATTTGATTTTAAAAAAATTGTTAAAAACTTTAAATGTTTATAACTTATTGTTAGATAAGAAAAACAACTGAATTGTAAAAAGTGTAAATATAGCCAATTAAATAGACTCTATTCTTTTTCGTGGTTTGATTTAAAAAATACTACTCATTATAATTGTAAGCACTTAAAGGGAATATATAAGAGCACAACAAATTATAAATTATTAAACTGAGACCTTGTTATTAATTATGAGTAAAGTTAATAGAGTCATATCCAAATATGAAACACAAGATAATCTATTTTCTATTTACTGTGGATTAGTTATAAGAAAAATACGTAAAGAGAATGGTATTTCTGCTTGTGAACTAGCAAAACAAGTAAATGTTTCACAGCAACAAATGTCACGTTATGAACGTGGAATAAATAAAATTAGTATTGATATGTTATTTAATTTAAGCGTAGCACTCGATTGTCCATTTGAAAGAGTCATTAAGCTTATTATTGCTGAAGTTCAAAAATCCCCTTCGGATGATGTAATTTCTTTAAAAAATAAGATATCAGCATCTGATACAATTTATTTTTATTAGTCCATTTAAATATATTTTATTTAAATATTTTTTTATTAAAAAAATGCATATAAATATTTATATGTATATCTATACTTATCGTTTGAGGAAAAAATGAAAAAAATTATTTTAGCAACTATGATTTCTGGTTTAATGAGTACATCTGCTTTAGCTGTTGATGCAGGGAGTGGAACGGTAACATTTTCTGGTTCTATTATTGAAGCGCCATGCTCTATTGCTCCTGGTGAAGAGAATCAAGAAGTTCCATTAGGCCAAGTATCTAATGTGACTTTAGATAACGGTGGTGAATCATCAGCACAACCATTTCAGATTAAATTAGAAGGCTGTAACCTAAAAGGTGATAATCAAGTTGCGGTAACTTTCAAGGGAACTGAAGCGGGGAAAGATACAGGTTATTTACAGATTACAGGTGATGCTACTGGTGCCGCAGTGAAGATCATGAATTCATCGGGTACTCAAATTAAAGTTAACTCTGGCGCAAAACAAAATTATGTTGAAGGGAATAACACATTAAAATTCCAAGCATCATTAATTGGACTTCAGTTAGTTGATGCGCAAAGCAAAGTTATTCCAGTAACACCAGGGAAATTCCAAGCAGTTACTAATTTTACATTAGCATATAATTAAATAAATTTTTATAAGATGCTATCTCACCACGGGGTTGATAGACCTCGTGGTGTATATTTTAATGGTTATAATATGATAACAAAGAAAAAAGAAGTTATTTTATCATTGTGTTTTTTTTTACTATTACCCTTTTTTAAAAATGCTTCTGCAAATAACTCAATGGATCTGATAATGCAAGGTAGCATTATGGATACGGCATGTAGTATTGATACTGGTTCTTATGAACAATCCATTGACATGGGAATTTTACCACTATCATTAATACAGCAAAAAGGACAAGGACAAGCACATGATTTTTTTATTACATTAATTGGTTGCAAACTAACATCTTATACAGGTGAACCATGGAAAACATTTGAAGTTTCATTTGATGGGCCTGTTACTGGGGATTTTTTTTCAGTATCGGGGTCAGCACAAGGTATAGCACTATTATTAACTGATTCGAAAGGAGTACATATTTACCCAGGAAAAAAAACACTACCGAACGATATAAAAGCTGGGAAATATATTTTGAATTATCAGTTAAAAGTTATTTCAGATAAAACACCGTTACGTGCTGGGCAGTATCAAACATCACTGCGTTTTAAACTAGATTATTACTAAATAATAAATAAATTATTGTTAGATTTTAGGAATATTTTATGTCTTCGTTACCTATTTATACACCAAAATTAAAATGGTTAAGTATTCTTATTGGATTAACAATCAGTTGTGTGACTTTAACTATCAATGCAGATAATCATATTGAATTCAATACTGATGTTTTAGATTTAGAAGACAAAAATAACATTGATTTAAACCAATTCTCTCGTGCGGGTTATATTATGCCCGGAGCTTATAACTTTACGCTAAAAATCAATAACGAACAAATATCTGACATTAGCATCCCCTATTATACTGGTGAGTATGATCCTGATAATAGTCAGCCTTGTTTATCTCCAGAAATAGTTAAGCTACTCGGGCTTACTTCTGAGTCGCAAAAAAAATTAACATGGTGGCATGAAGGGCAATGCCTTAATGAAAACAGCTTGCCGGGATTATTACTGCGCGGTGATTTAGCTACGTCATCTCTATATGTCAGTATTCCACAAGCGTACCTAGAATACACATCAGAAAACTGGGATCCCCCTTCTCGCTGGGACAATGGAATATCAGCATTACTTATTGATTATAATGTGAATGCTAATGCCACTAATTCCTATAATGGAGGAGCAAATTCATCCTCAGTAAATAGTAACGGTGTCGCAGGTATCAATTTAGGTGCTTGGCGGTTTAGAGCTGATTGGCAAAGCCGCTATAACCATACAACAGGAAGCCAAGGACGTGACCAATCTGATTTCACATGGAACCGTTTTTATGCATACCGAGCTCTATCTGAATTAAAGGCTAAACTCGTACTGGGTGAAGACTATTTGGCTTCAAATATTTTTGATGGCTTTAGATTTATTGGTGCAAGCTTGCAATCTGAATTAAGCATGATGCCACCAAACTTGCGTGGATATGCCCCTGAAATAACAGGGATAGCACAAAGTAATGCTACAGTGACGATCATGCAACAAGGACGGATACTGTATGAAACACAAGTTGCGCCGGGTCCCTTTCGTATCCAAAATTTAAGTGATGCCATAACAGGAACTTTAAATGTTGCCATTAAAGAGCAAGATGGTTCAATTCAAGAGTTTCAAGTTGATACCGCAAATTTGCCATATTTAACAAGACCTGGGCAAGTTCAATATAAATTTGCGCTAGGCCAGCCAACGAATACCGAGCGCCAAAGTGAAGGGGAAAATTTCATTACAGGTGAATTTTCTTGGGGTATTAGTAATGGTTGGTCTTTAATTGGCGGTAGTTTGAATAGCCAAAATTATAATGCGCTATCAATGGGATTTGGGCGGGATTTACTCGCATTCGGTGCACTTTCATTTGATGTTACTCAGTCTATCGCCCGTTTATCCGGTGAAGGGACATTAAGTGGGAGCTCATACCGAGTTAACTATTCTAAACGATTTGAAGAGTTCGATAGCCAGATACAATTTGCAGGTTATCGTTTTTCAGAACGAAGTTATATGAGCATGAGTGATTTCTTAAATACCCAACGAACAGGGCTACGTAACTATGGAAGCAAAGAGCTATACACTATATCTGTAAATAAGAATTTCCAGGATATAGGGTTATCATTATATTTAAATTATAACCATCAGACGTATTGGGATAAAAAAGATAATGATTATTACAGTTTAATGCTATCGAAATATATGGATATCGGCCCAATAAAAAATATGAGTATTAGCTTATCTGCAAATCGTAGTTTTTATAATGGTGTGACCGATGATAGCGCTTATGTATCATTATCTTTCCCACTAAGTAATGGGGCAAATGTTGGTTATTCGATGAATACAAGCCGCTATGATACGACTAATCGTGTTTCTTATTATGACCGATTGGATGATAGAACAAATTATCAGGTAAGTGCAGGTGCAAATCGAAAAGGAGGAACCGCAAGTGCTTTTATTTCACATCAAGGGGACAATGCTCGTTGGTCAGCCAATGCGAATCATATAAATAACCAATATAGTGCTTTTGGCCTTTCCACTTCAGGTGGCTTGACCTTAACAGGAAAAGGTACGGTTGCACATAGAATAAATAATCTCGGGGGAGCACGTATATTAGTTGATACTGATGATGTTCCAAATATTACGATTCGTGGTATTGGTGTTCCTGTTGAATCAAACCGATTTGGGAAAGCAGTTATTTCAGATGTCAGTAGCTACTATCGAAATAAAGCGCAAATTGATTTAAATAAGCTACCTGATGATATAGATGCCCAACAATCTGTTATTCAAGCAACATTAACTGAAGGTGCTGTTGGATATCGTTCATTTTCGGTTATTTCAGGTCAGAAAATTATGGCTGTTATCGTACTTACTGATGGTACTCATCCACCATTAGGAGCTCAAGTAACAAATCATAAAAAGCAAAACGTTGGGATTGTAGGTGATTTAGGTAATACTTATATAAGCGGTGTTCATCCTTCAGAAATAATGAATGTTACATGGGGTAAAAATATGTCATGTGAAATAATTTTTCCCTCTGAATTAATGAATCGAGAAATTCAAGATAATTTATTACTTCCATGCAACGAGGTAGTAAAAGCAATAGTCAAATGATTATTTAGTTTAAATAGATAAAAGTAATATGAAAGGTAATAACCAAATGAATATCAAAAAGACATTAATGAGTATTTTTTTAGGGCCTTTAACCCTAAGTGCTTTTTCAGAGGCTGCGGTATCATTAGATAGAACAAGAGTCATCTTTGATGGAGAGAACAAGTCAATCTCTTTAAATATTAATAATAATAATAAGCAACTTCCTTATCTTGCTCAAGGTTGGATTGAAAATGAAGAAAGTAAAAAAATAACATCACCATTAATTGTATTACCACCAGTTCAACGATTAGAACCAGGAAAATCTAGTCAAATGAAAATTGAAGCTCTACCCGATGTAAAAAACTTACCTCAGGATAGAGAGTCTTTATTCTATTTTAATATGCGAGAGATTCCACCTAAGAGTGATAAACCAAATACTTTACAGATTGCATTACAAACAAAAATAAAATTATTTTATCGTCCAGAAGCAATTGCACCACAGCAAAACAGTGCGCCATGGCAAGAAAAAATGCAGCTTGAAAAGAAAGGAAATCTTGTTTTTGCCAAAAACCCAACGCCTTATTACATCACAATAATTAATGCAGGGGCCCATGCAAATACGGATGCGAAAGAATTTAATCCAATTATGATTGCGCCCTTTAGTGAGATCAATATTGGAATGACAAATGAGCAATTAGGTAATACCCCCGTGATTACTTATATTAATGATTATGGTGGTCGCCCAAAATTAACCTTTGATTGTAAAAATACAATCTGCTCTGTTATTACAAAAAATTTATTAAATAAATAGTAAAGGAATATAAAGCTAAATGGGGACATATTTATGAGCTCAAAAATATATCGTTGGTTACGTTCAAAATATATAGTCATTTCACTTTGCTTAGCCACAGTATTGCCGGCTGTTGCTGACAATAATAATCTATTCAGGCCTACAGATGGTTGGGAGGTTGATGGCCAGCATGGGGTTATCCATGTTTCAGGCTCTTTAACTGAAAACCCATGCGAATTAGCTATGAAATCTAGTAACCAATCCGTTTCGCTAGGAAATTTATCATTTAGTGATCTAAATTCTTCTGAGCAAGTGATGCAACCTATTCCATTCCAAATTGAGTTGTTAAATTGCTTGCAAGTTCAAACTGAACTTCAAAATTTCCAAACTGGAAAAACAGTATGGAGTAGCACACAGCCTGCGGTCAAAATCAAATTTTTAGCGGCAAGTGAACCTGAACATTCAAATATTATTCAAGTCAACGGGGCATACGGCTTTGGGTTGCAAGTAGCAAATTCAGCAGGAGAAATATTACCAATAGGTAAAGAAAGTAACCCAACGTTAATTGCATCGGGCCAAAATAGCCTAATTTATTATGTCTCAGCTATAAGAACGTCCGGTCCACTCATACCTGGTGCTTTTTCTGCTTTAATTGCTTTTGAAATGCTATATGATTAACGTCATAGCATCACGATAATAATTTATAAAATTGATAGGTAATAGCGTAATGCTAAAAAGTAAAAATATTTATTTTTTTAAAATAATGATGCTAGCTTTACTATTTATAATTAATAATAAAACTAGTGCAAGTCCATTAAATCCTAACAGTATATACACCACAAGTAAGTTACATAATCTTATTAATGATGCATACTATACTATACCAAAAACGTTAGGCCCTTATTTTTTATATATTCCAGATGAGATAAAAAACAGCACGAATACTGAGTGTAATATTACAGTTATTGCGACTGGTCGCTCATCGACAGGCTCTATAAGCTCTATGGCAACACCAAGTATTTCTCTACTAGTTGGATTTAGTAGTATATATAATGTAGGTGTTGTTAAATACTATTCAGTTACACGAAACACACCTAAGCACTGTAGTGAAGTATTACCCGATTTCGGCGTTAAGTTTGGGCAGTTTGATGTTAGATATATAAATTTCTTCGATTACCATGCATCAGCAACAGGTTATGCTGATACATGCTTACAAATAATTGTGAATGGAAAAGATGTAGGAACAACCTGTTCAGTTAATGTCCCTGAGATCCCAGTATTGCCTTCTTGCAATGTATCTATGCCATTAACGATATCTCATGGCAATGTCAATTCAAATAATATAAATGGAAATATAGCAAAAATTAACGGGGATATATCGTGTACTGGCGATATGAGTGCCACATTTCAATTTTTACCTGAAAATGAAGTTGATTTATTACATGGTGTAAAAAGTCAATTAGATGTATGTGTCTCAGGAAAATGTATGTTGAATAATTTAGTTCAAGCGGATATTAAAAAAAATACAAACTTAACCTTTTCCGTTAGTTCAACTCTATCTTCATTAGGAAATCCCGAGCCAGGTTCGAGGGTAGGAAATGCTATTTTATCTATTGTAATTAATTAAAAAATTAAATCTAAGTTACTTGAAATTAATTTATTCGATTTATCGATTGGAGTATAAATCATTATGATATTTTTAACTCAAATAATAAAAAAAAGATTACTTTTACTATTTGTAACTCTCACTAATATACTGATTATTTTTTTTAGTAGCTTTTGCCTTGCCGAAACCTATACATTAACAATTAAAGTGGATGTGATTGAAAGTACTTGTGATGTGTATGGTGAAAATGGCCCTGGACAACCTATTGAAGTCTCATTTGGTGAAATAAATCTACACAGATTTACCAGTGAACGTTATACAAAAAACATTGACTATCATTTGGATTGCGGAAGTAAATCATCCAGTAATCCAAATCTTAAATTAAAGCTTGAAAGCTCTAGTGCAAGCTTTAATACGGATTTGCTTGAAACATCTAACCCTAATTTAGGACTAAAAATTCAAGCAGATAATACGCCTTTATTACCTAATGAATATCGTAATTTTACTTACTATGCACAGCCAGTATTAACTGTGTCCCCAGTTTTTCATGAAGGGAAAGAAATTGAACTAGGTTTATTTACCGCTTCTGGAATATTGAAAGTGGAATATCAGTAATAGTTTGTTTAGCTTTCAAATGATTATGCACGGTCGAAATTTTTATCGTGAAGGTAAGGTTTATCTACATCATCCCAAGCCAATCAAGTCAGCTTCACCTATAACGCTCTTTGGCATATTATCCAAAAAAGGGAAATACGACTTTATGTCACTTTATAGTAGTCATTGAGAAGTAAATTTATTGTATGAAATTATTTAACTTTAATAAAAGTACGCTATTTTATTTGATGGATTTAATTAAATGAATATACCGCGAGTACAAAATAAACCATTAAATATAAAAATACTATAAATCAATAAAGCAAAATAACGGTTTAATATATAACACCACAACTTAATGTTAGATCGTTCTAAGTACCGTAAGATTATTGAAACAGCATAAAGTTTGGGTGGTTGCCTTGATTTTATGCTGTTTTTCTATTATTACCTTATCGCAAGGCTAATTTGCGTTCCTATCTTCTATAATCATCGCTGCTGCGCGTTCTGCAATCATGATCGTTGGGGCATTTGTGTTTCCACTTGGAATTTCAGGCATCACAGAACAGTCCACGACACGTAAGTTTTCAATACCATGTACACGTAACCGCAAGTCAGTCACTGATGTTGTAGTATCCGTTCCCATACGGCAAGTTCCCACAGGATGGTAAACCGTTTTACAAAAATTTCGGACAAACTCTTCAAGTTGAGCTTCATCATGGCGCACCGACGCTGGCGGCATTAGAACTTCTTTGCTTAATACTTGTAATGAAGGGCAATCCAATACTTCCAGTCCAAATTTAACTGCCCGTTTGCAACCTTCCATATCTTCAGGTGACGCAAGATAATTAGCATGTATCTTTAGTGGTGCTTGTGGGTCTGCGCTGCGCAATAAAACTTCACCACGGGACTTAGGTTGCAGGTACCCGACCTTTAAAGAAAAGCCGTGGGCGGCGGGTAGAGGTTCGCCAGGAACATCATCCCAACTATCTAAAATAGGTAAAAAATGAATTTGTACATCAGGACGACCTTGGCTGCAACTGTCTTTAAATGCAGCGCCTTCTAAAACGTTAGAGGTGAGCAGTCCACTGCGAAATGCTATCCACTCTACCCCGTGTTTAATCGCATTTAGACCTTGGTCTGCGCCAAATAAGCTAATTGGTTGCTTAGTCGTGACGTTAATTGACATATGTAGGTGGTCATGAAAATTTTGGCCAACAGGCAGATTCACATGAGTATCAATCCCCAACGAAGATAGGTGCTCCTCTGGCCCGATTCCTGACAGCATCAATAATTTTGCAGAGCCCATCGCACCAGAACAAACCAATACTTCGCAACTAACGAATGCCTCAACTTCATGGCCATTTTTCCCTTGATAAGCAACACCAATCGCGCGGCCATCGCGAATTATAATACGGTTCACTTGAGTGCCAAGCTTTAATGTCAACTTATCATTCTTTTCCACTGATTTTAAATAGGTTCTTGATGTACTGGCTCTTTCTCCATTATGCGTTGTCGTCTGGTAAAAGCTTGTTCCTTGCTGGCTTTCTCCATTAAGATCATTGAGATAAGGAAGACCATGCTCTTGTGCTGCACGAATAAATGCCATTGATAATGGGTGCCGGTATCTATTTTCACTGACAGGAAGTGGGCCTTCTGTTCCATGATATTCCCCTGTCAGGCTTTCATTGTTCTCTGCTTTTTTAAACCATGGCAATACATCCGCATATCCCCAACCTTCACAACCATAGTTTAGAGCCCAATTATCATAATCTTGTTTCTGTCCTCGGATATAAATCATTCCATTGACAGAACTACTTCCCCCCAATACTTTCCCTTGGGCAATTTGCATTTTACGGTTATTAGCATGAGGCTCTGGCTCAGTTTCATAAGGCCAGCTCTTTTGGGCGATAATTTTCGCTACACCTGCAGGCATACGAATAAACAAATGGTTATCGCTATCGCCCGCTTCGATAAGTAATACTCTAGATTGCGTTTCTTGGATCAACCGAGCAGCAAGAACACAACCGGCAGAACCCGCACCTACAATAATATAATCATATTTTACTGCGCTCATTTGTCACCCCGCTAAATAAAATAAACAATTTATTTTCATTTGGTTAACAATAGCGCTTTTAATTCATTAATGTATGAACAATATTCCGCATATGTGATTTAAATCAAAAATAATTTCTTATGTAATTATTTTATAATCTCAATAGATTCTGTTTATTAAAGAAAATTTTTAATTAAGATAAATATTTAAACCTTAGCAATATTCATTAATAAATGAATATTTCTGGGCGGTTTAATGCAAGACTTAGCAATACAGGACTAACTGCCTCATCTTGCCCTATTGGCCTTTAATATAGTTAACGCCAAATCATGCCATGCTTTGGCACGACGGCTTTGGTGGTGGTTTTTTACTGTCGCTAAAGCAATATCGTAAGCCAATATTGGCTCAATAACTGGAATAACGGATAATCCCACTGAACTGGTATTCTGCCACATACTATCTGGCAGTAGCGTTACCCCTACCCCGGCTCTTACCATGGCAGTTACCAAATCTAAATGGCTACTGCGTCCGGAAATAGTGGGCTTTTTGCCATAAACACCGCAAGCACTGACAACCAGTTCATTAATTAGAAAATCATCAGAAAAGAAAATAAAAGGCTCATCGACTATTTCACTAAATTTAACAAATTCACGGATCGCGAGTGGATGTTGTTTGCTGACTAATAGCATTAATCGGTCCGTTGAAAAGGGGTGTACTTCAAAGCGGTCATCAGCAAAAGGTAACATCACCGCGGCAGTTTCAACTTCACCATTTAACATTGCCTCACGCATTTTTCGGGTACCTAACTCAAGAATTTTCAGTTCCACCTGTGGGTAACGTTGGCTAAAAGCCATAATAATGTCAGCAAAATAAGTCGATGCTATCACCGGTGGTAGCCCCACAGGTAGTACCCCGGATATAGGGCCCGACCTTTCCTGTAACGCTTTTTTCATACTGCTAAACTGTGAAAGAATTTGCTTCGCATGAGCCAATAAAATGTCCCCTTCCTCCGTTAATTTAACGCCATCGACTTCCCTAATCAGCAAGGTATAACCAAGCTCATCTTCTAATTTTTTAATACTGCGGCTAATCGCCGGTTGCGTTACAAATAAACTTTCTGCCGCACGACTAAAACCATTGAGCTGTACGACTTCAACAAAATAACGTAATGAACGAATGTCCATTGCACCCCCTATGATTTTTAGTTATAGATAGAATGAGTTTAAGTGATTTCCTTTAAAGCACAATAAACGATAAAAATAATTCAATTTAGAATTATTAGCTAAGCAATTAATGGAGATCAGCATGATGAATAAGACGGTTATCGAATACGTATTGGACAGACTTTACCAAATCGGTATTCACGATATTTTTGGTGTTGCTGGTGACTATGCATTCCCTATTGAAGATGCAGTATGTGAAAGTGAAAAAATGCGCTGGATTGGCAACTGCAATGAACTTAATGCCTCATATGCTGCGGATGGCTACGCTCGCGTGAAAGGTGTAGCAGCATTATCGACGACTTTTGGTGTCGGCGAACTCAGTGCTTTAAATGGTATTGCAGGCGCTTATGCTGAACATCTTCCCATTTTTCACCTTGTTGGTATGCCAGCAAGTGGGGTACAAAAAAACCACCGCTTAGTTCACCACACTCTTGGAAATGGTGATTTCGATGTGTTTTATCAAATGAGTCAACACTTAAGCTGTGCTCACGCTATTTTAACGCCTGAAAACTGTATTGCCGAAACAGAACGTTTAATTACAACCGCTTTACAAGAATCTCGACCCGTTTATTTAGGTTTCCCTTCTGACTACGCTGTTATGCCAATTAAAGCAGATAAAACATCTGAAACTATCACTATAAATAAAAGTCATAGCGAGTCATTATCAGCTGCCGTTACAGCTATTGTCGAAAAGCTCACATCGAGTACAAAAGCCTGCATTATTCCTGGAATTTTAACAGCACGTTTCGGCTTAACGACTGATGTTGAGGCTATTATTCAGAAAACTGGCCTACCCTATGCCACTATGTTTATGGATAAAGGGGTCTTAAGCGAATCTAACTCTCGATATATGGGGATTTATAACGGAAAACTAATGAATCCTGAAGTGAGAGAATTTGTCGAGAGTTGTGACTGTGTTATGGGGATCGGTGCAGTATTAACGGACTTCAACTCCGGCAGCTTCACGGCAGCTATTGCCCCTGAAAGCTGTATTAACATTCTTTCTGACCACGTGAAAGTGGGCTCTGCTATCTATCCAAATGTATTGATGAAAGATGTGTTACATAAATTAAAAGAACTTGTGCCCTCACTGAACCATGTTGGGATCAAAGCCCAAGATTTAGGATCTCCACAACAAGGTGAAAATGGCCAAATTACTGCCTCATATTTGTACCCTCGCCTAGAAAAAATGTTCCGTAAGGACGATATTATTATTGCAGAAACGGGAACTGCATCCATGGGGTTAGGTTTTGCTTTATTACCTGAAAATGCACAGTTTCATAACCAAACCTTGTGGGGCTCTATCGGTTGGGCCACTCCTGCTGCATTTGGTGCAGCAATAGCTGAGCCACACAAACGGGTGATTTTAGTAACTGGAGAAGGTTCTCACCAACTCACTGCCCAAGAGATTAGCCAGTTTGCCCGTTTTGGCTTAAAACCCATTATTTTGGTCCTAAATAATGACGGCTATTTAATTGAGCGGCTTTTGTGTAAAAACCCTGAAGCCTATTACAACGACTTACCCCAGTGGAATTATGCACAGCTTCCCGCGGCATTAGGCTGTAAAGATTGGTATTGTCAGCGTGTTACCAACTGTATTGAATTAGACAATGCGATTAAACAAGCCGAGCTATCGAACCATGCGGCCTATATCGAAGTGATCATGGATAGATATGCGGCATCTGAGCTTGCTGAAAAGCTTGGTAAATCAGTAGCATCTTTATATTCATTTTAAATTGACAAATTATGGCAGCCATAGCGCTGCCAATGTATTTATGATTCAAATACCAGCCCTACATCGTCTCGTGACTGATGCAATATTTTTGAAACAATTAATGCTAATTCAAGCAATTCATTACATTTAGCATAGCTTTTAGTGCCAATTTGCTCACGAAAGAATGCAAACTCATAGACCATATGATTGATTGTTGTATCCCGAGATACGCTGGATATTTCCCCGTCAATGCAAACCTCGACTGACTGGCAAAGACTTGGAGCCCCCTTGATACAAATATACCCTTTGGTACCTTGAATAATAAAGTAACCAGGGCTCGCCGAATCTTTCGCTCCCACGCACGATGCAACTGAACGCCCAAAATGGGCGGTTAATATCCCTGATGTATCAATTCCATTAAACCCTTTATTACAAATATAATGGCTACTATCGGGTGCTCCCATCAAGGCCGATAACAAATAAATGTTATATAGATTAATATCATAGAGTGCACCGCCTGCTTGCTGTGGGTCAAAAGCGGCATGAATACGGCCTTGTAAATAGTCATTGTATCGACTTGAATATTGGGAGTAATTACCGTGAATCACTTTGATTTCACCAATTTTATCAATATGTTGTTTGATAAAATGAAATTCAGGAGTATGAATAGACGTAATGGCTTCAAACAAAAAAAGCCCTCTAGTCTGAGAAATGGAAATTAACACCTGCAATTGTTGCCAATTTGGTGTAAACGGTTTCTCGCATACCACATGTTTGTCGGCCATCAATGCATCAAAGGTATACTGAAAGTGCAAATGATTTGGCAAACCTATGTATATCACATCAACATCAGGGTCTTGCAGGAGTTCTTGATAATCAGTATACAACTTTGCTATACCAAATTGTTGGCAAATAACCTGCCCCTTTTCAATACTTTCCTCCCGAACACACAGTGCAACTAGCTCTATCCCCTGCACCTGTATTAAAGCATCAAGAGCCGACATGATTATTTTTCCAGAACCGACCAGCGCGAGTTTCATCTCTGTTATCCATTAAAGAAAGTGAATTTCATTCTGCCATAAGGCTCATTATTTAAGAAATACCTTCGATGCTTTTTTGATAACCTCTGCCATTTCCGAATTTTCCCCTTAAAAATTCAATAAAAACGACGATTTTTTTCGCTGGAGGTTCTTTTATTTATTGCTGGTGTACGAATCAATTTCACTAGGTGAACCAAATAACCGCCATAAATGACGATTAGCTTCCCATTTACAATCATTTCTATTCGCGTTGTCATCAAAACTTTCTTATTTTACATTTCCTATAACCAATTGTTTTATATTAAAAATACTCCACTTTCATTTTTATCACTGAAAAATACCTTTTTAAAACCCTAACTCACCTCACAATTTATTAACAACTTTCTTGAATCATTTTTTATTATTCTCCATGCTAATTTTATTAAATAAACCAATGGTTTACTGTATGAACCAGTCGAGGTTGATATGAAAGAAAATATTGTCACTGCCGTTGATGATGCTTTATTGTTATTGATGCTATTAGGTGAAAAAAACAATCTTGGGTTAAGTGAACTTGCACGCTTATCTGGCATGAATAAATCCAAGGTATACCGCTTATTATGCACATTGGAAAATCGCCATTTCGTACAAAAAAATGAAAATCCGGTTACCTATCATTTAGGCCATCAATTATTAAGCTTGGGGAATTGCGCTCGCCAACAAATTAACTATATTCAAGTCGCAGAGGTTGAAGCAGAGCAACTACGTCAACGTTTTGATGAAAATATTCAAATGCGTATACGTGACAACGATGAAATTTTACAAGTTCTTCATAAGCCATCAGGACAATCACTTCAAGTGCGCAGTGAAGCTGGTAATCGCCGACCGTTAGGATCTGGGGCTTCAGGCAGAGTGCTATTGGCTTACTCACCTAAAGATGTTCAAGCACATTTTATTGAAAAGAACCCCTCTATTGAAAAATCTATTGTAACCATACGCTCACAAGGTTTTGCAATTACCCGAGGTGAATTAACCGCAGGTATTGGTGCGATCGCCGCACCTATCTTTTCACAACATGGGGAATGCATTGCTTCACTGAGTATTAGCTTACCTCTAAGCCGTTTTTCTGATGAAAAAGAACAAGATATGACTGAACAACTGCTTCTGTCTGCTTTACGTATATCGAGGCAGCTCGGTTACGACTCATAATTAATACAATAAAAGAGACAACATCATGCAACCAACAAACAGCACAATACAAAGCCCATCTTCACCACCAGGCTGGCAAATGAACCCGGTTTTAGTAATGTTAACTATAGTTATCATTGCCTTTTTAATGACTTATTTTGTTAATTCAGGCCAATATGAGCGTGATGGCAAGAAAGTTATTCCTGATTCTTACCAAACTATCACTAAAGACATTACGTTAGAGCAATTATTAGGCACTGAGAAATCGGAGGAAGGTACTGCCGCTCCTGTCAGTTTGCCTCAACTATTTAAAGCGATCCCCGAAGGAATTGTTAAGCAATCGCCACTTATATATATGGTGCTATTCATCGGAGGAATGTTTGGTATTCTCAATAAAACAGGGGCTATAGAATCAGGGCTAGAGCGATTGCTCCATGTTACCCGAGGCAATATCTACTTGTTAATCCCTTTCTTAATGATTGTATTTTCCATGGGAAGTACCTTTATGGGGTTGGCCAAAGAGTATCTTTTGGTTATTCCCATGGTTATAGCCTTAGTGAAACGCGTTGGGTTGAATGAACTTATTGGGCTTGCCATTGTAGCTATTGCGGTTAAGGTAGGATACCTCGCCTCCATCACCAACCCATATGCACTTTCTATCGCACAACCGCTTGTTGGTTTACCCGTGTTTAGTGGTTTAAGTATGCGAATTGCGGCGTACCTTATTTTTATTACACTCGGTATTTTATTCGTTTTCTATAGCATTCGTAAAACGACGCTCACAAACTATGTGGTTGAAGAACATAATCAAACCACACAATTAACCCATCGCCATAAACTTATGTTAATTGTCTTAGCTATCGGTGTTGCATTTTTAGTCTATGCCTCTAATCGCTGGCATTGGAAAAATAATGATTTATCTGCTTACTATTTATTCTTAAGTGTTATTTTAACTTGTTGTAGTGGTTTGACCGCAAGTGCCGCCGCTAATGCATTTGTCAGTGGAATGAAAAAAGTCCTCATCGCAGGGGTGTTAATTGGGTTAGCGACTGCTGTCGAAATTATTCTTTCTCAAGGTAAAATTCTTGATACCATTATTCATCAATTAGTTGGGCTTGTCGGTAATCACGGTCCTTATGTTTCATCATATAGCATGTTTATTTCCCAACTATTATTAGACATTGCTATTCCATCTACTTCTGGGCAAGCCGCTGTCACAATGCCAATTTTAGGCCCCGTTGGTGAAATTTCTGGTGTTTCCCCTCAAACAACGGTTTTTGCATTTTTAATGGGTAATGGGCTAACCAATATGATCACACCAACATCTAGTGGGTTATTGATCTTTTTAGCTACAGCCGGTGTCAGTTGGACCACCTGGGCAAAATATATTTTACCGCTTTTTATCATTTTTATGGCAATCAGCATTGGTTTACTGAGCGTCGCCGTTACCATAGGGTATTAGTAAGATGGATATGAAGAATTACCGAATAGAAATGCGTGATGGAATAATGCTATCAACCGATATTTACTTTCCACAAACTCAATCAACTGCATCTTTTCCCGTTATTATAGAGCGAACCCCCTATGATAAAACCGCACCTTCTCGTTCGGAAAAAACGGTATCAGGCCAGCAAATAACACGCCAAGAAATGGCGAAATACTTCAATAAACATGGTTTTATTGTCGTGTATCAGGATTGCCGCGGGCGTTATGAGTCCGAAGGAAAGTTCACAAAATATATTAATGAAGCTGAAGATGGTTTTGATACATTACAATGGATTATGGAACAACCCTGGTGTAATGGCAAAATAGGCTCAATGGGTCTCTCTTATGCCGCTCATACACAATTAGCAATGGCGTGTTTAAATCCACCAGGTTTACAGACGATGGTGCTGGATTCTGGCGGTTTTGCCAACGCCTACCAATGCGGGATCCGTCAAGGGGGGGCTTTTGAACTCAAACAAGCCACTTGGGCGTTTAAGCAAGCTAAACTAAGCCCACTCGCCCAGCAATCTCCCGAAATTTTAGCCGCACTCGAACAAGAAAATATCCATGAATGGTTTACGACAATGCCATGGCATCAAGGACAAACATTGCTTAAACATGTTCCTGAATATGAATCGTATTTATTTGAGCAATGGGAAGAAGAGTGTTTTTCCGATTATTGGCAGAAAATAGGCATTTATGCCGAAGGCTATTATGACCAAATACCGGATATCCCAGTGTTATTTATGTCTAGCTGGTACGATGCCTATGTCAGTTCAACATTAGATAACTACTATGCATTTGTTACCAAAAAACAATCACCGCAAAAATTAATCATGGGGCCTTGGCTACATGGTGACCGTAATATCACGCATAGTGGTGACGCAGAGTTTGGTGATATCGCAGCATTTGACCACAATGTTAGTGAAAGTTGGTTATCTTGCCGTTTAAACTGGTTTGAAACTCACTTAAAGGATGAGAGCGCCAAAAACCATCGTGACGAAGTAACAATATTCATGATGGGTGGTGGAAGTGGTAAACGCAACCAACAAGGACGTATAGAGCATGGGGGAAAATGGCTTAGCCACCATCAGTGGCCTTTGCCAAATACTGAGAAAACTGCGTATTATCTGTGGCCAGATAACAAATTACATCATCAGCCCTACACTAAAACAACTACAATATCCTATTGTTATGACCCTAAGCACCCAGTGCCTACCATTGGCGGTGCCTTAACCTCAGGTCAGCCTATATTTTGGGGTGGGGCTTTCAATCAATGTGAATTACCAAAGTTTTTTGGTAGTAAGCATAATAACTTACCCCTTTCTGCCCGCTGTGATGTATTAGTATTCGAAACCGAAGAATTACAAGCAGATGTCTGTTTAGCAGGTGAAATTGAAGTGTCGCTTTGGATAAGCAGTGATGCATTAGATACAGATTTCACTGCAAAACTTATTGATGTTTACCCTCCCAGTGCCGATTACCCTCAAGGCTATGCCATGAATATTACTGATGGCATCATCCGTTGTCGTTTTCGGCATGGTTATGAACGGAAGGAATTATTAACCCCAAATGAAATTGTCGAAGTAAAAATTAAGCCGTTTGCCTGTGCAAACCGTTTCGCAAAAGGACATCGTATCCGATTAGATATTTCTAGTAGCAATTTCCCTAAATATGACTTCAATACAAATACAGGTAAAACTATCGCGGGTGATAGAACCTGGAAAATAGCTTGTAATAGCCTACATATTTCTAGCGAATACCCGTCAAAAATCATTTTGCCCGTGCTCAACGAAACTTAAAAATAATATAATTAACCAATAAATTTGCCCGCTTTAACTGCCAACACCACTAAAGCGGGCTATATGAGAAGATAATTATTCCGCTTGAACCCAAAACACACCATCCCCCTCTAGGGCAGTAAAGGTCTGGTGTAAATAATCGCTATCTGCCTGTGGGTCAAGGTCTGCAAACAACTCTGGGTGGATAAATTTTGCAATCGCTTCCACCGCAATAATGTTAAATGGCGTATCGTAGTATTGCTGGTATAACGCTAATACTTGCTTGTTTTTGTAAGCAGATAATGAACGAAACTTAGGGCGATCCATTAGCTTACTCAAGCGAGCTAAAGACTTTTGTTTATCCCCCGTATAACCTAACGGCACAGAAGCACTACCTTTACGGGTACTATCCCAATCAGCTGCGGTCATTAAATAATAATCAGGGTTGCTGTGAATCAATTGTTCTTCACTGATTTCCCCACCCATTCCAATACTAAACCATTGTGAACCAAGGTTATTCCCGCCTGCCGTTTCAACAAATTCGCCAAAATTACCATTACCGAACGTTTTACAGCAATAATCTTCCCCTTGGATACCAGCAGCTCGTTCAATGAATACGCTTGGACGCTGCTCTTTGCTAAGTTTAGCCACTCTTGAACGGATTAAGTCTAACTTTTGTTGATAAAACTGATTAAATGCTTGTGCTTGTTGTTCCTCGCCGAATACTTGGCCAAGTAATGCCATACTCGGCATGGTATTTTTTAATGGATATTGCCTAAAGTCGATAAAAATAACGGGTAAACCACTTTTTTCCAATAACGATAAGGTGCCACTTTCAGCAAGCTTACTTTTTAAGCCAATATCAAAAATTAACAAATCAGGTTGAGCTACTAAGGCCTTTTCAACACTAAAATCTGTCGTATAAGGGTTGGGAAAAACAGGTATTTGACTGAGTTGTGGAAATTTTTTGCTGTACGCAACACTCAAATCAGGCGCTTTTTTAATTAACGCATCATCCCAAGCAATAATCCCTTTTAATGGGTCTTGCGGATGTAATATATTTAACGCAACTAAAACACGGCTGTCCGCCAGCATCACTCGAGATACAGGGGCATTAACCGTCACATCCCTACCCGCAATATCCGTCACAGTGATAGGTGCCGCCAAACTATTAGTTGAAAATAGTAGGCTAACAGCACTAAGAATCAGCACGAATGCATTGATAAGTTTTCTCATCATCATTGTTCTGCCTTATTTTTATTAAAATTTTACGGATGCTTGAACATAGTAAGTTCTTGGCTGCCCCACATAGATACCATAATTGTTATCCGTAGAACGTGTAAAATAAGTTTGATCAAAAAGATTTTTAATACCAGCAGATAGCGTTAAATCAGACAAACTTTTTCCAAAATGGTACTCGCCTCGTGCGTCCCACACCATATAACCGGGGATTGTTCCGTATCGGCCATCAGCACTTGGTTTTGTTACATAATGGCTTGATGTTCCTGGCGATTCTTGGGTAGATTGTGCATAAGTATTTAAGTTCCATACCCAATTACCAGTTTCATAACGGCTACCTGCGGTAAAGACTTGCCGTGAATAAAACGGTAAATCCTTATGAGCGAAATCCCCTTTTTTACTTACCGCTTTAGTGTAGGTATAAGTACTATACACACTTATACCATCCAATTTATCACTCAGCTCAGACAGGTTATATCTTGCTGCCAATTCCACACCTTGATGAGTTGTGGCTCCCAAATTTGTCCAACCCGTTGTATTTTCAACGTAAAGTAATTGGTCATCGAAATCGATATAAAATAATGTCGCTTCAAGAGATAGCGCAGTATTATCGTATTTAGTCCCCACTTCATAGTTATGTGCTTTTTCTGCACTTAACCCATTTGCGGGTGAATTCCCTACCCCTTTCGTATTCAACTGAAAATACTGCAAACTGCCAAATGACGTACTGGCATTGGCAAATAGTTTCCATTCATCATCAATGTGATAGATCACCGCTAGCGCAGGAAGCGGTTCGCTATATCGCTTACTTCTGTTTTGGTTTTTAAAACTGTCATTTAAATGAATATTAATGTTCTCATAGCGGATCCCTGGGATCACCGTCCAATTACCAACATCAATGGTGTCATCAAGGTAAATAGCGTGGGCTTCTGTTCCACCTGATGTGTGTTGGTAATAATCATTAGTACTCGGCCGCGAACTTTGAGTGCCGGCTTGGTACCAATTTGAACGGTAAGCTTTTTCGTCTGCGGTTTCATTTAAATAACGGTATCCCACCGTCACTTCATGTGAAATATCATTAAAACGGAATAATTGTGAATAACTCGGTTCAATTGCATACGCGGTATAGTGACGAGGGTAAGAAACTAACCGTCTTTCATTCGCTTTATCTTTATGGTCACTTTCTATATAACTCCCCCGATAACTTTTACTAAACCATGTCATTAACTCAAATTGTTTATCATCTTCTTCATGTTTATATTTCAATGACATATCTTGTCGATTCCCTTCAAAACGGTCATAAGGCCGTGTTGATTGGAATGGGTCAGCGTTATATTGCGCTTGAGTTAGCCCACCTGGCATACCTGACATTGCATGATAATAATGAAAATTAGCCAGTAACTCGTCGTTATCGGTTATGGCATAACGTGTTTTTAAAATCAGGTCATCAATATCTGTATTATCATTGCTTTTACGGTAGCCCTGCCCATGTAACCCTGAATACAGCAGTATCGCTCCTGCTGAGTCATCGGCTTTTGAGCCCCCCACGGACGCATCGACTAGGGTTTTGAGCCCTCCTGTTTTAGCCCCTTGGGTTTGTAACGAAACACCACCAGAAAAGTCTTTCGGGATAGGTTTTGTCACAAAGTTAATGACGCCACCCACATTTTGTGGCCCATAACGTACGGAAGCTCCTCCGCGGATCACATCAATAGATTCAATACTCCCTAGTGATAATGGCGACATCGACAGCTGAGGTTGGCCATAAGGAGCTGCCGCTAGTGGCATACCGTCGAGTAAAATCGTTGAGCGAGGTGAAAGGCGTGAGGTTAACCCACGAACCCCAACATTCAAGGAAACATCGCTCCCACCTGTCCCGTTACTTTCTCGTACCTGCACACCGGGTATCCCTTTCAATGCATCAGCAATGGTTTCACTGCCTGATTCTTTAATTTGTTGCTGCGTTTTTACCGTTCGAGCACCTGGGTGATTAAATACCACCTCACCATCTTCAGTATTTTCAAGCCAATTGCCTGTAACTGTAATCTGATCATTTTTTGGATTATCAGCAGCAAATACATGATAAGGCGCTAATGCCGCTGAAATTGCTAATGGTATGAGTAGCTTGCTAGTTTTTAAATTCATAAGGAATAAGCAATAAAGGAGATTAAGAGAGATAATGATAATTATAATCATTACAAACAATCAACTTAATTTACTATTTATTTTGAAATTATTCTGTTTTAATTCCTTATTATATAAAGGGTTATTGAGAGTGAAGAAAGCTAAAAAAACCGAAGGGAGATTCCCCTCGGTTCATATTATTGGTAAACATGATATAATTAGAGGCAAATATCATTTTGCCTCTAAAGGCATTAACCACCCAGCGAGAAAAATACCACTCGGCCAACCCCCTCACCAACAAAAATACAGAGTGTTGCCAGTGACATAACAAATGTTGCATTTACATTCTGCCCATTTTTTTTGCACAGTAAACGGCCAACAAACAAGACTCCTAATGCAATAAGTATGACTCTAACAATGCTTAAGTTCACTAAACCCTCAGGTAGTTCACGCGGCGTCATTCCCATATAAATAGGCTCTCCGATATTTCCGAGTAGAGAGAATGCGCCCAGCAGCATAAGTAAGATCCCAATAACACCAATACCAAATGTAATTTTAACCACTCGCTTTAATTGCTCTTCTTTATCATTGCGACGTAAAGAACCTACCAGTAATAATGCCGCTATCACGCCACCAACCAGTAATACCGCCCCAAAGAAACTGGCGTAGGTAAATAAGCCATTCCAGAGATTAAACAAGGTATTAGCATACAACGCTGACATTGCATACATATAGATAATACCCGCTAACGCACTAAGCAACAGTAGCGGCGCGTTCGCTTTTTGTTTAAGTAATAACAGCGCGACACTGAAAAATAATAGCGCCATATAAATTGCAGTCGCCCACACTTCACGACTCATCCATGAGGTTGATACATGCAGCATGGTATAAAACATGTGTAGCGGGTTACCCATATGAAATAATGAACCCAATAACCCAACACAGCCCAGAACAAAACTAGCTAGAACAGGCAGTTTAATAAACTGGACGCTTTGTAGGTTATTTCCGCCTTCAAGCACACGAAAATAGCATACTAATGAAACTAACAAGCACCCCACAGAAGCTTGCATAAATAAGGTGAAAATCACCAACGGAAATTCATGCATGATAATTCTCCTTATCCTTTTGTACCGACAACTAGGTTCGGTTTGGTAATACTTGAGCTAGGTAGCCCGGCAATATCTGCATTCGAGCCATATTTTTTACGTAATTCGCTAATTAGACCGAACTCAATCGCACGCATAGGGCAAGAATCAACACACATTGGATTTCCTCCTTTTTCACGGAGATCAAGACAAGTGTCGCACTTAGTCATCATTCCAATACTGGCATCAAACTGAGGTGCTTCATATGGACAAGCCCACGTACAATAGCGGCAACCCACACATTTATCATGGTCGACTAAGACAACGCCATCTTCCTCTCGTTTGTGCATTGCGGTGGTAGGACAATGACTTACACATTGCGGATCATCACAATGGTTACAGGCAATAGACAAGTGCCAAGTCCGAGGACGTGGATACTCCCCCACTTCAATATCATACACACGGCGAAAGTTGCGCCCGACTTCAAGGTCATTTTTGTCTTTACATGCAACAACACAGGTCTTACAACCAATGCAAGTGGCAACATTAATATAAAATCCGACTTGTTTATCCATTTCTTATTGCCCCCTAAAATATAATACGCTGTGGAATTGCTGCATCTGGAACTAACTGGTCACCATGCCATTTTTCGATATTACATAGCATCGTGTTCCACCCTGATGTACCAAGCCCTGTAGGGACTTGAATGGTTAGCGTATTGTCGGCCCCCGCCATATCTATCCCTGTTTTTTCGTCAACATCAGTCCAACTGCCATGGGGTAGTGCGACCACACCCGGCTTCATCGTTTGTGTCACCAATGCAGGGCGCACAATCTTCCCTTGTGGGCTCGTTATCAACACAGTTTCACCGTGTTTAATACCTAAACGTTTCGCATCAGACGCATTGATATAAATTGGGCTTGGCCACTGTTCACGTAACCAAGGCACATTATCAAGCGTGCTATGAGAGCGGCGTAAATAGTGTGGATTATAGATTTGGAATGGGTAATCCCCTTTCTCCTTCTTCGAGAAATCGCTAAAGCTAGCCTCGTAACCACTTGCAGACGGAATATACTCAGGAATTGGTGGTAATTTAGTCCAGCCACACTCATCGGCTTTTTCGACTAATGTTTGGCAGTAAATTTCAAATTTGCCACTTGGTGTTGGTCGTGGATTGGCCTGTGGGTCGCGAATGAAATCTTCATAGGCAATATAGCCATAGTTATCACCAGCCGTCCGTTTTACTTGGTATTTCCCAACAGTAAGAAATTCATTGAGGGTAATTCGCCCCTGTTGTGGCTTGCCTGTTACTTGCCATTCATCAATGTCCGCTTGAGTGATTGTGATTAATGGTTCTGTTGTCTTACCATCTTCACCAATGATTGTTGCGCCATTGAGTTTATTGAAAAATTGTTGTTTTTCCGAAACAGGAAAAACTTCATCGACATTAATACCTAGACGCTTACCTATTTCTTTGGCGATCCATTGGTCACTTCTCGCTTCATAAAGTGGTGGCGTTACATTCACCGCAGCTATCATAACTTCACGGTTACTTGGATTTAATATGGTTCCTTCACGCTCCCATTCAGTCGTCACCGGTAAGACAATATCCGAATATTTGGCGCAAGTATGCGGAACATACGCTGCGGTCACAACCAATTCCACATCTTTACGGTAGGCCTCAACGCTTTGCGAAATATTGGCTCGTGTTTGTAACGTGGCATTGAATGGATGAATGATCATTTGGATATTTGCATCGACATCTCCCACACCACGTTGGCGGAATTTTTTCTCTAATAATGCACGGTTAAGCTCATTGTGATTGATTTTTAAACTGACTGGGTTTGGTACTGAAGGTAGCCCACTTGCTCCCGCCATAACGAGCCGCGTGCCATTATTTCCAGCAGCGAAATGGCAACTAACCCCTGTCATCCGGCCAGGCCTTCCCATATGGCCAGTCATAAAGCCTAAGGTTGAGAATGCTTGCACCCACCCTTCACCATTATGAATTCGAGCAGGTGCCCAACCTGTAAGCAATGCGACTCGGTTAGTGCCACCGATTTCACGTGCCAAAGTGCGAATATCACTCACTGACAGCCCACAAATATTAGAGGCCCACTCAGGTGTTTTTGGCTCTCCCGTATAGGTGCCTAATAGATAATCTTTGAAGTTCCCCTTCGGGTCTGCACCTGCGGGCATATTACTTTCATCAAAACCAACTGTGCAACGGCGTAAAAAATCCCAATCAATCAACGGACTGTCAGGGCTATCCATTTCTAATAGTGCGTACATAATACCCAGTGCTAATGCATGGTCAGTACCCGGATTGATGGGGTACCAATCTGCATCCATTAACTCTGCCGTCGTCGTATAACTTGGGTCAATGCTAATGAAGCGAGCCCCAGCTTTTTTTGCCTGATAATAATTATAGGTTGGGCTACCCGGGCTACTCCACGCTGGGTTTGCCCCCCACATCACGATCAACTGGGAGTTACGCATATCAAAACGGTCATTGGTACCAAAGGTATAAAATCCTTCAAGTAATCCTAAATGGGCTGGTGTTTCAAACCATGCTCCCCACGAGGTTGTTCCCCAATCCCCAACAAAACCCCCCGCTTTGGCGTAAACGTTTTGGATATCAACACCGTTACCACCCGTGATCCAAATAGACTCGTTACCATATTTTTCTTTAATACGTTTCGACTCTGATGCCACAATATCTAATGCTTCATCCCAACTGATGCGCACCCATTGGTCCCGTCCTCGTAAGCTTTTGTCCCCACCACCCGGGGCCCAGCCTTTACGCTTCATGGGGTATTTCAGACGATCCGCCCCAAAAACTTGTTTACGTTGTGAACGACCACGTAAACAACCTCGCTGTTGTGGGAAATCAGGAGAATCTGCAACCACATCATCTGTTTTTTGTCTAACAACGACACCATCGACCACCAATGCTTTATTAACACAGCGGCCACCACAGTTATGCCAACAGGCTACGGGTTTCCATTTCCCTTGAGTCACTGCATCAGTGGCTTGTGCAACTGCTTTTTCCTCCTCTGGTGTTGCCGCATATAATTGCTTACTCAGCGGTAACGTAGCCATTACTGATGCCGCTGATGTCCAAGCTATAAATGAACGGCGACTTAAGGCTATTTTCTGTCTTTCTGACATTGCTCTTACCTCTTCATTTTGTTTTATTATTATAAATTGACTAATTCATTGATTTTTTTAATATCATTGCGTAAAAAAAGTTCAAGTAATGAACTTAATTGACGATAAAATACGGTTTCTGCATGGTTATACATTGAGCGGCAAAATGGCGTAATAAAAGCCAATAAATGGGTATTCAGGAATGTCGCAGACCCGAGCAATAATGCGTTTACTTTAGTCCAATCAACATTTTCAGTTTCGCTATCAATAACTTCAGTAATACGCAGACTTAAATGCCACATAAAATCTAACTCATAACCAATATGGTCAGCGGCTTCCATATCACCTTCTGGCAAGTGAACGCCATACTGTTCATAAAAAGACTTCACTGCTAAGGTACTTTCTTGAAATAACAATTTGTCACGAGAAACATACGTTGATTCCCATGGCGCTGCCGGCGGGGCTTCTGGGCCAATAAATAAGCGAGTAAAATCCCAATGCAAATTTTCGAAATCTTCGTTATTGGCTTGTATCCGCCTATTGTTTAAGTCTTTATGCATCTCATTTATCGCATTTTTCATTGCAGGTAATGCTTCATCACAGGGGAATAACAACAACCCTGAATCACTTAAATAACTTAATAATTCTGGCGTCGGTTCTTCCATAAACAAGCGCCGTAATACGTCATAAGCAAATTGACGCGCATAAAGAAAATCTAAAATTTGGTCATCATTGGTCATAAATGTTTCCCTACAGGTCAGTCAATAAAAATTCAGTGGGTGTGGTGAGTTCAACTCGCACTTCTTTAATTAAAGGATTGCCCTGTTCATCGGGCTCAATAATGTGGGAAGTCAATGCAATAGGCAGTTTGGCTAGCGGGGTTAATAAGCAAATTGCTTCAGGATTAAACTGCAAAAATCCATGCAACAATTCTTGATGATAAGAAACGCCTGCGTTTTTCAATAAAACCGCCACTTTTTCACAATCGTCACCAAAAACTTTGGCGCTTTTAAAAAAATAATCCCGAGAGGAAAAAATATAATGCTTTCCTATTATTTGTTCGTTGTGTTCAAAAAAAGCATTGCTTTGGTACACTTGCCCAGTATGCTTATTTTCTAAAGAGCAGTAGTGCACTCCAATAGATAACTGATTTTCTAGTGCAAATTTAAGAACACGGAGGCAGGCTAGTTCACTCTGTGCGACAGCTAATCCACCTGCATACCAATAGTTGTAATACACCTCATAAGGTGGGTTTTTAAGCATGAACCCGCGAGTTTGATAAGCCTCGCTATTTGTTAGTGGAAAGCAAAACTCTAATAAATTGATACCATCAATACCAATATCATCAAGCTGAGTAAGTAATTGATACATCTGCGGTTCTGTACCGGGGATCACGGGCATTTCCACCATTACAGTTGGAAAAATTTCGCGAGCTAAAGTAATGCGATGTAAAACTTTAGTAATTCGTTCTTTAGGATCATCAATTTTGATACTAAAGCGGATTTCTTGTAGACCAGCTTTAGCTAGAGCTAATGCCGTATTACGGTCTAATGGATCACCTGCTGTATATAAACGGCTATGAGCCAGAGGTAATTTCTGTTGGACTGCTTGGAAAAACGCAATGCTTTCTTGGCGAAAAAGTAGAGGTTCCCCTCCTGTTAGTGCGATATGGGTAAGTGGATAACCTTGTTCTGCTATCGCATCAACCTCACCAATAGCATCGCGCATTTCCTCTTGAAATTCATGATAGTTTTCTTGATTTGGATTAAAACAAAAGTAACAATCGCGGTGGCATTTTAAGGATAAAAATGTCGTGTGACTCCCTTCCCCTGTACGGCATTGTACACAAGCACTTGATAGCCAATTACAATGTATACTCTTTCCACTATTCGAAAAAATTGCGCCTTTACTTTTTATATCTAGTTTGAGTTGTTCAATCTCATGTTGCTGTGCAAAAGGGTCTTCAAAATTAAGTCCATATTCGATAATTGCCTGCTGTGTTTGCTGTTCAATATCCAAATAGCGAATAGCATAACGCTTAAACTTTTGGTTATTTACTGTAGAGATTGTTCTATCTGTAATAGGATAGATCATAAATTTACCTTCAATTTATGAGCAAATAGTTTCTATTATTCGTTGAATTTTCAATTGGACTCAGATCGCAAATAATCAATTAATAGACGGGTATGACAATACCTGTGACAATTAGAAAAATGCTTATAAAGACTCACATCATTACCGATTAAATTGAAAATATTTTTTAAATAAGAAATATTCGCATTATTTTATTTTGATTTAGTATTAATGGCAGTATAAGTTAGTGGCATTATATGATGTTGCGCAAGATCAAAAAAACTTTCCTTTCATTATTTATATATCAACCAATTAGCTGATACTGCTAGCACAGCCAAATTATTACTCAGCAACGTTCTCATTATATGAGAATAATCTCATCAAATAAGTCGCTATATAAAAACTAAATAGCCAATTAGGCAACACTTAAAAATAAAATAAAACTAACCTGTTAACATTAAAATAATCATAATAATATTTCAATTTGTAAAATTAAAATTCAAAAAATGTTCATCTATTCATTTTTGTATTATTATTTATTTTTATCTTATAAAAATAAATCTCCCCAACAAATAAAGCATAGTGACTATTTATCATTTTTATCATATTTAATTTATATAATTAAAATTAATCGTTAAGCATTTTCAATTTGTCACTATCGCTCTATTAGCTATTATCATCAAAGTGGTAAAGCATAAGTAACCTTAACCGTTTCCATTGGTACCTCCGTCTTAATACTTTGAATACTACTAATTTGTGTTAAATGATCCGCATGGAAACGACGATATGAAGCTAAGTCTTCCGTCACAATACGGATCAGTGCATCACATTCCCCAGCCATTAGATGGCATTCGACGACTTCAGGCATCTGTTTAATGTCTTCAACGAATTGGTTGATGGTTTTAGCATCCTGTGTTTTAAACCAAATACGAGCAAATAAAGAAAGGCCAGCTCCAATTTTACTGCCATCCAACACCGCTACATAACGTTTGATAACCCCAGCCTCTTCAAGTAATTTCACACGACGTAGGCAAGGTGACGGGGAAAGCCCCACTTCTTTAGCTAATTCAATATTCTGAATTTTTCCATCTCTTTGTAATACTTGTAAGATATGCCTATCAATGGCATCCAGTTTTAGTCTACTTTCCTTCATTGGCATTCCCCCTCAATTTTATATTAATTAATGATATTAAATACCAATTTTTGTTTATTTTAAAGCAATAAAAAAACCCAATATCATTGGATTATCGCTATAATTTTATCGCTACTGGCCAGTTGCGTGAAAATAACAATGAACAATAATGAGGAATTGAAATGGAGTTACAGAACTTACTCTTATTTAGCGCAACCGTGATCCCTTTAGTCTGCACACCAGGCCCAGACATTCTATTTATTTCCGCACAAGGATTATCGGGAGGAACCTCAGCGGCCTTGAAAGCGAATTTGGGTATTATATTGGGTTATGTGGCACATGCGATTCTGGCTGCACTTGGTTTAGCGGCGATTGTTGCAGCTTCACCCATGATTTTCCACACCATTAAATGGGTTGGGGTCGCTTATGTCACTTACCTTGCTATTCGCATGGTGTTATCTGCAATGAAAGCCGGAGACTTAAGAATTCAAACTGTGTCAACAAAGGCGGTCGTGGGTAAAGCATTTTTAACTAGCTTTCTTAACCCCAAGGGGTTACTGGTGTATTTTGCTATTTTACCGAATTTCATTAAGCTAACAGAAAGTGTCGCTGTCCAATCCTTGATACTTTCAGCCACTTTTATACTTTCGTGTGTCGTGATCTACGGCGTAATAGGTGCATTATTTGCATCCATGCATAATAAACAAGCTTATAATGATAAAAAACGTCGTATAACCGAAGGTGTTGCAGGTGGAATGCTAACGCTAGCCGCTATCGGTTTAGCAACCAGTTAGCGGGGTAATAACTCAATCCAGATTAACTTGCTATCGGTGCTAAGTGGTTTTATATCTCCTTCACCGATATCAGGTAACCACCACGCTCCTTGTCCTTGCGCCATATGATGGCAATTTGCCCCTGAAATTTCCCATTCGCCATTGAGCACGTAGACTAACCCCGCTTGGTTGGCGGATAATCTACAATCTTCAGTGATGAAATAGTTTATAGCCACCCACCTATCATCTCGAAAAATAAAATTCATTAACTTAACTGATGGCTCTGAGACTTTTACCGCGCAAAATTGCTGAGCTGAAAATTGGGCGTGATCACCTGCGCGCTCTAGGCGATGCTCAAACGCTTTGGTATCGGTTAAAAGAAGCGGCTGGTCATTCAACAATACCACCAGCCTTTCCCCTTCTGCATAGCGCTTTAAATAGCTATCTTGGTTAATGGTTGCAATGCTTGCGCGTAATGAATAATCCGATGCAACCGGCCAGCAAAACACTTCTTGGCTGGCCCCCGCACCATCATTCCAATCAAGGATAGGTAATTCCATTATGTCAAAACATTTTATTTTCACATTACCTCCCGTCTGTTGCTGCTAACACATTTAGATTTATACCTAGATTGGCAAAGTTAATCTTTCAGGGCAATGAATTAACGACGATAATGTGACTAATCACGCCTCTCATTGATTAAAAAGTGACATAAACGACCTAAAGTTTTCATTGCTTCCTCCACCCTCTCATTCCATGTAAACGATGCATTAAGACGAAATGCATGGTTAAACTGGTCACTTGTGGAAAACATGCTTCCCGGCGCGATACTGATCCCTTCTTTTAGTGCGAGTTGATACAACCGAATTGCATTAAACGGCGGTTCAAACTCTAGCCATAAAAAATACCCACCTTTTGGTGTATTTACTTTTACTGACTGAGGCATGTATTTTGCTATTGCACTCAACATTTGGTGCTGACGCTGTTCCATCGTTAAACGCAGTTTACGAAGGTGGCTGTCATATCCCCCTAATGATAAGTACTCCGCAATAGCTAATTGCGTGGGAACGCTGGCAGAAACTGTACTCATCATTTGTAAATGTTGTATTTTTGTCGCGTGTTGTCCTGCGGCCACCCAACCCACACGATACCCCGGTGCTAAACATTTCGAAAATGAAGAACAATGAAAGAAATTACCTTTAGTATCAAGTGCCTTTGCGGGTATTGGCTGTTTGCTACCAAAATAAAGTTCCCCATAAACATCGTCCTCAATTAAAGTAATTTGATGCTTATTAAGGATATCGACCAGACGTCTTTTGTTTGTTTGCGGCATCGTTCCGCCTAATGGATTTTGATAATGCGTCATTAGCCAACAGGCTTTAATTGGATATTTGCTCGCAATATCCTCTAATGCGTCAAGATCAATACCAAATAACGGGTCTGTTTTAATGGCAATGGCCTTAAGTTTTAACCGCTCAATTGCCTGAAGTGAACCATAGAATGCAGGAGATTCGATAACGACCCAATCCCCGGGCTGAGTCACCGATTGTAAACTCAAAACTAAAGATTCCATTGCCCCTGCTGTAATCACGATTTCATCCGGAGCGACATGGATCCCTTGGGTTGCATAACGCTGAGCAATGTTACGACGCAGTTGTTCATTACCAGGAGGCAAATTAGCCGGGGTATTAAATTTCGATAAGCGCCTAGCAACAGACGCAAGAGACTTCGCGAGTTTTGGATCATCCAATAAGGCGGGTTCTGGAAATGCAGAGCCAAATGGGATAATATTCGGGTCCTTACAAGCTTGTAGGACACCAAAAATAGAGGCATTAATCTCTACATTTTCATTCAAATGTAGCCCTTTTCCTCCTTTTGCGGCAGCAAATGCATTATTGCGGTTTGCCACGTAATACCCTGATTGCGGCCGAGCAACGACCCATCCTTGGCTTTCAAGTAACTGATATGCTTGCACAACAGTCATTAAACTTAAACCAGACTGTTTAACACTTTCCCTCAATGAAGGTAATCTGTCGCCCACTTGCCAGATATTGTCTTCAATTTGCTGACGAATTTGCGCTGCTAATTGTTCGTATCTCGTCATAGCCGCCTCAACTGTTATAGTTAATATCCCAATAATTGTTACTATTATAGTTTATCGTCTCATGTTCTACTTATCCACACATTCACCTGACTTTTTTTTAACTATAAGCACAAAAAATTTTTCGTTGAATTGCGGTTATTTTGCATTCAGATGTGAGCAATTCCTTTTGCTAGGGATTAGCGCCTCAATTGCTCTCATCAAAACGTTAAATATTGCGTGCCATTAACATATCCACTCAGGGGTCAATATGTTTGGACTAACTGCGCTGGAACTTGCCCGTATACAATTTGCTTTTACGGTCTCGTTTCATATTATTTTTCCAGCCATTACTATTGGGCTAGCAAGTTACCTTGCGGTGCTACAAGGTCTATGGCTTAAAACTCGTGACGAGGACTATATAAAACTGTTCCACTTTTGGTCGAAAGTTTTTGCGGTTAATTTCGGAATGGGCGTTGTTTCTGGATTGGTGATGGCATACCAATTTGGTACCAACTGGAGTTTCTTTTCAGATTTTGCGGGTGGAATTACCGGCCCATTGCTCACGTATGAGGTATTAACCGCGTTCTTTCTTGAAGCCGGTTTCCTTGGTGTCATGCTGTTTGGCATGAACCGAGTGGGTGAAAAACTGCACTTTTTTGCCACCTGCATGGTTGCATTAGGTACCATCATTTCCACTTTCTGGATTTTGGCATCTAACAGTTTTATGCAAACACCGCAAGGTTTCGAAATCATCGATGGGCGTATTGTTCCTGTTGATTGGCTTGCGGTTATTTTCAACCCATCGTTTCCATACCGTTTATTGCACATGACCACGGCTGCTTTCCTTGCTGCGGCATTCTTTATTGGTGCTTCTGCGGCATGGCATTTACTCAAAGGCAATAAATCCAGTGCCATGAAAAAAATGTTTTCCATGTCCCTGTGGTTGATTTTAGTGTTAGCCCCTGTTCAAGCTTTAATCGGTGATGCTCACGGCCTAAACACACTTAAACATCAACCGGTTAAAGTGGCCGCAATGGAAGGTCACTGGGAAAACAAACCCGGTGAAGCCACCCCTCTAATTTTATTTGGTATTCCAAACCAAGAGAAGGAAAAAACCGAATATGCCATTGAGATCCCTTATCTGGCGAGTCTGATTTTAACGCACAGCATTGATAAACAAGTGCCTGCATTAAAAGAATACGCGCCAGAAGACAGGCCGAACGTGTTTATGGTGTTCTGGTCGTTCCGTGTAATGGTCGGGTTGGGCTTATTAATGATAGCGGCGGGAGTTTGGGGTTTATGGCTGCGTTATCGTAAAAATCTGTATGAATCCAAAACCTTCCTGCGCTTTATGTTCGTCATGGCACCCTCTGGTTTGATTGCCATTTTAGCCGGTTGGTTTACAACAGAAATAGGCCGTCAGCCATGGGTTGTTTATGGGCTACAACGAACCTCTGATGCGGTCAGTGCACATGGTGAAATACACATGAGCATCAGTTTAATCGCCTTCTTTGTGGTTTACGGTGGGGTTTTCGGTATCGGCTACATGTACATGATGAAATTAATTCGTAAAGGTATCGCGGAGGACGCAGCTCATGGGCATTGATTTACCTCTCATTTGGTTTGTCATCATCGTATTTAGTATGTTGATGTATATTGTTATGGATGGGTTCGATTTAGGCATTGGGATCCTTTACCCTGCGCTAAAAGATAGCCAAGACCGTGATCTGATGATGAATAGCGTTGCCCCTGTGTGGGATGGCAATGAAACTTGGTTAGTTTTAGGTGGAGCCGCTTTATTTGGTGCCTTTCCTCTCGCTTATGCGATTGTCCTTGATGCCTTGTCAATTCCGTTAACTTTCATGTTATTGGCCTTGATTTTCCGTGGTGTCGCCTTTGAGTTTCGCTTTAGAGCAGACGAATCACACCGCCGCCATTGGGATCACGCCTTTATTTGGGGTTCAATTTTTGCCACCTTTGTTCAAGGTGTGGTAGTTGGTGCCTTTATCCAAGGCTTCCATGTGGAAAACCGTGTTTACATGGGGGGTTACTTCGATTGGTTCGCGCCTTTCCCACTATTTTGCGGATTTGGCCTCGTGGTCGCTTATGCACTACTAGCTTGTGGCTGGTTAATCATGAAAACTGAAGGCCACTTACGTAGCACAATGTATCGCGTTCTAAAACCATTAACATTACTGATGTTAGCGGTCATTGCGGTAATCAGCTTCTGGACCCCAATGTTAAATGAGGCAATCTTTGAGCGTTGGTTCTCACTGCCGAACCTGTTCTTCTTTTTACCTGTTCCGTTACTGGTATTAGCCTGTACTTGGTTGATCCTAAAAAACGCTAAGCGCCAACAACATGACAGCGTGCCATTCTTAGCGGCTTTAATGTTAATTTTCCTTGGGTTTACTGGTCTAGGTATCAGCATCTGGCCAACGCTCATTCCACCTGCAATAAGTTTCCGTGATGCCGCAGGCCCATCCGAAAGTTTAGGCTTTATGTTAGTGGGTGCGTTATTCATTATTCCTGTTATTTTGGTTTATACCTATTGGAGTTACTATGTCTTCAGAGGAAAAATTACCCCAGAACAAGGCTACCACTGATAACGTGGCAGCCTCCCCTTGGTGGAAAAAACTCGGTTGGATGGCCATTATCTGGTTCGGAAGTGTACTTGCTTTATTTGCATTTTCGTCAGTGTTTAAATTGATGATGACCGCCGCTGGAATGAAAGTGAAGTAATCAACTTACTGAATGCCGCATAAATTTTTACGCGGCATTTTTAGACTTTTCAGGAAAGGCACTGTCGGGTGTGATGAATTTGACCGCCGCAAAAAAGACGCCTCGGCTAATTTATCCAAATCATTATACTTCCCATTATACACTTCAACCATATTATCGATATCTACCATGGTAATTTTATTTTCACCCAGTATTTCACTATTTTTTGTTTCAAGATAGCTTCCAATATTACTCCAATTTAAATCTTGAGCTAAATATTTACCTTTGCTATTCCAGTCAGCTATTTTTGTTTTTAAGAGGTCGTTATAGTCTTCTTTTTTACATACAATATTTGCCCATGGATCAATATTATAATCTTGCCCATTGATAGCAATTTGACAAAAAATATGATCAAAACGTTTATTTTTCACATCTATTAACCGGACAAAATTTGGATTAAGACCAGCATGACATGATAAAACATAACAAATTTCCGCTAATTCACCGCAATTCCCCGTTTTAGATTGAATGGCTGCGAGTAAAAAAGCTTTTTTATCTTTAATGGCTCTATTTTTGCTTAACTGTTCTAAACAATTTTGATGTTGTTGAACAGTACGATTTAACCTGATTTTATTTGCTGATTTATTAGGACTTCCCTTAAAATAAGAACGTGTTTGCAACAGGCAATCATCCGCTTTTTTTAATAATGTGATGTGTTTCTTATCGCTATCAGCCTTATATAATGAGTTTAATGAAGGTAGTGATGATAAATTTTTAATATTAACAATATGTGATTCAATTCTCGTCTCATTTCTGGGTGATAATTGTGAAAAACAGATATCCTGTGTTCTTTGTTTATTTATTCTCATGACGATTGTCTCTTATAATAGTGAATAACTGATACGCAGCATAAATCTATCACGCCTATTTGTATTTAAAGAAACGACACAAGACACTGCGATATATTTACCATAAGAACCGCTGATAGCACTAAACTCGCTCAAGTTCGTAGCCATCATTTATCAGCTGCAATCAGTGTTTCCCTCTTGCAACCTTTTAATTTATTCATGATAATGATAATAATTACCAAATAATAAAATTATCATTAACACATAGGAGAACGTCCGTGGCTACTGAACAGACAGTTGAAAAGAATATCTATCGCCCGGCTCCACCACAACTTATTCAAGTTAAATCGATTACCGATATCAGCCCATCTATTCGTAGTATTACTTTCACCGGTGAAAGACTCAATACATACCCAACAGATTGTGAAGGTGGGCACCTGAAAATATTTTTAGCCCCTGATTTAATCAGCCAGCCCGCACTCCCTATCCTAAGTAAAGAAGGCCGTAGCTGGCCAGAAGACAAACCTCGCCCATTTGTTCGTACCTATACCGTCAGAGCCATCCGTCCAGAAGTTAGCGAGATAGATATTGAATTTGCTATGCATGATGGCGCAACTGGCCCTGCATATCTATTTGCTCGGGATGCAAAACCAGGAAATTGGATGGGAATTACCAATCCAGGTGGCCCAGACCCATTATTACCTGCCAGACAACATTACTTCATGGCTGGTGATTCAAGTTCCCTACCCGCTATCGCCGCATTATTAGAAAAAATGCCAGCGAATGCCCAAGGCAAAGTTGTACTACGATTAGATAACCCAAAAGACGTAAGAGAACTAAAAAAACCTGAACAAGTTGAGGTGATTTGGGTTTGTGGTGATATCACCAAAACCGCTGAATTAATTAGCACATTTAAGTCTTGGGACATCCCAAGCAGCGACTGCGCTTTCTGGATTGCGGGTGAAGACCAAATTATTCGTGATTTGCGTCGTTATATTCGTCGTGAAAAAGGTTTTGGTCGTGATGATATCTATGCGATCCCTTACTGGCGATATGGCTATGATGAGGAAGGTTACCATCATGAGCGCCATGCTGTAATGGATAATCCTGACGATTAACTTCACTTCAAATATTTAGTTCGCTTATTGGTTTATAAATTCTAATAAGCGAACTCATTTCCTGATCTTGCCTGTCTTCATCAAGTTGTTAACCATTATATTCCTCAACAATAAACTCCCTAAAATACTTTTCATATCCATAAATGTTATGTTATAACATAATAGTTTTTATGGTCGTTATATTCACTACAAAAATAGGAAAACCACTGTGTACAAAATGGCAATTTTAAAAACTAGTCTTTATATTGCATTAGCTCTCACTAGCTATACTGCTGCTGCTCATGGCTCACATAGTCACTCCCATCCACAATCAGAGAAAGCGCTACAAGCTTCAAAAGGGATTTTTGAAGATACTGACGTCAAAGATAGATCTCTTAGTGACTGGCAAGGCATCTGGGAATCTGTTAATCCATTGCTATTAAATGGAAAACTTGATGAGGTTCTAGAAAGTAAAGCGAAGAAAAATAAAGACAAAACTGTTGAAGAGTATCGTGAATATTATAAAAAAGGTTATGCCACTGATGTTGACAGTATTGGTATTGAAAACGATGTTATTGAGTTTACTCAAAATGGTACTGTAAGTAGCTGTAAATATGACTACGCCGGTTACAAAATTCTTCATTATACTTCAGGAAAAAAAGGCGTTCGTTACTTATTTGAATGCAAAGATGCAAACTCAAAAGCGCCTAAATTTATCCAGTTTAGTGACCATATTATTGAACCACAAGCCTCGGGGCATTTCCACCTATACATGGGAAATGAATCTCAGGAAAAATTATTAAGTCAGCTAGAAAATTGGCCAACTTATTACCCATATACCCTCACAGATGAGCAAATCGTACATGAGATGCTCTATCACTAATCGGCTTCCTATATAGGAGTCTAACCTATGCCCCGTGGGTAAATCGCGGGGCATATAGTTAATAGCAATGCTAATTAGTGGTTATAAGCCAATAATGCCTTATGGCATAATTGTGATCTCACACAATCCTCTATAGTAAAATTCACCATTGAAACCATTTCATCACTACTAAAACGTTGTAATGCATCAGCTAACCCTGAAGACACACCTTCTGGTAAATCACACTGGGTCACATCACCATTGACTATCACCGTCACATTTTCACCAAGCCGAGTTAAAAACATTTTCATTTGAGTGACTGTGACATTCTGAGCCTCATCTAATATCACGACGGCATTTTCAAATGTTCGGCCTCGCATATAAGCAAATGGGGCTATTTCCACTTTAGCAATTTCGGGACGCAAACAATATTGCAAAAAAGATGCGCCGAGCCTTTTCACCAAGACGTCATAGACTGGGCGAAAGTAAGGCGCAAACTTTTCTGACATATCCCCCGGTAAAAAACCGAGATCTTCCTCCGCTTGAAGAACGGGCCTTGTCACAATGATCTTATTGATATCTTTATGAATTAACGCATCAGCCGCAAGTGCAGTACTGATGTAAGTTTTACCACATCCCGCTTCGCCATTCGCAAAAATTAATTGCTTATGTTTAATGGAATTAATATAGAGTTTTTGAGCTTCATTTCTGGGCAATATAGGGGATTCATCACGCCGTTCTTTTGCCATACCGATAGCTTCAATGCCAGTAAATTCAGCAAATGATGCGACGTTATTGATATCAAAACGACCTGAGCGATCTTTGCGTGATGAACGTTTCATTTCACGGCGTGCCTTTGTTGCAGCTTTCTGTCTACTCATAGTATTAACCCTTCCAGGTATCAGTGATGTCAATTCAAATGACGGACTATTCAAAACAGAGGCGAGCTCCCTTCAAGCTCAAAGTTAATATCAAATATCTATTATGTGGCTGTAACTCCATGCCATAACTCGGCTAATAAAAAAACCGGTTACCAATCTCACCATGGAAATCTCATGATGGAGTGGTAACCGGCTTTGTATTCTCGTGTACAAACACTTATTTCCCATTAGTTTCTCCTGTAACAGCGATACTTTTAAACTAATGAATCTATGTGACAGTAATATGACGAACTGCAATATTTTTTGTGCCCCAATGAGTCCATGTTTTTATTGCAGTTTTCACTGCTTTAAATATAGCGTCATTTTTTTTGATAAAGCAACATTTTTCTAACAAAATTTTGGGCGTTTATTAAAATTTTTCGTTATCACACATAAAAACAAAAAAAGTAAAACCACAATAATCAGTTAGTTAACTATTGTGGTTTGAAAGGATAATTAGCGTATTTTACAATTTCCCGCTAACTCAAAACCTGCGGCTTTAGCCGATTGTTCGTCAGTGAAAATGACGGCATTTTTATCAGCGATGGTATTGAAGCTAGCGCAATGTGAAAAATGATATTTTTTAGAATTACGATTACCTTTAATTTCAACCGCATCTGATACAATAGATTTATCTTCTATTACTTGAGGCTGATTTAAGGGTGAGACTGGTGAAATATTAACTCCCTCTGCGCTATTTTTATGATTTAAATTCCATTTTTTCTCCCCTGTCACAAATGGGTTATGATGCCCCATTACCTTAGCGATTCGATTATCTCGCTTGATTTCCCAAGAGGTTGGAGGATATTTATTATCCCAAGCCATCAATAACTGTTGTTGTTGACGTGACATAGACAAGTTATAGCGGTCATGCATATAAAAATATACTCGAGCTACCTGCCCTTTGGCTTCATCTCTTGGCTCAAAGACTTTTTGTTTAAAATCAACTCGGCTACGGCACATTCCGTATGGATACGGTGTATTAGTGGATAATTGCCCAAAACTAAAATTGCTTCTATCACCATTCACTTCACCAATAGAAGGCGCTAAATTATGCATATCTGCTTCCATTCGGCCAAAAATAGGGTCACTAGACACACAGTTTTTCCGCCCCCCTTTTTGCCAGCATTGCCTTTGATGACCAAACACCCATGCTGGAACAATATGCTCCCATTCAATACGCTCAGCTCGGTTCTGTTGTTTACGCACTTGGTAGCCACAAGAGGCTAAGTCAACCTTTCCCCCGCTTTTTCCTACCCATTCCCACTGGCAACCACAATATATTGTTCCCTCTCCTTGATGATTTTGATCTGCATAAACCTGCGTTTTACTTAGCACTTTAGCTTCTGTAAACGAATTTGGTGCGGAAAATGAAAAAGCAGAGAAAAGAAATAATAGAATCGAAAAAATGAATTGATAATATTTGGACAAGCTAAATTGTTTCAAAATAACACCACTAATAAGAATATATGCGAAGAATTAATATAAATGCATTAGTTTTTCCTCTAACACATTAATGCATAAGAAGAAATATCACATATTCTAATCAAATAGTAGCATAAATGATATCAGCGATGACCCAATTTTATGGTTCACCATCCATATCGGAATTTATGCAGCTTTAATAGGATATCTAAGTCTTATTAGTAAAAAGTAAAGTATGACTTACTCACATAACGAGAATGCCAGTAAGCCACACCATTAAAAATTACACGCTTGGTCTTTTGCGATATAACCATAAACCAGGTAAAGAAATACCAATAGACAAGGCTCCAACAATGAAAGAGGCTTTTAAAAAATTAGTCACTAAAATCTCAACTAATTCAGGGTTATAGCCAAATTGCGATATTTTCACGACTGAAATCATTGCAATATAGGCACTAATACCTGGGAACATCGGGATCACGGCAGCAACAGTAAACACTTTAGGATGAGCTAACCACCAACGCGACCACTGAATACCGATAATACCGATTAAAATTGCAGCAAGAAAACTTGCCCACTCAATTTGCAATCCTAATGTCATCAGTATCATTCTAAAGCCATAGCCAATAGCACCCAATAAGGCACAATATTTCAATGCCCTTACAGGCACATTAAATACCATAGCAAACCCTGCTGCCGGTATAGCGGCTAATAGCATTTTCTCACATAAAGAGAATAGAAATTCTATGCCCATTCTTTTAAACCCCAGATTGTCATTGCTAACACAACCCCAATACAGGTAGCCAAAGTGAGAAGGCTCGCCATTGTCCAACGCGCTAATCCTGTATTAACATGCCCTTTAAACATATCAGCGACTGCATTAATTAATGGAAAGCCGGGAACTAAAAGCAATACACTGGCAGCCATCGAAATTGTTTCAGTCACAGCCAAATACGGTATTTTCAATAATAAACCTGAGACCGTGGTAGCAACAAAGGCAGTAATACAAAAATTAATTAACGGATTCATTTGATGGGAAGTTAACACTTGCCGCACATACATTGCACAACCGCTGGCTAAAAATGTAATTAACGCACTCTCCCATCCACCGCCATTCAACCTACTAAAACAAGCACAAGATAGTGCCACCATCAGCACCATTAACCATCGAGGATAACGCAACGGTTTAATTGATAATAATTTCTTTTTTAATTGTTTTCGGTCTAACAAATGATGTTCGACTAGGATGACTGCATGTTGAACTTCAGTAACAACATGCATATTTATACCGCGGTCAATAATGCGTCGTGTTGACGTTAAGCAGCGACCATCAATTATAGTGGTTAAAACTAATGAATTAGATGAAATAGCACTATCGACTTGGCTTGCTCCAAGTGCAATACCCAAACGGGTCGTCAATTGTTCAACGAGCATACTTTCAGCGCCATGTTGCAATAACAATAAACCACACTCAATACATAGCCGAGTTACCTCACGTTGCTGATTAACAGGATCATCTTGGTCTGTTTTTTGCTCATTTAATACATGCTCTGTCATCTTGCCCCCAACATTGTGACAACCATTCAGATATCTACCTAAACATGTTAATCTTTATAAATATCATAAAGACAAATATCAGCTTAAATGATGATCTCTTTCAGGTAAATCTGTGATTGAGGTAACGTGATTTAAACTATTTCGTAAAATTTGTTATGTTATTTTCTTATTGAAGACAAATTGTAGGATTAACCATTCATGAATAGCCCTCTAAAAGCTAAAACCCCAAAAGGCCAACGTCGGCATCAGGCGTTGATCACTGCAGCAACTGAAATTTTTCTGCAATATGGGTTTGAAGGCGCAACTCTGGATATGATTATTGAACGTGCAGGGGGCTCTCGCTCAACCTTATATAAAAATTTTGGTGATAAAGAAGGGTTATTTGCTGCGGTTATTGCATCAATGATTGATGATATTTTTCAAGAGCCCGACGAAAAAACACCACCACTGGATACGATTGAGTCCATACTTTCTTTTTATGGTTCTCGATTTTTATTGAATGTGCTTAAGCCTGAATCCATTGGGTTATACCGGTTAATTTTAGGTGAATACAACCGTTTCCCAGAAATAACTCACGCATTTTTTGAGCAAGGTCCAGTAAAAAGCTATCGTCTGTTGACACAAAAATTGGCTTTGCTTCCTGACGTTAAAGTGGATGAAAAAACATTGTTAAGCATTTCTTCACGCTACCTAGAAATGCTAAAAGCGGATGTGTTTATCACCACTTTCTGTATTGCTGATTTCAAGCCCAGCGATGAATTTATTCAACAGCAAATTGCTATGTCTGTCGATATCATCGCCAGTTATATCCGTAAAATCAGTAAAACCACAGCCGACTAAGCTAGAACTGATTGGGCTTGTTCTTTGGCTGCCATGGAATTATTTGCGATTAAAACTTGAGGGCCGTACAACGCAGACAGCATGGGTGCCATTCGTTCCATTTCTTCTTGATCTCGCCCGTCAGGTTGTAGGGTAACAACCAGAGCACGACAATGTTGCTCCATCGCTTCTTTTGCATCTTTTAACCAACGACGTATATATTTCATGCTTTCCATATCTTCTAAGGATGGTTTTTCTTTTTTAACCACCGGAGGATATATCAATACAAACTCATTTCTTCTTGCCAATAGCATATCCATTTCCTCTAACCATAAACGGGTTTCATCCATCGTTGAAGGAAATACATTCATCTCACAGATTGGCCAGCTTTCTGTTTTTATCATCTTTTTGTTCATCATAATCATCTCTTTTGTCATCATTACTCAAAGTGTACTCAAATGTACACTTTTACATTGCACACAGTCAAGAATGATTATCATTTGTGTTTTGCAAATTATGCTATTACCCCGAGTTACTAACAGGAATACTCTCAATATGCAGTAAAAATTTATCAATTAAAAACATTCACGTGTTCGAGTGATGCGTTTTTGAATATGGGATGTTATTCTGACGATATTATGAATTTTAAAAGCGAAAATATGATGAAAAAAACTCTTCCAATTGCATTTAGCCTTTTAATGGCTTTCACTGCATTTAATGCAAATGCAGGTGCTACCTGTGATACTTATTTCAAAGAAATGAACGACCTTGTTAAGCAAGCTGAAGAACAATATAAAGATGAAGCCAATGCAGGTGAACAAATTGCATTAATGAAGTCACAATTAGAGGAAGCGAAAAAAGCCCTTGCTAGCTACCCTGATGATGCACAAGAGCAAGCTTGTAGCCAAGCACTTAAAGCAATTGAGCAAGCCAAAGAAGCGGTTAAAACCCCCTAGATTTGTTCGCTTTTAATAGACAAAAAATAGCCTGCTAAGCAGGCTATTTTATTTTATCGAACCACAAGAACCGAAATCTTAGCATAGGAAACAATCCCAGAAGCATTTGAACCTAATAAATGCGTTGAAATACTTGGATTGCGTGAGCCGATAACAATAAGATCAGCATCAATAGCTTCAGCTTCTGATAAAACTTTGTCTCTTGGTGAACCAAACTCAACCTTATAAGAGATTTTGTCTGACGGATAATCAATTTTTTCAATAATTTCTTTTAACTGTTCTTCTGAACGTTCAAGTGCTTTTTTAGCAAATGAGGACAATAAATCATAATGATAACTGTAGCTCATTGAAAATCTTGAAACATCCGGAACTGAGTGAAATAAGTGAATTTTCGCATCTGAAATTTTTGCTAAATAAATAGCATGTTTTAATGCATTATCTGTTAGTACATCTTCAGATATATCCACAGGAACCAAAATTGTTTTATACATATGATGCCCCTTATTAGTTATGTTTACATTTTTATTCAAGCTGTATTGTTGTGTATTTTTACAACTTGGTTATTAGGCGTAGCGGGTGAATATTGTCCTTTTACTCTTCTAAGTATAGTCTTACTACACTAAAAAAAGCTGTGAAGCCCCTTACTATTACAACAAAAATTATTCTTCTAAATGCCATTTATGCAAAACGCGATGAATAAAAGGAGTTACGATTAATCCAATACTGATAATAAAAACGCTTTGTAAAAATAGACCATAAATAGCAATAAAGAAACGACCTCCTCGTGTAATAGGAGCCGGCTCAATAGCTTGTCCACTCAACATAGACAACGCATTAAGCATTGACTCAACAACTGAGTGACCTTCAATAAAATAAAAACCAACTATACCGGGTAATAAGCCAAGAAAAAAAATCAAAAGTGCGAGTAAATAAAAACGCAAAACTCTCAGAACAAAGTGTTCAACACGCAGTAATTCTTGCGAAAACTTTTCCATATTGACTCAAACTCACCTTGTTATAAGTAAGATCAATTAACTTGAATACTAAAATTAATTAAATTGGCAATATACATAATCAAATAACAAAGAACCCACCCGATAAGCAGGTTCTTCTCTAATTATTAACGTACAACCAGTACTGATGTTTCCGCGTAGCGCACTATTCCCGCGGCTGTTGACCCTAAAAGATGAGTTGTAATATTTGGACGACGAGAACCAATAACAATAATATCTGCATTAATGTCTTTTGCTGTATTAATCACTTCATCTCGCGGGGAACCAAACGTTATAGTATAACTAACATCATCATGAGGTAAGTCAATTGAATCCATTAACATTTTCATGTCTTCTTCCGCTTTCACCGTCGCACGGTCTTTGATTTCCATGTAACCTAAGGCGTACGCATTAATAATTGCTGAAGAAATGGGTAAAACATGAATAAGATGAATTTTAGCACCGGATTGCTTTGCAAGATTAACCGCGTGACGGACTGCTTTACTGGTTAATTCATCTTCTGTTAAGTCGATAGGGACCAGAATCGTTTTATACATAACCCCTCCTAAAATAGTTAAAATGAAGTTCTACAACAAAATTATAAACAATTACTAATAAATGTCTCTTATCCACAAAGATAAATGAGATCTCTAACTACAAATAAAAACAAGCTATTCCCTTAGCCATGGCGTTACAGTTAAACCAACTAACATACCTTCAGGACTTAATAACCTTGTGACTGTTTGCCCCCAAGGTTCCATTCGGTTATTAACTAATAAGACATAACCTTCTTTAAGGCAAATTTTTGTAATTTTTTCAATGTCTGAAACCTCAAACTCCATCCAGCTTTGCGGGGTAGGTATGTTTTTAGGCCATTCACCTTGACCAAAACACGATTGAGCGGCTTGCTCTATAGGCCAAAGTGCAAAATGTTTGACACCTTCTAGCCCTTCTTGCTCACAAGTTAAATATTGGCTCCCTTCTTCAATTGGTTTTAAAGGTAGCTTTAACAACTCAAGATAAAAAGAGTGACTTTTTTTATAATCTGTAACTATTGGTCCAAATCCTGCAACAAACAATACATCAGAGCTATCTTGTAAATGTATCATCTCGCGTTCCTATAAAGTAATGAGATACTAAAAATTTACTGTTTAATAAAATAGATAATGACTTTTAACATAGAAGATAATTAATCACTGATTGTATTCGCTGTAGATATCATCTTTTCAACCATTCTTTGAGCCTTCAAGCCCTCTTCGCCACTGACCAACGGTTGAGTTTGATTTGAAACAGAATCAATAAAATGGCGAATTGCACCATCAAAGCCGCGTTGAACTAAAATCGAATCCCAATTAGCCGGTTTTCTCTCGCTAATCCCAATGGCATTTTCGTTCCACCAATGGTTCATATTGGTTATTTGGTGAATACTGTCTTCAGCCACCACAATAAGTTGCTCTTGTTGGCTTCCTGCTTTGCGATGCATCGATGTTGTTAGCCAACTTTGGCCAGCTTGCATATGGTGCTCTGCATAAAATAGCTCACCAGCATTTGTGTTATGAATACTACCACTGATTAATTCTACATTTTTTTGCGCTATCCACATTACAGTATCAACAATATGCAAATAATCATCTAATAACGTAAATCTAGCGTCATTCGGCCCTACGCTGTTCATACGGTGCTTATCCATACGAATAGACGTGATATTTTTAATATCCTGTTTAACTGCCAAATAAAATGGCGAGAAGCGGCGGTTAAACCCAACCATTAACATTTTCTGGCGTCGCGCTGCAAACTCAATTAATTGCTCGGATTGTTCAGTTAATTCAGTCAATGGCTTATCAACATAGATATGGACGTTTGCCTCTAATAGCCGCTTGATTACTTCAAAATGGCTTTTCGTCGCACTATGAACAAAAATAGCATCACATTGCTGTGCTAGTGCGTCAATATTGCTAAACAGGAGGATTCGATAACTATCACAAACTAATTTTGCCTTTGATTGATTAGGAGAAAAAGCGCCAACTAACTCCCAATTTTCTTCTTTCGTTAAAACCGGTAAATACGCTTTTTGTGCAATAGAACCTAAGCCAACTACACCTAACTTTAATTTTCGCATCGTAAACACGCCTATTAATGATTAATCTGAGCAAGAATAATCTCATTAATATCAATTAAAAAATTTTTTTTGGGGTAATAACGTAATTTTAATTAGAAATAAATATACAACATTTTGTTTTTTATAAATAAAAAACAAAATCAAGTGAAGAATGAGAATGAGTAACTACATAAAAAAAAGGGTTGATTTCTTAAATGAGAATGGTTATCTTTTACCTCGTGAATACTTGAGTAAATCACTCAGGTTTATCACAAACGACATTGCTCACATTGCTTCCAGTTTAGCAGGCCAACTTTATATGTTGGCCTTTTTTTTGTTTAAAATTACACACTATTTTCTGCGTATTGCACTACTAAAGCTCCATGATTTCAAATGCCCAACATACGCTAGACGCTGGGTTGGCATGAAAGTTGGCACATCACCTGTACGCATATGTAATATATCCGCAGGTGTTATCCACGATGAGTTACCTTCAAATAAGGGAATACCTGCATATTTATAAGCATCGAGGACAAACTGTGAACAAAAGAAACCATTAGCTTGGTCTATATCATCGCCTAATTGAACTTTAGCTAAAGTTTTTAAGCAAAAATTACGTATCGTTTCACCAATTAATGGAAGCTCACATACCCTTTTTGTGATCATCCAAGGCGCTATCATCACAATACCTTTATAATTATATTTATTTCCATTATTTTGAACTGAAAACTCGCGTAATTTTTCTGCATGCAATGATGTTAAGCCTGTTTGCCTCAGCACTACCATGTTGTTAGAGTCTCTCACTGCTTGGTCTAATGTAATGATCCTAACGCCACTTCCAACAGACTCAGCTACTTCCCCCAACCCCAAGTAAATAGATGCGTGACTTACCCCACTAATACTAAATAACCGAATTCCCCATGAATTTAACCCTGTAGCAGAAGATAAAAGAATATCGCCTGGCAACATGTCAGAAACCGCCAACGGCTCAACAGAATCCTTGATAGGAATCGTGTTTGCGTGTTGAATATTAAAATTTAAGCGATTAGTTTCTTCATCTGATTTGAATTGAGTTGAACACCCTGAAAGAGAAAAACAAAATAAAAATAGCAGGAAACAATAAAATTTCATTCAATAACACCCGATAGTCATCTTTCTTTTTAGTTTTTAATTAATGAAGATAATATCGCTTAATCTATTTTATGACTACTGTTTATTTCTATAATAGAAGAGTTAGAATATTACTCATATGAGTGGTGCATATTGAAATGAGCTAACGTAATCTAATGAAAAATTAGTTTTAACAACTTAAATTTAACCCTCTAGTAAACACTAGAGGGTTACATACATTCAATTAACTAATAACATATTCTGGGTAAAAAACGGTTACTGAATGATATGTCTTCTTTTCTGTCGCTTTATTCTTTTGTACTGCAACTGTAGTATTATCTTTAGAACCAAGCGAAACACGTATGTTTTTTTTAGAGCGACTTAATTTATAAGGCATACCTAATAAACGACGTGCATTATTATTACTAACCATTATCGACTCCTTAAACTACTAAATTAAAATTCATTAAAAAATGAACATCAAAAAATATAGTCATCGTTGACCACAAAGGCTTTCTTGTTTCATAAAATGACAAAACAAAATGTAACTCTTTTAGTATAGCACTAAATCACCAATATATAATCCAGTTTTATTTATTAATTTCTATCAGTTATCATTTTGCTGGTTACAGCTCTTCATAAAATAATCAAATTATAGTGCGTTAAAAATATTAGCATACGTCGTTCCCTACTCAAGTGGTGAGGCAGGACTTGAGCATTTATCATTCCAAATTTGGTTAACCTGTTCAGGCAATAATATTTCATGTCCTCCATCAATAAATGGAATTGAAATATCCATGCGACCTTCATCATTAGTATAAGCTTTAACAATAAAACGCTTAAATCCGTCAGGCTTATCATTTTTATATCGATAAACCTCCCCACAAACATAACCTACCTTACCATTATCTGCAGTGTAACGAGAAAAATGATATTCAATATTTCTAAACTTTGCTGCTTGTGGGTACGCTAGAACGTCATAAACATTCTTTTTCACTTGCTCAACTAAACTTAATTGAGTTGGTTTCATATATAGTGCTCCTAACAAAAATGCAGCACCAAAAATGAGTATCGCAATGATTACTTTGAAAAAATTCATTTTTATTCTCGCCATATATGACCAACTTTTTAGAAAAAATATTTTTTACGATGATAACCAGATATCAATTAAAATCCATCTTTAAAACGTAAATGTTCTTATATTTATCCTTTTTTAATTTAAAATATGTTAAATATAAAAACCCTTCAAAAAGTAATGTTAAGTTGTGTTTAATATTACAACTGTTTTTTACTTTTAATCATCTAGAAAATTTTTCTCATACTATTGTGTTCTTTTAGAAACTATCAGTATAGTAAGGAAAACATTACAATAATAGGAACTAAAAAATGAAAACAATAGGCCTTATTGGCGGCATGAGTTGGGAATCAACGTTACTTTACTATCAACAGCTTAACGAAGGTATCAAACAACAACTAGGTGGCCTGCATTCGGCTAAAATTGTTTTATATAGCGTTGATTTTTCTGAAATAGAACAATATCAATCTAGCGGGCGATGGGATTTAGCCGGCCAGTGTTTAGCTGATGCAGGAGAGAGTTTAAAGCTTGCAGGTGCTGATTTCCTTGTTCTTTGCACAAATACCATGCATAAAGTTGCACCACAAATTGAATCTCAAACAGGTCTTCCTTTATTACATATTGCTGATGCGACGGGTGAACGCATTATACAATCAGGTATAAAAAAAATTGGACTCCTAGGTACCGCTTTTACTATGGAGCAACCCTTCTATAAGCAAAGATTAATTGAAAAATTTAACGTGGATGTACTAATACCTAACCAGCAAGATAGGAAAATAGTTCATAATATTATCTATAATGAACTATGTTTAGGGATAATAAATGACAAATCTAAAAAAGAATATCAGCGTATAATGGCATCCCTTGTAGAAAACGGGGCTGAAGGTATTATTTTAGGCTGTACCGAGATAACATTACTAGTTAATCAGAATGATACGACCGTAGGAATATTTGATACTACTGCCATTCATGCTCAAAAAACAGTAGAAGTCGCACTATCTGTTTAACCAACATTAAATCCTTTCTTTAGTAACTATTGTTAAATATAGTCATTGTTAAAGAATAGTATCAAAATTAACATATTATCTAGTGCAAAATTTCATTTAATACTATTAAAAAGAATTTTGCACCCATTAAACTTCATCTTTAGATCATAATGTATAATAATATCTTTCCCTGTTGTTAATTATACCTGAGCTAATCTTATAAATATCATTTATACTTATTCACCTTAGTTCATCTATCTTAAATTTACAGATTATTACCCATTGAATATTAATTTTCTTCTAAGATAATAAAAAAATTTATTATCGAATTGACAATGGATCACTATGAATAAAAATAATGTTGGTAATGCCGTGTTGGGCAAATTTATTAAACAAAAACGTATAGAGCATCAAATTACGACAAAAAAAATGGCAGAATTAATATCTATCTCTGAAAAGTCATACATAAAATATGAAGATGGGAGCCTTTCCATATTCATTGAACATCTTATGGTAATATCTAACACATTGAATGTAGATGTTAAAACATTATTTGATACCTACGTCAACGCACAACCATGTACATAAGTATATTTCACTATCGTGCAAATTGTGCTTTACATTGAAAGAGTAAGGTATAGGCCTCGACAAGCAAAAATAAGCTAGATAACATACAAACATAACTTCAACACGAGATAAGAAATCACTATGAGCCAATCAAAAGCGGAGAAACCTCCCTTCTAATATCAGTAACATTAACTTATTAGAAGGGAAAATTATGAATTATACTAAATTTAATATAGAGACATGGTTACGTAGAGAACATTACAATATTTACGAAAAAACCATAAATTGTGGGTTTAGTTTAACAACTAAGATAGATATCACAAACCTAAAAAGATATATAGATTCAAATGGTTATGAATTTTATCCATCAGTGATTTATTTATTATCACGGGTAGTTAATACCTATAAAGAATTTAGGTTTGCAAAAAAAAATGATGAACTAATTTTATGGGATGAAGTGCACCCTAGTTTTACTATCTTCCACAAAGATACCGAAACTTTTTCTTCATTATGGTGCAAGTATTCTTCAGAAATAACAACATTTATGGAGAACTACCACCAGCAATTAACGTTGCATAAAGATAATCTCGATTTGCACCCTCAACCACAGCAAGTTGAAAATGTCTTCTATGTGTCATCTTTGCCTTGGGTTTCATTCGACAGTTTTAATCTAAATATTGCAGATATTACTAATGTTTTTACCCCGATTTTCACTTTGGGAAAATACTATAGTGAGAATAATAAAATGTGGCTTCCTCTAGCTGTACAAGTGCATCATGCAGTTTGTGATGGCTTCCATGTAGGTCAGTTTTTAACTACTTTACAAAAGCTATGTGACGAATTAACCCATTAGCCTAGATTACTCTCAGTCATGAAGGAAGCTAGCCTTCCTTCATTTATAGGAAATTAACCTCGTTAAATGGATACTCTCATCATCTTTAATTCAAAAATAATAAGCTTATGTAAATGGCATCCCCAATAGCGTCACTTTGAATAAGATATTCCGTTGGAGTAATCACCATTTTAATGGTGTTGGCGAGTAAAGAAAAAATCAATTCAATAGGATCAGTTGCAGGCATGTTTCCTCCATATTTTTCTATACATTAAGTTCTCATTGGCGCTTATACAATAAGATAAAGGCTATAGCGAAGACACTATCCCCTAACAGATTTTCATCTTTTGATAAATCTCACTGATTAAAATTTAAGCATAGAATAATCATAACTTAAAAAACTGGGCCATTACCTATGGTAAGCTCCATTATATTAAATAATTATCAACCGAGGCTCTAGTTGGTACTCTTTACCTCAAAGATTTATAATACGTTCTGTAATTAAAGATATTAATTTCGATGTATCAACGTCAGTAATAATTTTGCATTTAGCTTCATTATACTTAGCTTTTGGGTCATGATTAATGGAGGTAGATGTGTAAGCAAAACTATGACCGAATAATTTATTAGACTCATATTCGATAGTAATTGAACCGTCAATACCTGAAAAAATTTCAGGTTTAATGAGGTATGCAATAACGCAGGGATCATGGAGAAATGGGTCAAACTCTGCATATCTTCGACACATTTCTGCAACAGTCTGAGCGATAAGGCCACCTTTTTCCAAAGGACTACACAAACCAGCCCTTATATCAGCCTTACTTGTTACATCCAAACCAAGCATAGTAATATGGCGTGCACTATCAAAAACGATATGAGCAGCATGAGGATCTACATAAAAATTAAACTCAGCAGCTGGCGTTATATTCCCCTGTGTAAATGCAGCTCCGCCCATGACTACAATGTCTTTTACATTATCAACTAATTTTGGTTCTTTGATGATAGCGACGGCTATATTAGTAAGAGATGCTATTGTGCATAATGTTATTTCACCTGGGTTTGACATTACCGTATCAATAATAAAATCTACGGCGTGACCAGAATAATTTGGATAATCTGATGCGGGAAGCAATACTCCAGCTAGACCATCAGTACCATGAACATGAGTTTTACTCCCACTTTTGGACATTAGTGGACGCTCACAACCTTTTGCTAGAGGAATATCCTGCCTATTTGCTAACGCAAGTAATTGTCGTGCATTATTGTGAACCTTTTCTAATTCTACATTACCTGCAACTGTGGTTATGCCTATTAATTCTATTTCTGGAGAAGCTAAGGCTAAAAAAATGGCCACAGCATCATCTACACCAGGATCACAATCAATTATTATTTTGTTCATTCTATTACTCCTTGATTTATATGTTATACAAAAATACCAACAATAGTCGCTGATAAACAACTGACTAAAGTTGAGCCAACAATCAATCTAAAACTATTTGATGCGATCATTTTTCCATGTTCTCGGCTTATACTTGTAACGCAACCGATAATCATTCCGATAGAGCCAAAATTTGCAAATGATATTAAAAATACGGACATAATTGCATCCGTTCGTGGTGTAATGCTTGTTAATTTCATATAGTCAATCATAGCAACAAACTCATTCGATAAAATTTTAGTCGCAATAATTGTTCCAAAAGTAACACTTTCATCCCATGAACTACCCAAAATGAAAGCTAAAGGTGAAAAAATATAACCAAGAATTCCTTGAAAACTAATTCCTAAAATATTTAAAAAAACATCATTCAGCATACTAATTAAGGCGACAAAACCGATAATTATGGGAACAATTGCAAGAATAAGCTTAAAGGCATCCTGCATGTGATCTGTCAATACCTCAAAAAATGAGCCCCTTTCACCTTTATTTGCCCCCAAAGGACAAGTTGTGATATTTGTGGGTTCACTTGGATTAATAATAGAAACAATAATAAAAGTACTAAAAAAATTGAGACTAACACCAATAAAAACATAGCGTGGCTCAACCATTTGTGTATATGCGCCTAGCAATGCAATATCTACTGTTGAGATAGTACATGCAGCAATAGTATACATCTGTGCTTTAGATAGCCTTGGAATGTAATCTTTAATTGATACATAAGCAGGCATCATTCCGACTATCACAGCGCTAATAGCGGCAAAAGACTCTAATTTTCCAACTTTAGATATTTTGTTGATTAGAAAGCCTATAGTATTAATAATTAAATCTAGCGCACCGATATATTTAAATATTCCAATTATAGAGCAAATAAAAATCAAAGGTAAAAGAGCTACAACAACAAAAACCATAGAAGTTTTACTGCTTATATCTCCAAAAACAAAATCAATCCCCTTATTAGCATAATTAATTATATAATGAATACCTGATGCTATACCGTCAAGAGTAGCAAGCCCAATAGTAGTATTTAGCATGGTAGACGCGACAATAATCTCCAATGTTAACAATGTTAGTATCGATGGAAGTTTATGTTTTATGTTTTTTTTACTAAAACTAAGCAAATATGCTATAAGAAAAACAAAAATTAGACTAAAAAAGAATATAAGGTATTTCATAAATATCACCATGTTAATAGATTTTAATTATGATTAGTTGATTTAATGTCTCCTTAACCCACTAATTAAAAGCAAAAAAATAATTTTTAATTTCAATATATATGACCTTGCTTAAAAGGTACGATTTTAAGCATTTACATTCAATTTATAATTATAGTTCAAGCGCCAAACACCCAGGAACATAATAATTCAAATAAACTCTCTTAGTTTGTATTTTTAAACATATAATTCTTAAAATGTGAATCATGTCGCACTTGTAAGCCATACTTAAAATAAAGCTTTTTCTTTTCACAAATAACTCAGAGCGTTAGTTACCTTATAATTTTTTTCAATATCTTATTGTTATTAAGCGTTAAATTCTAATGATTCTGCAATTATACATTCACTCTATCTCGCTCTCTTTACCACTGCACTGGAAAACTGGCTAAGTTTAAATAGAAGAATATGTTCTATCTAAATATTATAAACATAGGCTTTATAATGCCCATATAATTCTTACCGTGATTAACAATTTATTAAGTTACTAAAATTTCTAGTGACTACTAAAAATATAAAATAGCTAGTGGGATAAATATTTATTACTTATTTACCTTGCTTATACTAAATAAGAATAAGAAAGACTCAATACAGCTATATTATTTTAGCTCAAAAATAGATACTTTAGCCCCCAAAAAATGGAAAGTAATAATTGAAAAATTTATTGGTTCTGTATCTAGGCATAAAAACAATAGTATTGTTAACTCACATCTGAATAAGGCAGCTATAATTAGATTTTCTGACCTAAAATTTGCAGATGTCATGATGAAAAAGCTCAAATACTCAAGGGGCATTAGGTTTCATGCACGAAAATTTATATTGCAGTAAATACGTTAAAACACTCAATATTATTAATGAAGAAACACACGAATGCTTAGCGCATTTTGGTTGATACATCATTGCACGCTAAAATATCATCAGAGCACTTGAAAGTTTAAATCAGCTTCCACCGTAGGCATATCGTCAACAGTAAGAAAACTCTATGTTTGTGTGTCTCTATTAAAGTGGGGTGGACACCAATTTTCACCTATTTTACCGAACTGGTATCACTCTTCCCTCATGTTCTGCTATCATGAGCCTCTTTTTATAACTCTCGCTGATTAGGCTTTAAGCATAAAACAATAATAATTTAAAAACCAAATGTACAATTATCCATCAGCAACATAAACCCCAGTAGCAGAACGTATAGAATGACGACCAATAAAGAACAGTACAACTTAAATAAGTTGCAAAAAAGAATTCGCCGCGATGTTGGCCAAGCAATCGCTGACTTTAATATGATAGAAGACGGTGACCGGATAATGGTTTGCTTATCTGGAGGTAAAGATAGTTACACACTACTTTCCATCCTGCAAAGCTTACAAAAAAGTGCCCCAATCCAGTTCTCATTAATTGCGGTTAATTTAGATCAAAAGCAACCCGGGTTCCCTGAGCATATTTTACCTGCATACCTTAATAAACTTGGTGTAGAGTACAAAATTGTTGAAGAAAACACCTATGGGATCGTAAAAGAAAAAATTCCTGAAGGGAAAACAACCTGTTCACTGTGCTCGCGTTTACGTCGTGGGATTTTATATCGTACAGCTACTGAACTAGGTGCAACTAAAATTGCTCTTGGTCACCACCGTGATGATATTTTACAGACTATGTTCTTGAATATGTTTTACGGTGGTAAGTTAAAAGGTATGCCTCCTAAATTGATGAGTGATGACGGAAAACACATTGTCATTCGCCCGCTCGCTTACTGTCGAGAAAAAGATATAGAACGCTTTGCGCAGGCTAAAGATTTTCCAATTATTCCATGTAACCTATGTGGTTCTCAACCAAACCTGCAACGTCAAGTTATTAAAGAGATGCTACGTGATTGGGATAAGCGCTATCCCGGCCGTATCGAAACAATGTTCCGTGCTACTCAAAATATTGTACCGTCTCATTTATGTGATACCGAATTATTTGACTTCAAAAATATTTCTCATGGAGATGAAGTTATCAATGGCGGAGATCTTGCGTTTGACAAAGAGGAGCTACCGCTTCAACCTTTTATAGATGAAGATGATAAGCCCGACTTTACAGCAGAACGCCTTGATATTATTGAAGTTAAATAAACATTTATTGATAACCTCCTCGTATGGAGGTTATTTTTGCTCGGATTAGATGCAAAAAAAAGCCGATGTAAAATACATCGGCATTACAGTGGTCAATTATTCTGTATAAGAACTCAATATGAGAAAAACTACAATTATGGAGCACAACGTTCATCGCTCAACGTTGCATTCACCTGCAGGACTAATACTGCACTAAAACCTCAGTAGTTTTATTGATTTATCTCAAACTAGGTCCGGTTATCGCAAATAAGTCATCAATATTAGAGCCATCGGCTTTTTCTTAACCACCACAAAACGGTTCCAATTAAAACGGCTAATAAAACACAAAATACACTAAAGGCAAAACGGAACTCATTACCAGGGATCCCGCCTAAATTCACACCAAACAGCCCCGTTAAAAAAGTTGTTGGTAGGAATATCATGGCCATTAATGACATTGTATAAATGCGCCGATTCATCATCTCAGTCATCATATTCGTTATCTCGTCAGAAATAATCGCTGTACGTGCAATAAAACCATCGAGATCTTCAATACAACGTCCTAATCGGTCAGAAATCTCTTGAATTCGACGACGATTGGTTTCATCTAACCAAAGCAATTTTTCTGTTGTTAAACGGGAAAACATATCTCGCTGTGGAGCCATATAACGGCGTATCACAATAATTTGTTTACGAAGTAATGCTAATTCCCCTCTCTCAGGAATTTGGCTATTTAATATGAAATCTTCCATATCAATTAAACGCTCATGCAAAGAATCCGTAAAATCACTTATTTCATCTGTAATAGAATCAGCAACCTCAACTAACCAGTCACCTGTACTTTGGGCCCCGACTCCCTGCTTTAAATCATCAATGATAGAATCTAAGGAATTTACTTTTCGATGACGACTAGAAATAATTATCCGATTATTAATAAATACCCTAAACGCAACTAATTGCTCAGGCCGCTGGCCAGCATTGGTATTTAATGTTTGCAATGTTAATAAAATACCATCGCCAACACGAATCAATCGCCAACGTCCTGAATGCCCAGATAAAGCAGACTTAACTTGGTCATTAAAGAGATCTGATTGCTGAATCCAATTAAAACTTTGTGGGTCCTTATAATCATAATGAAGCCAAAACGGTGATTGCTGGTTTGCGCTAGCATTCACGTCGATAGGAAGTAACCCACCGTCTCCATTTAACTGAAATGCATGTACAGGATTTGAATTTTGGAATAAAGAACCATAAATCAGTCCCATGCAATATCTCCCTTTTATAATCAATACGGTATTTTTAGTCGAATAGTGACATATTTGTCATTATTTCAAGAATCGTTCTCACGATACATAAAATAACAAAAAAAAGATTGAGATTAATATCTCATAAAAACAGACAATTTCCCATAAATCACAAAATATCGCCATTTTTGCTAAATAACACTACATAATTGACACAAACGAGCAATAAAGTTCATGATGATTTTTTTATTATGAAAAGGTAGTGTTTATTCCTTTTTTGGTCCTCCTTCCCATTCTCCAGAGGAAGGAGCTTTTTTTCTTTCCTTTAGAAAAAGCAGCCCGTACCTTGCACAGGCTGTATCCTATTTTAATGTTTAATGATATAAAAACTGTGGCTATAAGCGACATCTTCGGGGTTGTTTATCGGGTACCCCTTCAGCCAAGGCTTAATTAAGCGTGCATTGGTATATTGGTAAATAGGCGCGATTGGAGCTTCTTTTGCAATGATTGCTTCCGCATTATTATAATAACGGTTGCGTAATTGTGCATTCGTTTCAATACTCGCCGACTCAATAACGCTATCATATGCAGGGTTATTAAATTTTGGTATATTGCCAGTATGTTGAGATGTAAGCAGAGACAAGAATGTTGAAGGCTCATTAAAATCACCTATCCATGATGCACGTATAACATCAAAATTTCCTGTATTGCGGCTATCTATATAAGTTTTCCATTCTTGATTTACTAATTTGACTTCAGCGCCTAATTTTTTCTTCCACATAGAAGCAATTGCAATCGCAATTTTCTGATGATTTTCTGAACTGTTGTACAACAATGTTAATTCTAACGGGTGATTTGGACCAAAACCTGCTTGCTGTAATAACACTTTTGCTTGCTGGTCTAATTCTTTTTGTGAGTAGCTATTGTAAAGCCCTTTTTCAGGTTTAAAGCCATCGGTGACATCGGGAGTAAAATAATTTGCAGGTTTTTCCCCTGTACCTAATACTTTATTAGCAATTAATTGGCGGTCAATCGCCATGGATAAGGCTTTTCTAACACGAACGTCATCCGTCGGTGCGCGTTGGGTATTAAATGCATAGTAATAGGTCCCTAATTGGTCTGGTGTAAAGACTTCATTAGGAATATCTTTCAATAATTTTTGATAGCGTTGTTTTGGAAATGATTCGGTAATATCCAAGTCTCCCGCTAAATAACGATTAGTTGCATGAGACTCTTGGTTAATCGGGACAAAAGTGACTTTAGTTATCACTGTATTTTGATGATCCCAATAATTTTTGTTTGGAACTAAAACAATTTTTTCATTAACCACTCTGTCAGATAAAACAAAAGCGCCATTTCCGACTAAATTACCTACTTTTATCCAGTCATTACCAAACTTTTCAACGGTTCCTTGGTGAACAGGAAATAAACTAAAATTAGCTGCTAATGAAGAGAAATAAGGTACTGGTTTATTTAAAGTAATCTTTAATGTATGCGCATCAACCGCTTCAACACCTAGCTGTTCAACAGGCAGTTTTCCATCAATAATAGCTTGCGCATTGTTAATACCTGCTAATGCTGCAAACCAAGCAAATGGTGATGATGTTACCGGTGAAACCAGTCGTTGCCAGCTATAAACAAAATCTTGAGCCGTGACAGGGTCACCATTCGACCAACGAGCATCAGTCCTCAGTGTAAATGTCCAAATCCGGTTATCTGTTGTATTCCAATTTTGGGCTACACCTGGGATAGGCTTTCCATGGTCATCCTGGTTAACAAGCCCTTCAAATAAGTCACGCATGACTTGCGCTTCCGTTAACCCCACTGACTTTACCGGGTCCAAAGAAGCCGGCTCGTCTTTTAAATGACGCGTAACTTCTTGGTTTTCAGCTAAAACTGTGCCAGTGGGTATCACCGCACTAATAGCTTGTGTAGTAAAAATAACTGAAGAAATCAAAACAGCTAAAGATGTGAATGAATGTTTATGCATTTTATTTTCTATCTTGTTAGTATAAATAAAGTTAACTAAAAGCCTAGTTAAATGATTTCAAGTGAAGGTGCTATTGTTAGCAATATTACTGCATTTACGTCTTAAGTTTCATTTAGGTAAATTAATTATTGAAACATATTTCCGTATATCCATAAAAAACAATAGATTATAGAGCAAAAACTCACTCAGTTTAGATAATATCAAACAGCGATACACTTGAGTTATTCTGTAGTTTATCTTAATTTATCATATGCTGTCATATTTCAGAAATCTACATTTCTCTTGTAATCAATTGATTTACCTATCTAAATATACATAAACTAATACTCGCATTATACAATAATAGCTATGCCCATATCCTTGTCATTTTTCTGATCAGTAAATAATGACTAAAGAAATCAATACAGACAGATTTCCTTTTGTTACACTCCATAAGGCAATTTAAAAAGGTGCATAACAGAAAACGCAAGCATTGAAAAAGCTTAGCTGTTATATAATGATAATGCACCATACCCTAATAAAAAGTATGTAATATTACCTTACTTTGCCCCATGTAGAACTCAAAGTAAGTGATAAGGTTTCTGTATGAAATTTGGTCATTAGTAGAATGTAAAACTCAGCACTGTATAACTACTCATTAAAAAACCTTTAATCGCAAAGATTTTTTATTAGAAGTTAGATTAAGTTAACAGTGAATCACTTTATGAACGGGAGAAAAATTCATGTCGCAAACAGTTAAATTAAAAGGTAATGACATCACAGTTAATGGTGTTTTTTTACAAGCAGGTTCAAAAGCTAAGCCCCTTACCCTTGTCACCAAAGATCTCAGCGAAGCAACGCTGGAAACTTATGAAGGTAAAAGAAAAGTTTTAAATATTTTTCCAAGTGTAGACACTGGCGTATGCGCGGCATCAGTTCGCAAATTTAATAAGCTCGCAAACGAGTTGGACAACACGGTTGTGTTATGCATTTCTGCTGACCTGCCTTTCGCACAAGCACGTTTTTGTGGTGCAGAAGGTTTAGATAATGTCGTTATGCTATCTTCTTTCCGTAGTGATTCATTTGCTAATGACTATGGTGTTGCTATCGCTAGTGGTCCATTAAAAGGCTTAAATGCACGTTCCGTTGTTGTCTTAGATGAAAATAATAACGTTATTTATAGCCAATTAGTCTCTGAAACTACTGAAGAACCTGATTACGACAGTGCATTAAACAGCCTTAAATAAGCTTTTTATATCATTTAACTCACTGTAATTAGTAATGAAGCGGGAATTTTCCGCTTCATTACTCAATATAAAAACCACACTAATCTACGTGAGCCCAGTACAATGGCTGGTGGTTCTTCGCATTAACAACATTCGCAAATAACTTATTGTCACTCATTATAGAGATCAAAGTATGAGAAAGCGTACTCAATACTTTTAAGGCTTGATCCTGAGTGACAGGGCAACAAGATGTCAAAATATCAATAATAAGGTCTCGAGGCTTATGGCCATTTTTCACCAATGCCTCCCACGTGAAACGATTTTTCTTCGTTAAATATTTTACTGCGGCTTTATTCATCAGATAAAGTTCAGCAGCTGAGGCAGCAGACTCAAACATATCATTTTTATAATGACTCTGGCTCATGTATTCGCGTAACTTACGATTTACAATGAAATTAATAGTGAATTGGTCCATGGCAACTCCTTGTAGGCTGAAACCCATCAGATGAGATTACGATACCCTAAAACAGTAGCTGTCTTTGTTATATAGCAGGAAAATTCACCAATTAGCAATAGTATTAGTAAGGTTTTGCCATACTAAACACGAGCTAAAAAAGGTACGTCTTTAAAATAACATTGAATTAGTGCCCTATTCTCATAGATTTTACCGACTGTTCGTACTACAGCATCTCGGCAATACTTATTCAAACCGTGGGTCGGTATTGCCGTTGCAATGCCAGAACCACTAAAAAACAAACCTATTGCTGTTAACACATAGGTTATTGTTTTGTTCATTTTAATTAGTTTTGCTCTTTTTTCGTATTGAGACCATATTCTCTTAATTTATTGGCAATTGCCGTATGAGAAATATCCAAGCGTTTAGCTAATTTACGAGTGCTCGGGTAATCACGATACAAGCGCGCTAATACTGACGCTTCATAGCGTTTAGTAATTTCATCTAGCGAACCATTGAGCGAATCTAAAGCCAGTGCGGGAGGATTTACTACATCAGGTAATTGGATATTCTCTGCTTCCAATATATTGCCATTAAGTTGAGTTAACCCTTGATAAAGGGCATTTCTCAGTTGCCTTACATTACCCGGCCAATAATAACTGCTTAAAAATTCGATTAGCGAAGGCGCCAATTTAGGCTCTGCAATATGAAGCTCTTTGGAAAAACTGGCTACAAATGTCTTGGTTAGCGGTAAAATATCTTCTTTACGTTCACGTAATGGAGGGATGGTTAATGTGAGTACATTTAAACGATAATAAAGGTCCTCTCTGAATTTTTTTTCTGCCACCAATTCAGGTAGATTTTTCTGTGTTGCACAAATTACACGGACATTAACCTTAACTTCTCGTTCCTCGCCAACACGCCTAAATGTTCCATCATTTAAAAAACGTAATAACTTAATTTGCATTTGAGGTGACATTTCAGCAATTTCATCAAGCAATACTGTTCCGCCATTTGCTTGTTCAAAAAAACCTTTTTTACCTTCAACTGCATTTGGATACGCCCCTGCTGCATAACCAAATAATTCACTTTCTACGACATCATCCGGCATCGAAGCACAATTTAAACCTAAAAACGGTTCTTTTCCTCGCGCACTATGCAAATGACAAGCTTTCGCTAAGATATCCTTCCCGGTCCCTGTTTCACCAACGAGTAATAATGGCTCATCCAGCATCGCAACACGTTTAGCCCGTTCAACTACATTTGCCATGACAGGGCTAACAGCAATAATTTGTTCAAAACCACTGCCATCTACCTCAATAACTTGTTTACGTTGCTTATCTAAAATTTCAGCCGATTTCAACAGCAACACAGCTCCTGTACAATGGAGTTTACCATTTTCATCTGCCAAAATAATAGGAGTCACTTGCATCAAATAGTCTTGGCCTTTAATGACGACTTTCTCTGTATAAGCTTCTGGTGACTCTCGTTCAAACCAACGTACCAGCCCTTGGCTACTGACTAACTGAGAAAAGGTTTTTTCTCGAATTTTTGCCTCATCATAACCAAATAATTGCAATGTCATTGGGTTAACCAACTCAATATTTAGCTTATTATCAATGGACAAAACAGGTTCTGGAAATGAGTTTAATAGCGCCCAAACAGCTTTATGCTCTCTTTCTGAAGGCATAAAATAAATTCGGCGAACATCAATAACACCATTGATACGCCGTATTTCTGCCATCAATGTGCTGAATACCTGAAAATCTACAGGTGTAAAATTTAGGTAAATCCTACGTTGAGGAGATATTTCAATACCTTTTAAATCAATATTTTGTAGGACTAAAAGATCAAGTAATTCACGCGTTAAACCGATACGGTCTTGGCAGGTCACTTCGAGGCGCATGGATAGGAACCTTCATCAAAAAAGCCGAGAGAATAAAGGTATTTTAGCCTTAAACATTAAGGGAATACAGTGTTTGTGTCACAAATTGTTGACAGCTTGTAAGCTTCATAGGTATTAACAAATAAAATCACTGCTTTCCTTAATTTTTTAAGGCTTGAAATAACAATAAGCATATTAATCAACACATGATGCTGCTGAGTGAGTGAAAACTGTCAACTCACTCTGCCAGCGATATTTCTTTACGCTTTATCTTTTTTACTGGGAATAACATTCTTTAATTGGCCAATTAGCTGATGACGAAAATCGGCTAAACGAGGCTTGTTTTCAATCCAAGGTAGTGGTCGGCATAATTCCATCGCCTTAATACCTAAACGTGCAGTTAACAAACCCGCACCAATACCTTGTGCTGCACGTGTTGATAACCGTGCGGTAATGTCTTGAGATAACCAATCCATCCCCACTTCACGAATTAATTCAGATGCACCTGCAAAGGCAATATTAATGAGCACCATACGAAATAGCCGAATTCGGCTGTAATAACCGAGTTCAATACCATAGATTGCCGCGATCCGATTAATTAGACGAATATTTCGCCAAGCAATAAATGCCATATCCACCAGTGCTAACGGGCTCACTGCAATCATAATGGCCGATTCAGCAGAACAACGACTAATTTCTTTACGAGCTTGTTCATCAAGAATGGGCTGAACCATTCGACTATATAATTCAACAACTTCTCTATCATTATGAGAATCATGGAGAGTGGCTTGCCAATTAACAATCGCAGGATGTTGCATTGATAACGCAGATTGTTTTGCCAATTTTTCACAAAAAACCTTTCCTTGCCCCATTCCATGACTGTGCAATAATTCGCGAGCAAAGTCTCGTTCCTCTGCTCGTTCTCTTAAGCGATACAACCGCCGCCATTCACCAACGACTGACCCTACACCCGCCACAACGATTAAACCACCCGCAGCAGCAACACCTAACGCAGTCCAATCTTGTGTTACCCATGATTGATGGATCCAAACGCCCAATTGAGCAACGACACTGACCCCAAAAATCCCTGCTGCAGCGCCAACTAACTTTCTCCAAAAACTCCGTTTTGGTTTTAACGCTTCGTTAATCAGGCTTTCAACCTCACCCTCTTGGCTATCTTGTTCTGCTTCCAAAGAAACTGGAGTGAATTTTTCGAGTTCTCGTTCATCAAAAACTTGGGCTTTTTTTAGCGATTCTTTCGTATCATTTTCACTACTTTCAGCGAAATCTAAACGCTGTTTTAAAGGTTCATTCATTTCAGTTTATCTCCCAACAAAAATTCAAGCGCACTGTCCATACGAATATGTGGCAATGGTTGATCCATTGGCGTTGGCCTTGGTCTGAAATCTTCAAATTGAAAACCTTGAGTTTGCCAGAATTGCTCATTTGGCAACCGTTTTGGGACTTCACCAGGATAAAACATTAGCGGTTGTCCATCACTTAACCGATTCCCTTTTAACGCAGGTAATTTTTCACCTTTATAATCCACAAGGCCACTTTCGGTTGCTTGTATTGATGCTAAACCAACACAATCCATGCTGATCCCTTCAAATGCAGCATGCTGCCATGCCTCTTGCACTAATTGTTGCAATAAAGCCACTAAATTTGCATGCTGGTCTGGTGTTACATGGTCTGACTTGCTCGCCGCAAAGAGTAATTTATCAATACAAGGTGAAAATAAACGCCTCAATAATGTGCGTTTACCATAATGAAAACTACGCATTAATTGAGTTAACGCCATTCTCATATCATTAAATGCATCAACACCACTATTTAACGGTTGCAAACAATCAACTAAAACAATTTGTCGGTCAAAACGTTGGAAATAATCACGATAAAAACCCTTTACAACATGCTCACAATAATATTGATAGCGTTGCTGTAATGCGCCAATATTGGTGTTTTTTCCTGCCTGTGCGAGCTTTTTATCACCATATTTGGCTACATTCGGCCATGGGAAAAATTGGAGTGCGGGTGCTCCTGTTAATTCAGCCGGTAAAACGAAACGACCCGGTTGAATAAAATGTTGCCCTTGGGCCTTGCATTCCACTAAATACTGGGTGTAGGCAGCAGCAATTTCAGCCAGCAAATTTTCGTCAACAGGCGCTAAAGGGTCACATTTTTCACACAATGTCAGCCATGGTTGGGCTAAATGTGCACGCTCTCCCTTTATTAAGGTGTTCATTTGTTCAGACCATGCTAGATAATTTAAATCTAGCATGGGTAAATCCAACAACCATTCGCCGGGATAATCCACAATCTCTAAATATAATGATGAGTTATCGACAAAATGGCGCAAAAAAGAGTCTTCTGAACGGTAATGCAATTTAAGGCGTATTTCACTGACCCCCCGTGTTGGTGTTGGCCATTGCGGTGGTTCCCCATAAAGGGATGCAATACCTTCATCATACGCAAAGCGTGGTACTGACAAATCACGGTGAGGTATCCGTTTCACCCCTAACAACCGCTTATCACGCGCGGCAGAAAATAAAGGGAGCCGTGCGCCCGCATTCACATTCAATAATTGGTTCACCAGTGAAGTAATAAATGCGGTTTTTCCACTACGGCTAAGCCCTGTTACTGCGAGCCTAACATGACGATCAACACTTCTATTCATCAAATCAGTTAATTCACTGTGCAGTCGTTTCATGCTCCTCCCAAGACTTATCCTTTCAATTTAAACTCATTTTACGTCATATTGCGTTCTATAATTTAGCATAAAACAAATTGTATTAGGTTAACCGTTTAATTAGTACATTAAGCAACCATTTACTTGTCAATAACTTAATAAGTTTACCTATGAACCCTGCTGGGCCATACGTCATGAGCAACACTGCGGCTAATCGAATACCTTTTCGTAGCAAAAGTTTCTTTGCAAATTTTTTAATTCGATAACGAACGTTGTTTGCCATATTTCACTCACTTTTTTATCAAAAACAAAAGGGATTTGGTTTTGAAACCTAATCCCTTATCATGTGATGGCGATACGATTTATTATAGATTTCGAAATTTACTGTTCACTGTATAAGTATCTGACGTAACGTATCTTTCAATCTGGCGTAGCTTCATTTCACCTGATTTTAATTGTGTATCGATTTGGTTAATAAGACTACTGACTTCTGGGCCAATATCTTGCTGTGAACGGTAGCCACTTGGTGCCGTTTCTACGACAAAGCACATCACGATATACAAAATCAAAGTAATACCAAAACTGACAAATAGAGCCAATACGGCTAATGCTCTAACCAAAGCAACTGGAAGTTCTAAATACTCAGCAATACCCGAACACACACCACCGAACACACGTCTATCCGTTAAACGATAAAGTTTGCGGTTGCGAAATTGAGTCATTATTTTTGCCTCCAATTTGGGTGTTCTGCATCCAAAATATCTTCAAGTGTTTTAATGCGTTGCTGCATCTGTGATGCTTGTTCTGCTAATTGCATCAAACGATGTACTTCATTTTCAGTTAGCTGACTCCCCTGCCCACTGTTTTTTTTGCTGTAATGTAGCCACAGCCAAATAGGCAGAATAAAAATGAGAAAAATGATTAATACGAGAGACAGAAAAACGTAGCCCATCACATATCCTTATACATATGGTTAACCTATCTATGGCACTGATACGATATTACTAACGTACCAGTGCATCAAAATAACTGTTACTGATCTTTATTGATTTTAGCTTTAAGTGCCGCTAATTGCGCACTTATTTCGTCGTCTGCTTTTAACTCTGCAAACTGTTGATCCAGTGATTTTTGTTTCCCAATACCATAACTTTGGGCTTCACCTTCCATATGGTCTATACGGCGCTCAAACTGTTCAAAACGCGCCATTGCTTCATCCAGTTTGCCGCTATCCAGCTGGCGACGTACATTACGACTAGATTGTGCGGCTTCCATACGAACAACCATTGATTGCTGTTTCGCACGAGTTTCTTGCAGTTTGTTTTCTAATTCAGTGATTTCACCTTTCAAACGAGTCAAGGTTTCATCAACAATAATCAGCTCGTGTTTTAAGGTATCGACCATTGCACTCACTTTTTGCTTTTCAATCAGTGCCGCACGCGCTAAATCTTCTTTATCTTTCACCAGCGCTAATTCTGCTTTTTCTTGCCAATCAGCAACTTGTTTTTCGCCCATCTCAATGCGACGTTCTAAACCTTTCTTTTCTGCTAAAGTACGTGCTGATGTTGACCGGATTTCAACTAACATATCTTCCATTTCTTGAATCATCAGACGGATCATTTTTTGCGGATCTTCTGCTTTGTCTAACAAAGAAGCGATGTTTGCATTAATGATATCGGCAAAACGTGAAAAAATACCCATTGTTTATATCCCCTTGATGGATTTAATCATTCTGTAGCGCCTCGACCTGATTTGGCTTCCAACCCATACCTGACGCTCCGTAAGTCTAACAACAATTCGCATGTTGCTGTATTTAGCTATTGCTATTACATATTTTAAATAGCAATTCGCGTGCCAACTTTTAAATTAATTCATATTGATATGATTTTAAAGAGAATAATTATAAGCTTCCCCTGAAAATCATTTTAGTCTATAGTTCAAATATCGGCATTTTAAACCAACTATTGGTGAAAAAAACCATGAAAGAAACCAATGAACCTATTCTTGGCGTTTCAAGTAACTTTCTCGATGTACTCGAACAAGCCTCTGAACTCGCACAACTCAATAAACCTGTTTTAGTTATCGGTGAACGCGGCACGGGTAAAGAGCTTATCGCAGATAGACTCCATTACCTTTCCCCTCGCTGGCAAGAAGCTTTTATCTCTCTCAATTGCAGCGGACTCAATGAGAATTTGCTGGATTCTGAATTATTTGGACATGAAGCGGGGGCTTTTACGGGAGCCCAAAAACGCCATCAAGGGCGCTTTGAACGAGCTGACAAAGGTTCTCTTTTTCTTGACGAACTCGCGACTGCACCTATGTCAGTTCAAGAGAAACTCCTGCGTGTCATTGAATATGGCGAGCTTGAACGTGTCGGTGGAAGCCAAGCTTTACACGTAGATGTGCGTTTAATCTGTGCCACAAATGCCAATTTACCCGAACTCGCCAAACAAGGTCGTTTTCGAGCCGACCTCTTAGATAGACTGGCTTTTGATGTCATTCGCCTTCCCCCATTACGTGAACGGCAACCTGATATATTATTATTAGCAGAGCATTTTGCTATTTTAATGTGTGGTGAATTAAAACGTTCGCACTTTACAGGTTTTACACGACATGCCCAACAAGCCCTGCAAAACTACCCATGGCCAGGTAATGTACGCGAATTAAAAAATGTCATTGAGCGTTCAATATACCGCCATGGAAACCATGCTGAACCCGTTGATAATATTATTTTCAATCCATTTGGTGAAAAACTTGCTGAGCTACATGAATCACCAAGCCCCCAACCCATACAGCCTTCCCAACAAGCAAATACCATTTTACCTTCACTACCTTGTGACTTACGTCAGTGGCAACAGCAATCTGAAAAAGCACTATTAGAACAAGCGCTAGCAGATTGTCATTTTAATCAGCGTAAAGCAGCACAACGGTTATCTCTAAGTTATGACCAACTGCGTGGTTTAATTAAAAAACATCAAATAAATATTGAAATTTAATAGTCATTAGTTCAAACAATCCAAATTTATTGTTTGAACTAATGCAATATACTTAGAGATAAAAAGTTTAAATTTGAAAATCGTGGGCTTTATTATTACTAAATGTTTCCAATTTCACATTGCACTTTTAAATATTACTTATCACTTAATTACTAACAGCATTAGTAAAAAACCAAATAAAATAAAAACAATAAATAACAATTAGTTAAAAGATAACTTCATCATAAAAAATTAAGCAAAATTACACTAAAAACCATTTTGACACCCCCAAAAAAAGTGATAATTAGTAATTTCCACTAGCTATTATATAAAAAATATAATTTTCTTTAGCACGTTTAGTTAATTATATATAGATAGATAGATAGATAGATAATTCTATTTTAATATGATTAATGCTGTTTTATTATTTGTATTTACACCTTGTCATATTTAACTACTGTGCGAAATATATTTATATGATATCTCTATTAATATAATTCTTATTATATGAGGAGCCTATTATGAAAAATATAAATGTACTAGCGATCACCTTTTTTCTTCTAGGGTTATCTCCTACGGTTAATGCGCAATCATTGATGAAAACATTTTCTTACTGTGATGCCGCTTTCTTCAAGAAAATAAAAGATGACCCTGTTTTAAACCATATTTCTAATGCATTGAAAAATAACCAATTAGGCACCAATGAATACGTTTCTGTTAATCTCAATTTTTCACCAACCGGTATTGTGACTTTTAACCGTTTTTTTGTTAGTCATAGTAATTTTGATAAATATGATGGCTTCGCCTATTTAGGCTTGCGTGGTCAATACTATTTTTGGGGATTTGAAACAACACAAAGCCTTGAAGAGGTTGTCCGCTATACGTCATCAAGAATTGCGATTATAAAGGTAGGAAATACTTATATCTACTCACCGATGATCCGCCATAATTTGCAAAGTAAATGGGTATTTAACGAACACGCAACGCAAGATTACAACTTGGAACCAAATGCTGCTGAAAAAATGCTGATTATTGAAAAAGATGAGCAAAGAGGTGTTGTTCGTTTCTTATGTACCCTTCAAGGCAACGTAACCGATGAAGACTTACACTATGTGGGTTTAAAATAATAGCTAGAAATTAAGCTAAACAAGCTCATCTATTTCTCCATAAAAAAAAAGCCAGCACCCAAGCTGGCTATCAAATAAAACACTGGAAGCAATGTGAGCAATGTCATGCCTTGTCTACATAAGCACTCGGCTTAAGTGACAAAACGAATGATAATCGTTATCAGTGTCATTTGTAAAGCTTTTTAATGAGATTTTTTCTCATTAAGACATACTTCAATGATTAATATAATAATTTAAGTTGATTATTATATTAACATCATCCCTTTTAGCTTAATTTTCATACGTTATGAGGCTAAATTTTGCTTATACCCTGTAGCCCCATTTTTACGCTACAATAGGTCAATTCTCGTTAACGATGTCAGTGGTATGCGCCTATTAACTGTTTGGTTTTTATTTATCATTTCTGTGTCTGCACAAGCGCTTAATAACCAAGAGCGCTTTACCGATATTGTGGCTAACGAGGTCCCTGCAGATATACGCCAAAAAGGCTTTATTTACTGTGTAAATGGGGTCGTTACCACGTTTAACCCACAATTAGTTAGTAGTGGGCTAATTGTCGACCCTCTCGGTGCTCAAATTTATGATCGGCTATTAGATGTTGATCCGTTCACTTATCGCTTGGTTCCTGAACTGGCTGCTAGATGGGAAGTTTTAGATAACGGTGCAACTTACCGTTTATACTTGCGTAAAGATGTAAAATTCCAAAATACAACTTGGTTTACACCTACACGCAATATGAATGCTGATGATGTTGTGTTCAGCTTTTCCCGCATGTTTGAGGTGAATCACCCCTATCACTACATCAATGGGGGGCATTACCCTTATTTCGATAGCTTACAGTTCGCCAACAGCGTGCAAAGCATACGTAAAATTAATAACCATACAGTGGAGTTTCGTTTGAACTCTCCTGATGCGTCTTTTTTATGGCATTTGGCGACACATTATGCTCCTATTCTTTCATCCGAATATGCCGATTTCCTTTCAAGCATAAATCGCCAAGAGCTGATCGATTGGCGACCAATTGGTACGGGGCCATTTCATTTAGATGACTACCAAGCAGGGCAATTCGTTAGACTTCTTAGAAATGACAATTATTGGAAGGGCTTGCCTCGTATGGAAGAAGTGGTTGTTGACATGGGAGCAGGTGGAACTGGCCGTATTTCAAAATTACTCACTGGGGAATGTGACGTTTTAGCTTACCCTGCCGCAAGCCAGTTAAAGGTATTACGCGATGACCCGCGTTTACGAATTTCTATGCGTTCTGGGATGAATATTGCCTACCTCGCATTTAACACCAGCAAGCCGCCATTAGATAAGCTAAAAGTACGCCAAGCAATTGCGTATGCAATTAATAATGAACGTCTAATGCAATCAATTTATTACGGCACGGCAGAAACAGCTGCATCTATTTTACCAAGAGCATCATGGGCTTATGACAATCAAGCAAAGATCACCGATTATAATCCCGAACTTTCTAAGCAAATGCTCAAAGAGATGGGATTAGAAAATCTAAAACTAGATTTATGGGTACCAATCGCCTCCCAATCATATAACCCAAGCCCACTTAAGATGGCAGAGCTTATCCAAGCTGATTTAGCGCAGGTCGGTATTGTGATGAATATCCGTTCTGTCGAAGGCCGTTTCCAAGAAAACCAATTAATGGATAGAAGCCATGATATGACATTAGCGGGTTGGACAACTGACAGTAATGACCCAGACAGTTTTTTCCGTCCGCTACTGAGTTGTGCAGCAATTGGTTCCCAAACCAATTTAAGCCATTGGTGTAACCCTGCCTTTGATGAAATCTTACATAAGGCACTATTGACACAGCAATTAGCCGCACGTATAGATTATTACCACCAAGCACAGCAAATTTTAGGGGAAGATTTACCCGTCTTACCCCTCGCCTATTCTTTACGTTTACAGGCCTACCGCTATGATATAAAAGGCCTAATGATCAGTGCGTTTGGTAATACCTCATTTGCTGGCGTGTATCGTGAAATGGAGCAGCCTGAAAAAGTTTCTCCGAAAAAACAGAGGCAGAAACCATGATTATTTATTCACTGCGTCGTTTTTTACTTTTATTAGTCACGGTGTTCTTCTTATCGCTAGTCAGCTTTAGTTTAAGCTATTTTACGCCTAATGCACCTCTGAGCGGCGCATCACTTATCGATGCCTATATTTTTTATTTTGAAGGCTTACTCCATTTTGATTTTGGTGTTTCAAGTATCAACGGGGAACCCATAACCGAACAATTAAGGGACACATTCCCTGCAACCATGGAGTTATGCATTTTAGCGTTTATTTTTGCTTTAACGACAGGTATACCACTCGGCATCATTGCTGCATTTTGGCGTAACAAGCCTGCAGATATTGCTATCAGTATCTTTGCTTTATTAGGATTTTCTGTCCCTGTATTTGTACTTGCACTGGTTTTAACTCTCTTTTTCTCATTACATCTAGGATGGCTTCCTGTATCTGGCCGAATTGACCTATTATATAATTTAAAAACGGTGACTGGCTTTGCCTTGGTTGATGCATGGCTTTCTGACTCCCCCTATCGTAAAGATATGATTATCAATGTACTTGAGCACATGGTGTTACCTGTCCTCACTTTAGCACTCGCACCAACAACCGAGGTTATTCGGTTAGTACGTAATAGCACCGAAGAAATCGCCAGTGAAAATTATATCAAAGCAGCCGCTATTCGAGGGCTTTCACGGATTAAAATCATTCGCCGCCATATTTTTCATAATGCTATTCCACCGATTATTCCTAAGCTTGGCTTACAGTTTTCTACGATGTTAACACTGACCATGGTCACTGAACTCGTTTTTAACTGGCCGGGGCTTGGTCGTTGGTTGGTTACAGCAATCCGCCAAGAAGACTACTCTGCGATTTCTGCTGGGGTGATGCTAATTGGTGCGCTCGTGATTACTGTAAATGTGCTGTCTGATATTTTAGGTGCCATGATGGACCCATTAAAACATAAGGATTGGTATGTCCTCAGATAATTTTTATCGTGAACAAAAAATGCCATCCCCAACTCGAGTGGTATGGAATATCTTCTCATCAGATGTGACCTCTATGGTGGGGTTTGTTGGTGTGTTGGTTTTATTAATTTTATGTTTTGTTGGCTCTTATCTAGCACCTTATGCACTAGATCAACAGTTTCTAGGTTACCAATTAACGCCGCCGTCTTGGTCTCATTATGGCGAAGTGGCATTCTTCTTTGGTACAGACGATCTGGGCCGTGATATTCTAAGTCGGCTATTGATTGGTACTAAATCGACATTTGGTGCCGCTATTTTAGTCACACTGATTGCGACACTTATTGGATTAGTTCTCGGCTGCTTAGCTGGGATGACTCGTGGGTTAAAATCTGCAATTTTTAACCATATACTCGATACGTTACTGTCAATTCCTTCCTTATTACTGGCAATTATTGTTGTCGCCTTTATGGGCGCTAGCCTACAAAATGCAATGCTAGCTATTTGCCTTGCATTAATTCCACGAATGGTAAGAACTATCTATGTCGCTGTACATGATGAGTTAGATAAAGAATACATCGTTGCCGCACGCCTTGATGGCGCTTCAAACATTTTTATTTTATGGTATACCGTACTTCCTAACATTACCCCTATTCTCGTCACTGAACTGACTCGAGCACTTTCTATCGCTATTTTAGATATTGCTGCTTTAGGTTTTCTTGATTTAGGTGCACAACTTCCCTCTTCTGAATGGGGTGCTATGCTAGGTGATACTTTAGAGCTTATCTATGTGGCTCCTTGGACGGTTATCTTGCCAGGTGCTGCCATCATGATAAGCGTGCTTTTTGTTAACCTTTTAGGTGACGGGTTACATCGTGCCATCAACGCGGGGGTTGAATAATGCCACTTCTAGACATCCGCAATTTAACTATCGAATTTATGACTGCAAATGGCCCCGTCAAAGCGGTTGACCGCGTTTCAATGACGCTATCTGAGGGGGAAATAAGAGGTTTAGTTGGCGAGTCAGGTTCTGGAAAAAGCCTTATTGCAAAAGCTATCTGTGGCGTGACTAAAGATAATATTCGAGTAAAAGCTGACCGTTTTCGCTTTCAAGACATTGACTTACTAAAACTCAGCCCACGTAAACGCCGCAAACTAATTGGCCATAATATCTCGATGATATTTCAAGAGCCACAATCTTGTCTCGACCCAGCTGCTGATATTGGTAAACAGCTTATCCAAGCTATCCCAGGGTGGACTTATAAAGGCCGCTGGTGGCAACGTTTTAATTGGCGTAAACGTCGTGCTATAGAGCTATTGCACCGTGTGGGGATAAAAGATCATAAAGATATCATGCGCAGTTATCCTTATGAATTAACCGATGGTGAATGTCAAAAAGTCATGATAGCGATTGCCATCGCTAACCAACCCCGGTTATTAATCGCTGATGAACCCACCAATGCGATGGAGTCAACTACTCAGGCTCAAATTTTCCGTTTATTGGATAAATTAAACCAAAACAATAATATGGGAATTTTACTCATTAGTCATGATATGGAAATGATGTCGAAACTTGTTGATCGCATCAATGTACTCTATTGCGGGCAAACAGTTGAAAGCGCAACTCCTGAAGATATTCTACAACGGCCACGCCACCCCTATACTCAAGCACTAATCCGCTCAATCCCTGATTTTGAAAGCCCTCTTCCCCATAAAGGGCGGTTAAATACGTTACCTGGTGCAATTCCTTCACTTGAACATTTGCCCATTGGTTGTCGCCTTGGACCTCGTTGCCCCTATGCACAACGAACTTGCATCAACGCGCCACAATTACGCAATATTAAAGGCCATCTCGTTGCTTGCCATTACCCGCTAAACACCGAGGAACAACCCTAAATGGAAACCTTACTTGAAGTCCGTAATCTCACAAAAACTTTCCGTTTTCGTGAAGGGTTATTTCATCGACACGAATTACAAGCCGTCAAACCCGTTAGCTTTAACTTACAGGCAGGCCAGACATTAGCTATCATTGGCGCCAATGGCTCAGGAAAATCAACCCTTGCGCGAATGTTATCAGGCGTTGTAGAACCCACCAGCGGCGATATTTTCATTCGTGGACAACGCCTGAATTTTGGCGATTATAGCTACCGTTGCCAGCGTATTCGCATGATTTTCCAAGATCCAAGTACATCCCTAAACCCAAGGCAGCGTATTGGTCAAACCCTTGAGCTCCCTTTAAAATTAAACACTGACTTAACTGGCATAGAACGTGAAAGGCGTATTATTCAAACGCTTCGCCAAGTCGGGTTACTCGCCGACCACGCTGAATATTATCCACACATGTTAGCATCTGGGCAAAAACAACGTATTGCATTGGCAAGAGCACTTATTCTACAACCCGAAATTATTATTGCTGATGAAGCGTTAGCTTCGTTAGACATGTCCATGCGCTCGCAAATCATCAACTTGATGTTAGATTTACAAGCAAAACAAGATATTGCATTTATCTATGTTACCCAGCACTTGGGGATGATGAAACACGTCAGCGATAAAATGCTTGTCATGGATAAAGGCGAAGTTGTTGAGCGTGGTAATACCGCAGAGGTTTTAGCTGCCCCTCTTCACGACGTTACCCGCCGGTTAATTGAAAGTCACTTTGGTGAACCCCTGTCGATTGATGCTTGGCGACAAGACTTGTAACTGTTATTCAGTTGTCTGTGGGTAAACACCTTCACAGACAACAAATTAAACATCTTATTTAACGTGCTATCGTCACATTGGCTTTAATATGTTTAAGGTGAACGACTATCGTAAATGTGACAATCACCAACAGTGACCATGCTCCCCACTTACCTGCATGTACCATTGACCAAGCACCAATTTGGTTTGGATACTGCCAAACACCAAAAAATGTCCCAAAATTCTCAGCTAACCAAATAAAAAAACCAATTAGCATAAATGCAAGTAATAATGGCATTTTTCGCTCTTTATCTAGCGGAGTGTAAAAAACCATACTGCGCGCATACAACCCCATAATAAACGCCGCTAAATACCAACGATAATCATCAATATAATGGTGGCTAAAAAAATTAATATAAATAGCCAGTGCGACCAGTGTCGCCATCCAATAAGGTGGATAGTGTTCAATTCTTACTTTAAAAAATCGCCAAGATTGAATGATATAGCTCCCTACGGCGGCATACATAAAACCAGTAAATAGAGGAACTCCCCAAAGTTTCGTATAAGCCTCATCGGGATATTGCCAAGAACCTATCGTTGCTGAAGTTTTAAATAGCTCCATCATAAAACCGACTAAATGGAAAACACAAATAGCCTTTAATTCATCCCAAGTTTCTAACTTTGACCACACTAACAAAGCTTGAAAAGCAACGGCAAAAATTAGTAACAGGTCATAGCGAGGGATACCTATTAATCCTTTAGCTGGGACTAAGAATAGTGCCAAAAAGAAAAAACCAGCGAATAAACAAGAACGAGCATTAATTAAACCGAAAAACCAAAACTCTAATAGAAAGCGTTTAATTCCATGGCTATTATTCGGCTGGTGAGCCATTAAAATTTGGTCTAACTTTCCTAAAAAATTCAATTTCTGACACAAACTGGTCATCTATTCACTCACCTATTCTTTTATTATTCGGTTTGTTTTCTTTCCGAAGATTAGGCGAGGAGTTTAGCAAAATCGAATTACTCTACATAAGGTAACTATCTTAAATTTATGCATTTTTATTATTTATAGCTTTAATCACTAGATTTACACTACCTATTAATATTGACGATACTTTCCATCCAATTATGGGGTTTATTGTTTAACTCGCACCTGATGGCAATTCGTTAATAGAAAGTAATGATATACTTAAGCAATATGTGTTTATTTGCTATATGAATGCCAACTCAACAATTTAGGAGTTCTATGATGAAATTATATTACGCTCCCGGTGCTTGCTCACTTTCTCCTCACATCATTCTGCGTGAAACAGGTTTAGATTTCAGTATTGAACGAGTAAATATAAAAGAGAAAAAAACCGAGAAAGGTGAAGACTTTTTAGCAATAAACCCAAAAGGACAAGTACCCACTTTAGTGTTAGATAATGGCGAACAACTCACAGAAGGTGCTGTTATTGTCCAATATATTGCGGACCAAAAACCGGATCGTAACCTAATCGCACTTCCAGGTTCGATGAAACGTTATCACCAATTAGAAGCTTTAAACTTTATTTCGACAGAACTACATAAAAATTTCTCACCTTTATTCACTCCAGGAACACCAGAAGAGTATAAAGATACTGTCCGTAATGTATTGTTTAATAAGTTTGCGTATGTTGATAACGTGCTCGCTAAACAGGCTTTCTTTGCTGGAGATACTTTTAGTGTCGCAGATGCCTATTTATTCACTGTGAGTAATTGGGCAAAACACGTTGGGCTCGATTTGACTAGCCTGACCCACCTGCAAGATTACAGTGCTAAAATAGCTAAACGCCCTAATGTTCAAGATGCATTAAAAGCGGAAGGACTAATCTAATCTGTAAAATAGCACGCTTTCAGTAGTGCGCTGTAAGGTTGTTGATAAAGCGGGATAAAACATAGTTTTTCCCGCTTTATGTTATCAACTAAAATTTTATCAGCTGAAAAGCAGCTTAATCTAATTGTGTTGCACAGAAGTTATGTTCTGGGTTAACCATTTTGTCTTGAGCAGCGACGAGTTGTAATTCGTACTCCCCCATCTCTTTGGTTTTTATCATCACTTCATATACTGCAGCAGCAACGTGCTCTAACCCTTTATCTAAAGGCTCACCTTTCAATAAGTTAACCAACATTAAACCACTGGTCAAGTCACCGACACCTACAGGTTGTTTTTCACCAAAGTCAACAAGAGGACGGCTAACATGCCAACTGTGCTCTGCTGTTACAAGGATCATTTCAAAACGATCTGCGCGATACCCTGCTCGGCTTAAATGTTTAACAAGAACGATTTTAGGGCCTTTGTGACACAATTCACGTGCAGCTTGGGTAGCTTCTTCAACATTTTTAATTGTTCTACCCGTTAATGTTTCTAATTCTAGTAAATTTGGTGCGATAACATCACTCGCGGCCAATGCACGCTCACAAAGGAATTCAGCAACTCCCGGAGCAACAATACAGCCTTTCTCCGGATGCCCCATTACTGGATCACAAAAATAGAGGGCTTGCGGATTAGCTACTTTGACCCTTTCCACGATATCAAGAATATCATTTCCTTGCTCAGCTGAACCGATATAACCGCTTAATACAGCATCACAAATTTCTAATTTATGGATTTTAGCTAAACCATCAACGATGTCGGTTAAGTGTTGTGCGGGAAAAACACTTCCGCTCCATTGTGAATACTGTGTATGATTCGAAAACTGTACGGTATTGAGTGGCCACACATCTACGCCCATTCGGCACATAGGAAATGCGGCAGCACTGTTTCCTGCATGGCCGAAAACAACATGGGATTGAATTGATAATACGCTTTTCATTGAAAACCCAAAGAATTGTTATGTCGAATGAAGAGAAATCAGTGATTATCCGTTGCTAATATGGATATACTCCAAATAATTCTAATTACATGTAAGCGGCTTGAGAAAATAGTTCGAATTATATACATCGATATATAATTCGAAGAGCATAGCGCAATCAACACCCATGCAACTTGAAGTATGACGAGTATAGCCCGGAAAATTCCGGGCTGATATTACAAAGGTTAGTCAGAGCTATTTCCAATTAATTAAACAGTCGTTTTTCTTACCACGACGGATCAAGGTATAACGACCAAACAGGCGATCTGCGTCAGAGAACACATACATTGGCTCTGTTTGTTTTTGGCCATTAATTGATACCGCGTTAGAACTAATTGTCGTTCTTGCTTGCCCACGAGAAGGCACTAACTCTGAATCAACTAAAGCTTGCTGTAAATCCGCACCTGCTTCCAAAGTGATACAAGGCATGCCATCTTGAGCCAATTGCTCAAAATCAGCTTCAGTTAAATCAGATACTGCACCAGAGAATAAGCTTTCTGTAATACGTTTCGCTGCTGCTAACCCTTCTTCGCCATGTACCAGTTTAGTGACTAACTCCGCTAATACATATTGAGCTCGAGGTGCCTTTCCACTGTTTTTATCTTCTTCTTCTAGCGCATTGATTTCATCTAGTTCCATGAATGTGAAGAATTTTAAGAAGCGATAAACATCCGCATCTGCAGTGTTGATCCAGAACTGATAGAATTTATACTGGCTGGTTTTCTTGGAGTCTAACCAAACTGCACCACCTTCAGTTTTACCAAATTTAGTGCCATCTGCTTTAGTAATCAGAGGAACCGTCATACCAAATACTTGGTTTTGGTGTAAGCGACGTGTTAAATCGATACCGGAAGTAATGTTACCCCATTGGTCAGAGCCACCAATTTGCAGCTCTACACCCATCTCTTTGTTCATATTTGCGAAGTCATAACCTTGTAAAAGGTTATAAGCAAACTCAGTAAAAGAGATACCAACGTCATCACGATTTAAACGTTGCTTAACAGACTCACGGTTAATCATTTGGTTAACCGAAAAATGTTTACCAATATCGCGCAAGAAAGTCAGCACATCCATTTTGCCAAACCAATCATAGTTATTAGCAAGGCGTGCACTGTTATCACCACAATCAAAGCTTAAAAACGGTGAAACTTGGTTACGGATTTTTTCTACCCACTCTTGAACGGTTTCTGTGGTGTTTAATTTACGCTCAGTAGCTTTAAAGCTCGGGTCGCCAATAAGGCCCGTTGCACCACCGACCAACGCCACAGGCTTGTGCCCGGCTAGTTGGAATCGTTTTAAACACAGCAAAGGAACCAGATGTCCCAAATGCAAGCTATCAGCGGTAGGATCGAAGCCACAATAGAGAGAGATAGGGCCCTGCGCCAGTCTCTCTGCTAACGCATCCTCATCCGTTACCTGGGCAACGAGGCCCCGCTCTTGCAATTGTTTAATCAGGTTATTGCTAGACATCAATGACTCCATCAGTTGTATTTTGTCTATCTATTTTGGTTTGAATGACCAGTAAGTTTGAGAGGCTTATCAAAAACTCACCAGTGTAATTTGTCAATTTACTTAAATGAGGCTATAGCATAAAGCGCATATCAATTAAGTGCCAGCTAAAAAACATGATCCTAAGGGGCTAATCTATCAATTTTCCAGCCATCACCTTCTCGCTGGTATAAAAAACGGTCGTGCAAACGGTGTGCACCGCCTTGCCAAAATTCAACACTATTAAATACCACTCGATATCCTCCCCAAAAACTAGGCAATGGGACGTCACCGTTCTTAAATTTTTGTTTTAGTTCTAAAAATTTCCCTTCTAAAATACCACGCGCTGAAATTTTAGAAGACTGTGCTGATGCCCATGCTGCAATTTGGCTATCTTTCGGCCTACTATGAAAATATTTTACAACTTCAATAGGGTTTAAACGCTCAGCAACCCCAGTGAAATTGACTTGGCGCTCTAATGGGTACCATGGGAAATGCAGGCTAATTTTATTATTTTTTTCTAAATGCTGTGCTTTTCGGCTACCTAAATTGGTATAAAATACAAGGCCTTTATCATCAAAATGTTTTAAAAGTACAATACGCTGGTAGGGTTGCCCGGTTTCATCCACAGTAGCAACACACATTGCTGTTGGGTCACTCAAGCGAGCTTCACACGCCTGCTTCATCCAGAGTTCGAAAAGCGTCAGTGGGTTTGGCGTTAAGTCATTACGTCTTAACCCACCTTTTGTGTATTCACGACGTACCGATGCAAGATCTATTTCACCTAGCTCGTTCATTTTTATGTCCTTTACCACAGTTATTTTTTATCGGTATTTTTAGGGTATATTGCCCCAAGCACAGTCTCTTTACTTGCCCCAGTAACAGAGGCTAAATTTCCAGGAAGACCAGATACCGTTCTAGCAGCTAGCCATGCAAAAGCCAAGGCTTCCATGTCATCACCACTTAAACCAAATTTATCACTTGGTGCCACTTCAATTCCCGGAAGCAAGGCTGCCATCCGTTGCATTAGAAAAGTATTCTTTGCCCCTCCACCACATACTATTAAGCGCTCACAACCGCCACACAGTAATACTTGTTCTGCGATAGAAGCTGCGGTTAATTCGCACAGAGTGGCTTGAACATCGTCAGCTGAAATTGATGGAAAATGAACTAAATGCTGCTCTAACCATTGTGTGTTGAAATACTCACGCCCCGTACTTTTCGGTGATGAACGTCTAAAGTATGGGTCACTTAGCATCGCTTTTAGTAATGCATGATCAACTTGACCTCGACTTGCCCATTCACCGTCTTTATCATATGCCTGTTGCTTTATACGCCAGCTCCACGTATCCATTAACATATTTCCCGGCCCTGTGTCATAACCCTTAACATAGGCACCAGGTAATAAAGCAGTGACATTAGCTATTCCACCAATATTTAGTACAATTCGTTTTTCTGTAGGATGCCCTAAAACAGCTAAGTGAAATGCAGGAACTAAAGGTGCTCCCTGTCCCCCATAAGCCATATCTCTTCGGCGAAAATCACCTACCGTCGCGATCCCTGTTAAAGCGGCAATACGGTTATTGTCGCCTAACTGCATAGTAAAAGGCTGTTCGCCATCGGGCTCATGCCAAACAGTTTGCCCATGGCAACCGATAGCAATGATATCTTCAGATGTTAAACCAGTTTGAATAAGAAGTTGGTTTACCGCATCTGCATATAAAGAGCCTAACTCTCGATCAATTTTACCAATCTCTGATAGCGTTGTTGTTTGCCCTTGGCATATATCTAAAATTCTTTTTTTTAATTCAATGGGAAATGCAACACTCAAACTGGATTGCTCTGCGACAAATTTGTCACTAATTGCGGCAAGAACGACATCAACACCATCTAGGCTAGTTCCTGACATAACCCCTATGTAACGACCTGATTTCATCATTATTCTTGTTCCTTCAGAGTGCACATTAACTTTACAACGCTCAGCTACAAAAGATTGTGCTTTGATGATAAATTTTGTCAACAATTCGATGCAATTTCTCGGAGCGCTTCGCAGGAATAATAAATAAATGCACTAAAACTAAAAATTGCTAGACAACCTAACTAAAAAAGACGTTTTGTAATATCTGAAACTTTCATTTTCAATATAATGATACATAATACATTTATCAGCTTAGCATTACTGTTTAGTATTTCAGCTAAAGTTTTAACGCACTATTCTTTTAGCAACTGGTGCGAAATGATGCTCATAAGCTGACTACCCTATATGAATATTTAACAAAGAGTGCCTTATTGAATGAAATCATCTCGAATTTGAGATATTTTACCTAGTGTTTACACTCTATTTAAATCAAAATCGGTAATCTAACCATCGCTTTTTAATATCATTATTTTGATACTTGTTGTGTTTATGGTGAAAACAAATATACGATGCTATGTTAGTGCCACAGACAGCAAATCTCATAGGAGTTCTTATGCTTAAGAAAGTTTTTGTAGGTGTTGTAGCAGTTGCAGCTTTATCAGGCTGTGTCAATACCAGTACGCTTTCTGGTGATACTATTTCAGCCAAGGATGCGAAACAGGTACAGACTGTGACTTATGGTACTGTTCTGAATGCTCGCCCTGTGACTATTCAAGCTGGTGAAGACGGTAACGTGATTGGTGCAATTGGTGGTGCTGTTCTTGGTGGGTTATTAGGTAACACCATCGGTGGTGGTACAGGTAACACATTAGCAACTGCCGCAGGTGCTATTGCAGGTGGTTTAGCTGGTCAGGAAGCTCAAGGCGCATTAAATAGAAGCCAAGGTGTTCAATTAGAAATCCGCCTCGATAGCGGTAAAAACATTGTTGTTGTTCAAAAACAAGACCCAAGCACCTTCCGTAATGGCCAACGTGTTATGATTGCGAATAGCGGAAATACTGTTACTGTGTCTCCTCGGTAATCATACAGTACTAAATTAGGCATGCTCACCGGCCATGGCCGGTGAGCATTACTTACAAATAGTATTGCTGAATGATATCGTTACTTTATGGTAGATAATCATATTTTTTATTTATTGTGCATGGCTTTTGAATGACACAATTTCTTGTTTACATATAAATGCCTTGCATTCAAATCAATAAATCTATTTTAGCCTATCTCCTTTAATAAAGTATTTATTAGTATCTACCGATAAATTAGCTAGCTAACAATTAAAAATGAAGGTATCACAGCGAAAAAAATAATTAATAGCCTTAACTATATTTCATAATAATAATGATTTAATGAAAATTATAACCAAGTGTAATTACTATTTCATTAAAAAATCATATGCTAAATTATTTTAAACACAAATTTAATAATTAATATGTCATTCATTAGCTAGGCATATTTTTTACATCAAGAGTCATTTTGTAGCCTCAAGATATTTTTTTCAAGTTTCATAAGTAACTGTGATAGCTGGTAAAGCTCATCTTTACTAATGTTGCTCAATATTTCTATACGTGTATTATTTATGACTTGGTCTACCGTTTTAATAAAGGGTTCAGACTCTTCCGTTAATTTTATTCTTTTAGCTCTCCTATCATTTGTACAAGTATGTCTAGAAATCAATTTTTTTTCCTCTAATTGATCTAGAGTCCTTACTAATGAAGGCTGTTCAATACCAATCGCTTTCGCTAACTGTATTTGAGATTGCTCAGGTGGTAGTTGACTTATATTATGCAATGTAACCCAATGTGTCTGTGTAAGCTTAAGAGGCTTCAAACGATAGTCGATTAATGCTCTCCACATGCGAACAACACGTGATAACTCTGTCCCAATTTGTGATTCCAATTTACCCTCCTTTATATAATTATAATGTCTAAAAAATATACCGTCCTCATATTATTTTTTGAATTATATATTAATTTCCTTTTATATTTACAGCTTTTTATTTATACATTAGCTATTAAATACCTATTCCTAGTTATAGTAGCTGTTTTATTATGCGATATATCTCTAATTAATACATCACTGATTCATCCATTATCTCAATCTAGGATTAATAAGATAACCTATCAATTATCTTATTAATAAGAATAGCCGCACTCTCCTTTTTGATCTATCTATTTTAGCTCTTATAGTAGCCATGAATAACAATAAAAAAAGTAACGCCAAATAATTCTTTAAAAAACAAATAAATATAGTTAATCTTAAAATCATGTTAATTACAGTCATTTTGATTCAACCTATACCTATTTTGAATAAATAAAATTTTATTGAAATATAAACCAAGAAATAAATATTTTGCTAATAATTCAACCTGAATTAGTTTACATTAGAAATAAAACATTTGATTTATTTTTATGATTATATTAAAAACTGTGAACTAAAAGAGTTGTTGTTGTGTATCTATGATTTTTTCTTGTTCTGTTTTTTTATTTAATATTCTTAAATAACGTTGACGACATAAACGAAGTACATTTCGTTTTTCAGTATCAGAGAATTTTAGCCAATTAAAACGCTCATCACGAGTGCGATAGCAACCTCGACAATAGCCTTGTTCATTACTTTGGCAAATACCACGGCAAGGGCTGGGGATCTCAAAAAATTCAAGTTGTTCCGCCATAAGTTTCCCCTTCAAAAGAAAAAATCACTGATAAATGTATGATATACTCCTGAAAATGAGTATTACCATTATTTGTTCAAAAAACAAACTGTAATCATTGTATTTATTAATTTAAGCACGTTATATTAATAAGTAAATCGATTCAGGCTGATTCTAAGAGGTTTAAAAATGCGCTTACTCCATACTATGTTACGTGTTACTGATATGCAGCGTTCTATTGATTTTTACACGAAAGTGTTAGGCATGCGTTTATTAAGAACTAGTGAAAATACAGAGTATAAATATTCTCTCGCATTTGTTGGCTACAGCGATGAAAGTGAAGGCGCCGTAATCGAGTTGACCTATAACTGGGGGGTTGACCAATACGATATGGGTAACGCATATGGTCATATCGCCTTGGGCGTCGATGATGTTGCAAAAACTTGCGATGATATACGTAGTGCAGGTGGTAACGTAACACGTGAAGCCGGCCCTGTTAAAGGTGGAACAACAGTGATTGCTTTTGTTGAAGACCCTGATGGCTATAAGATTGAGTTGATCGAAAACAAAAGCGCAAGTAAAGGCTTAGGCCATTAATTAGCTATATAATTTAAAAGTACTATATAATTTAAAGTTTAGGTGCCAAATCTAGCGCCTAAACTTTTATCACTGTTTACCTGCAAATTTTTACTGGTTTTGGCATAATGTTACCTAACCAGAAAACTAAAATTGAAAGTCCTAATGTCTGAAAAAAACAATCCAAATGCCCTAGTGAACCGTTTCAGGGGATACTATCCTGTCGTTATTGATGTTGAAACAGGCGGGTTCAATGCTAAAACTGACGGCCTATTAGAAATTGCTGCCATCACCTTAAAAATGGATAAAGACGGCTGGCTCTCCATGGATGAAACATTACATTTTCATGTAGAACCTTTTGAAGGTGCTAATCTTGAGCCATCTGCTCTTGCCTTCACAGGGATTGATCCAACAAACCCTCTACGCGGTGCTGTTAGTGAATATGAGGCTCTTCATGCGATATTCAAAGTCATTCGCAAAGGAATGAAAAATACAGATTGCAATCGTGCAATTATTGTCGCTCATAATGCAAATTTTGATCACAGTTTTGTGGTGAATGCAGCCGAACGAGCAGGTTTAAAACGTAATCCTTTCCATCCATTTGCAACCTTCGATACTGCGGCACTGAGCGGCTTAGTATTCGGTCAAACAATTCTAGCAAAAGCTTGTGTTTCCGCAGGTATTCCATTTGATGGTAAACAAGCTCATGGCGCACTGTATGACACCAATCGAACGGCTCTGCTATTTTGTGAGATCGTTAATAAATGGAAAAAGCTGGGTGGTTGGCCAATTATTGAAGAATCCCAATAATTTTTTAATTAATCGCTATTACATAAAAAAACCGTGTTTGATAAAAAGTAATAAGTGCTTTCATCAAATACGGTTTTTACGTTTTTATTTATGGCTTAATTTAGTCTGTGCTAGCTTCATCTGCTGGACGATACTTATCAGCAGTTTCTTTAATTAGAGATTGGAGCTCACCACGCTGGAACATTTCCATGATGATATCACAGCCACCGACCAGCTCACCGTCAACCCATAGTTGAGGAAACGTTGGCCAATTTGCGTATTTTGGCAATTCAGCGCGGATATCTGGGTTTTGTAAGATATCGACATATGCAAAACGCTCACCACAAGAAGACAGAGCTTGTACTGCTTGAGCAGAAAAACCACAGCTCGGAAGTTTAGGAGAGCCTTTCATATATAATAAAATTGGGTTTTCTTTAATTTGGCGCTCAATTCTTTCAATAGTTGTCATTTTTTAACTTCCTTAAAACAAAGATGCAGGTTTTGCAGTCAGCCGGTAACTGAGAGTCTACCGCAACTTAACAGAATACATTGACTGATATAATAGGAAACTGAATTGTTTTATACAATATGCCAGTTTTATAGGGGCATTACTATAGCATTCCAAAAAACAAAAAGGCACCTTTTCTATCTTCTCTCTACTTAAGTTAAACAAGTAGCTATTTCTAGATAAAAACCGAAACTTAATATCTTTAGATTTTTCGATTACAATATCTATATGATTTTTATGTGTAATATCTCTATTTATTTGTTAACATCTTAGTAACGCCATTACCTTTATCTTTGTATGGTTTATCGTGTTATCATTAATGTATTAAGTATCATATCGCCAATAGGCGAAACTGTAATGATAAGCTGTCACATATTATTTCGCTCATTTTAAGAGCAAACACCCTAAGTATATTGATATAAAAGCAATCAAGGAGTACGCAATGTCATTTGAACTACCCGCTTTACCGTATGCAAAAGATGCTTTAGAACCTTATATCTCTGCTGAAACCTTAGAATATCACTATGGTAAGCACCACAACACTTACGTTGTTAACTTGAACAACCTCATCAAAGGCACTAACTTTGAAGGAAAATCTTTAGAAGAAATCATTAAAACTTCTGAAGCAGGCGTTTTTAACAACGCGGCACAAGTTTGGAATCACACTTTCTATTGGAATTGCTTAGCACCAAACGCTGGTGGCGAGCCAACAGGTAAAGTCGCTGAAGCTATCAACAAGGCATTCGGTTCTTTTGCGGAATTTAAAGCTCAATTTACTGATGCAGCAACCAAAAACTTCGGTGCGGGCTGGACTTGGTTAGTGAAAAAAGCAGATGGTAACCTTGCTATCGTAAATACATCCAATGCTGCAACACCTATTTCTGGTGATGATAAGCCTGTGTTAACTGTCGATATTTGGGAACATGCTTATTATATCGATTACCGTAACGCTCGCCCTAAATATTTAGAAAATTTCTGGGCGCTAGTTAACTGGAAATTTGTGGAAGAAAATTTAGCATAACAATTTCTGCTTATTGCTAGGTATAGATACAATAAGGGCGAGATATTCTCGCCCTTATTAAATTCACCCTATTCGAGGCTGAAATAAAATCAGAAAATATGTGCAGCAAGAAATATAATCAATGCTAATGAGCCCAACGCAGCAAGCAAACCATATTTAACATCTGTATCCATGAGTTCCTCTCATCCAAACGTAGTTAAACAACTAAATAACCATACAAAAATCAATGTTATTCAGTATACATATCTAAAAAAGTAAAACTAGTGTCTATATCACATGTTATAACATCAATTATTTCTTTCGTTTTTGCGCTAGATCAGACAAAATCGACAACAAATCGCTAAATTATTGCCAGCAAAGGATCAATGCATCAATATGCAGGTAATTTTTTAACAAGAATTCTTATAGAGACCGGTTATTGGTCAGGAGTTTTTTTCCCCCATGGCAACGATTAAAGATGTGGCGAAACGCGCTGGCGTATCTACCACAACCGTATCCCATGTTATTAATAAAACGCGCTTTGTAGCTGATGACACTAAAGCTGCGGTTTGGGCTGCAATTAAAGAGCTCAATTATTCGCCAAGTGCGGTTGCCCGTAGTCTAAAAGTTAACAACACAAAGTCGATTGGGTTGTTGGCAACCTCATGTGAAGCTCCTTACTTCGCAGAGGTAATTGAATCAGTTGAAAATAGCTGTTATGAAAAAGGTTATACGCTAATCCTTTGTAATTCTCATAATAATTTGGGAAAACAAAAAGCGTATTTGCAGATGCTGGCACAAAAGCGTGTTGATGGTTTACTCGTAATGTGCTCCGAATATCCTGACCCCTTAATCAGTATGCTGGAAGATTACCGCAATATCCCAATGGTAGTGATGGACTGGGGAACTTCCCGTGGCGATTTTACCGATAGTATTATTGATAACTCATTCCACGGTGGCTATCTTGCAGGACGTTATTTGATTGATAGAGGGCATCGTGACATCGGAGCCATCCCTGGCTCTCTTGAAAGAAATACGGGTATTGGTCGATTAACTGGCTTTAAAAAAGCGATGGAAGAGGCCAAAATCACCATAAAAGATGAATGGATTGTTCAAGGGGACTTCGAGCCAGAATCTGGCTATAAGGCAATGATGCAAATTTTAAGCCATAAGCAACGCCCTACTGCCGTTTTCTGTGGCGGTGATATTATGGCAATGGGGGCAATTTGCGCCGCTGATGAGATGGGATTGCGTGTCCCACAAGACATTTCAATCATTGGCTATGATAACGTGCGAAATGCGCGCTATTTTACCCCGGCATTGACCACAATTCACCAACCAAAAGAGCGTTTAGGCCAAATGGCTTTCACAATGCTGCTCGATCGTATTGTAAATAAGCGCGAAGATGCTCAAACAATTGAAGTCCACCCTCGCCTTGTAGAACGCCGTTCCGTTGCTGACGGCCCATTTATCGATTATCGTCGATAATACGCATAATTAGTTTGAAAGCCACTCGGCATTGAGCGTTTCGTTATCGCCAAGGTAATCCAATAACCAATTCAACGCTGGTGATGTATTATTTTCCACCCAAGTTAGACAACAAGGACTGGGTGGAAATGGCTGTGCTAATGCTAGTTCAACTAATAAGCCTTTTTCGCAAAACGAAGCCGCACGATGCTCTGGCACCATTCCGACACACAACCCGTTAACCAAACAAGCTAGACCATTTTCCCAAGAAGGTACGACAAGACGACGTTGATTATCAAGAGCCCATGTATCACGTTTTGGTAGATTACGAGAAGTGTCTTCGAGACATAAACTTGGAAACTCGCGCATTTGGTCGTCTGTTAGCTTGCCGCTTATATTCGCTAATGGGTGTTTAGGGCTCGCCACACACATCCATGACATAAAACCCATATCACGGAAACTATATCTTTCACCAATCGGTGAGGCTCGAGTAGCTCCAATAGCAACATCTACACGCCCATCAGCAAGTGCATCCCAAACACCATTAAATACCTCAGGATGAATGAAAAGTTCAATATCTGGAAAGTGACGATAGAAATCCAGTATCAATTGCTCTGCTCTCTGTGGTTTTACAATGCAATCAACAGCAATACTAAATTGCCCCCGCCAACCATTAGCAACCTGCTGGCATTGATGCCTTGTATCTGTCATTTTTTTGATAACAGAACGACTTTCCTTAATAAATATCGTTCCAGCTTCTGTTAGAACAACATCGCGATGTCGACGCTCAAATAGCGGAACCGCAAGCCATTCTTCAACTTGCTTGACGGTATAACTGATTGCAGAAGGTACACGGTGTAACTCTTCAGCAGCACCACTAAAGCTCCCAGTTCGGGCAACAGCATCAATCACTTCTAGTGCATGCGCAGACCACATAACCTCTCCTTTCAAAAATTTTGATAGCAAGATCCAAATATTACCGTTTCACAACCTAAAAAAATAGCCTATACAATGGCATCATCATTAACATTTTTTTAAATATCAGATAAGTAATAATTATGTCGAATACTGTGAAAAAAAATTCCCCTGGATTTATGGTTTACCTTGCAGGACTTAGCATGCTGGGGTTTTTAGCTATTGATATGTATTTACCTGCATTCGGTGCTATGCAAGACACCCTGCATACATCAGAAGGCGCTATCAGTGCTTCTCTCAGTATATTTTTAGCCGGTTTTGCCTTCGCTCAATTGTTATGGGGGCCATTGTCAGACAAACTTGGCCGTAAGCCTGTGCTCATTGTGGGCTTAACTATTTTCATTATCAGTAGCTTAGCTATTTATTGGGTGGAAACCGCAACACAGTTATTAACACTACGATTTTTACAGGCTGTTGGTGTCTGCTCCGCTGCAGTTTTATGGCAAGCTCTTGTTATCGACCGCTATGATGAAGCAAATACCCAAAAAGTTTTTGCTTCTATTATGCCGTTAGTTGCGCTATCCCCTGCTTTAGCACCATTATTAGGAGCATGGGTACTAGAACACCAAACATGGGAAGCAATTTTCCTGATCCTAATGGCTGTGGGTATATTACTTTTATTGCCAACACTCTTTTTGAAAAATGTTTCAGTTAAAACAATAATTGATGACAGCCAACCACAAGCTAAGATTTCTTTCTCAAACTTACTCAGTTCGCCAGTTTTCAGCGGTAATGTGCTCGTTTACGCTTCATGCAGTGCGGGTTTTTTCGCTTGGCTAACCGGCTCGCCTTTTATCTTACGTAATATGGGTTTCAACCCTGCGGATATCGGTTTGAGTTATATTCCACAAACTTTAGCCTTTATTATTGGTGGGTATGGCTGCCGTATTTTATTAGCAAAAGTCCGAGCAGAAACAATATTTCCATTGTTACTTGTTGGTTATGCGGTAAGCATGTCTATTTTATTCATCATGGCTATTTATACCACACCATCATTAACTATGATCTTGATCCCATTCTGCTTTATGGCAGCTATGAACGGAGCCTCTTACCCAATTGCAGTATCCAAAGCACTAAATGCATTTCCTAGCGCCAGTGGTAAAGCTGCCGCATTACAAAATGCCTTACAACTAGGTTTATGTTTTTTAGCCAGTCTACTTGTTTCTGCTCTTACTTTCGACCCATTGTTAGCAACAACTGGGGTGATGGCAGTAACGATCATTCCAATGGCCATTGGCTATTTTATGCAACGCTGTGCAAGCAAAAATAACCAAACTATTAAGCAGGTTGATTGCCAAACGAATTCATAAAGTATAGCTTACCGACTCAATCATGCCGAATCTTATCGGCATGATTTTTATTTTAGCAAATTCATAAAAATTTCCTTCAGTGTATAGCACTAGTGACCATACGGTAATATATGTTCAGTATTTTGCTATATAACCAATAGCCGATTATTCTTGGCTGGTAAAACCTTACCTTTCTCATCAATTTTCTTAATTCAAAGCGGATTTCACTAAAAATTAAAGTTTTAATTTTGTCATCTACTAAGATATAGATATTTCATGGTTAATTTTCTTGTTAAAAAACGTTATCATTGCGACATTAAATAATGAGTGCTCAAGAATGATGTTAAAACAGTACTATCCACCAGATGAATTAAAATCCTTTGTTAGTTCTATTTTGATAATCAAAGAGTTTACAGAAGCAATTAAAATTTTCCCTGGAACAGGTGCTGAAATCTGGGTTTCATCAGATGCATTTCGCATGACAACTGATAACGATTCAATAACAGACCCTTACCAGCTGATTATTCCTAGGGTTAATACATTTACTGCTAGCCCTAATCATTCAAAAGTAATGGTATTACGTATTCGTCATGATGCCTTACGTTTTCTACTGCCTCAAAGAACATTAAACTATACTGACACCCCAATCGCACTAAATGAGATATGGAAAGACCGCTGGTTTGAAGCTTTAGCTAATTCTTCATTTAAAGAGTTGTTAGATTGCTTTAATAGGACTAAAGCTAAGAAAAAGCCTCACTTCATTGATGAAGTTTTAGAATTACTGTATCGAAATCCAACCAAAAAAATCACAGAAATTGCTGAAGAGACAGGATTACACGTCCGAGTCATTCAAAAAGAGTTTTTGAAAGAATACGGCATTACACCAAAAAGGTACCAGATCAATTGCCGCTTAGAACATGTTTTAAAAAGTATGGTAGTAGAACAAGACACCTACCGTTGGTTTGAAACAGGGTATTATGATCAATCCCACTTTTACCGTGATTTTAAAAGATACTTTACTATGACGCCGTCGGCATTTTTAAAATCGAGTTATTCGCTTTTTTACAATACAAAAACTAAGTACCCATTAAGATAGTTCTTAATACATAAGGAGAACGGAATGAGTATTGTTGTGTATGCCCAAATTACAACAGAAAGGACAGATGGGTATTTAACGAAAGAAATCGTTCGCGACTTAGCAAAACTGAGCCGCCGAGAGAAAGGATGCATTCAATATGATCTTATGGCTAAAGAAAATGGTTATATTGTTTTTGAGGAATGGGAAGACACTCAAGCATTAGAGATGCATAAAAATAGTCCGCATTTCAGGCGATTAGTTGAAGCAATTGAACGTGATAACGCCAGCTTCTCTGTCAACTTCAGTGAAAAATGATCTATTAATATTGAAAACCGGAACTAGTCATATTTTTTGATAATGTTAATTTTCATTATTTAATAGAACTTCATGACAGACATTCAATAAACAAAGACTAACCATATTTTATTTAGGCTATAGCATAAATCATTATAGCTATAGCCTACTTGGCTGTTTCTTCTGCTATTTTTCTTTAAAGTAAATAACGCGGTTATCACCTTTTACGTCTGTTTACTCTGTTTTCGCTATGTCCGCCATCTCTTCTGCTTGCTGTAGTAATTTTTCTTGTTCTTTTTGATTTAAAACACGCTCAACGGTATCAACAATAGCCTGAGTTTGAGGGTCTATCTCAATATTGATTTTATCACCCAACCGTTTTTTACCTAATGTTGTTCTCTCTAATGTTTCAGGGATGAGATGTACGCAGAACCGATTGTTGATTACATCTCCGACCGTTAAACTGATACCGTCAATCGCGACAAAGCCTTTATGCAAAATATATTTCATCAAAGATTTATCACGAATTGATAACCAAATCTGGTGGTTATCTTCAGATGTGAAGATCTTACTAATTTCAGCTGTTGTCATAATATGACCTGAAACAACATGGCCACCGATTTCGTCACCATATTTTGCAGCCCGTTCGATATTAACAACATCACCTTCTTGTAATTCCCCCAAGTTAGTTAATCTCAGGGTTTCTTTAATTAGATCAAAACTAACTCTTTCACCATCAATCTTTGTTACCGTCAAACAACAACCATTATGTGCAACGGAAGCCCCTGTTTCTAAACCTATAAGTAATTCTGGGGTAAATTTCATTACATGAGTTCGAAAGTTGGCCCTTTCTGTAATTTCAACAATAGGAGCAGTCGCTTGAACAATGCCTGTAAACATAATGATTCTCAGTGTAGTGGATTAATAGGCTCAGTTTACATCAGAATTGTTAGAGATCTATCCTATTTGAGTGATAAACAAAACGATAATAAACCTAGTATGTAGCAATATATTAGGTTCTAAAATGCTCTTTTATAGTTTGTTACCATATCATTATTGGAATCCATTTAGAAACGGGATAGAATAAGCGGTTTTTAGCAATCGATGTGTTTTTAGTAACTCATTTATTTTTCTAGTTTTTTCTCTTACTTGCTTTTATTACAAAGGTGTATGCGTGCAGAAATATTTTACAGAAGCGCGTAGCTTGTTGGCACTTGGTATTCCTATCGTTTTAGCTCAATTTTCACAAACTGCAATGGGGTTTGTGGATACGGTTATGGCTGGAAGTGTTAGTGAAATTGAGATGTCCGCAGTTGCAGTTGGGTTTTCCATCTGGCTGCCAGCTATTCTTTTTGGCCAAGGAATTTTGATGGCATTAACCCCAATCGTTGCACAAATGAATGGGTCAGGCCGTCGCAACCTAATAGGCGACCAAATTCAACAAGGTCTATGGTTAGCGCTACTTTTAGCCTTAGGCATTATGTGCCTTCTTTATAACAGTCAGCTTATTATTAGCAATATGCCCCATATTGATAAAGAATTGGCAGATAAATCTGTCCGTTTTTTACATGCCATTATGTGGGGAGCTCCAGGCTACTTATTTTACCAAGTATATCGTAGCCAATGTGAAGGGCTTTCAAAAACCAAGCCGGGGATGGTGATTGGTTTTCTTGGCCTAATGATTAATATTCCTATTAACTATATCTTTATTTATGGTCACTTTGGTGCACCTGCTTTAGGTGGTGTGGGTTGTGGTGTCGCCACTGCATCAGTGTATTGGGCTATGTGTCTGATGATGAGATGGTATGTGAAACGTGCTACTGCGCAGCGTGATATTCGCCCTACACTCTCTTTCACATCGCCAAATCCATTAATCTTAAAGCGAATTATCGTGTTAGGTACGCCTATTGGTCTGGCACTTTTCTTTGAAGTCACTTTATTTGCTGTCGTTGCACTGCTAGTCGCCCCATTAGGGGTTGTTGCAGTAGCTGGTCACCAAGTTGCGTTGAATTTCAGTTCTGTGATGTTTATGTTCCCATTATCATTAGGAATAGCAGCAACCATTCGCGTAGGTTATAACTTAGGGCAGAAATCGACTGAAGCTGCTAAAGTTTCATCTTATACTGGTATTACTGTTGGCTTAATGGTCGCTTGTTTTACTGCAGTTCTCACCGCCGTTTTCCGTGAGCCGATTGCAATGATGTATAACAAAAACCCAGAGGTCGTTGTTTTAGCAAGCAGCTTAATGTTATACGCAGCTATTTATCAGCTGTCAGATTCTGTGCAAGTTATTGGTGCCGGAATTTTACGTGGTTATAAAGATACGCGTTCCATTTTCTTTATTACCTTCACTGCATATTGGTTACTTGGCTTGCCTTCTGGTTATATTTTAGCGTTAACTGATTTCATCGTACCAGCTATGGGGCCTAAAGGCTTCTGGATTGGCTTTATTATTGGTTTAAGTGCCGCTGCAATAGGAATGGCAACACGAATTATATGGATCCATAAGCAAACAGAAGATGTTGTTTTACTTCGCTCAGCTCGCTAATTGACGGTTTTTTAAGCTTTTTATTATGGGAGAAGATGTATTTCGCGCCAGATAGTTTTAAATACGAACAAACTATCGCGAAAATACATTTTCCCCTTGCCAGATGAACTTCATAACGTTAATATTCATCCCCGTTGTCACCTAGATATCTTTTAGATGCGTCCGTAGCTCAGTTGGTTAGAGCACCACCTTGACATGGTGGGGGTCGGTAGTTCGAGTCTACTCGGACGCACCATTTCTAGTGAACACAATGTTAATTTTCAGCGCGTCCGTAGCTCAGTTGGTTAGAGCACCACCTTGACATGGTGGGGGTCGGTAGTTCGAGTCTACTCGGACGCACCATTTCAAATTAACACAATCAAATTTTCCAGTGCGTCCGTAGCTCAGTTGGTTAGAGCACCACCTTGACATGGTGGGGGTCGGTAGTTCGAGTCTACTCGGACGCACCATTTTATTTATCTCCCTGCTACCTAAAATTTCTCTTGATTGTCTATTATTATTCCCTTAATTTGTTGCGCAACAAATTAACTTCCTTAATTTTAAATGAATTTTTGATCTGAATGGTCTCTTCTCTCAATTTAGTAAAATTTGATTTGTCTCACAGTTTTTTGTTGTCTATAATACTCACGCTGGCTGAAAGGTTTCACCAGTAGTAAATCAATACGTTAGCTTTAATTGAATTTGTCATCTACACTATAATAAGAAACAAAATGTGACAAATTTAAGTGTAATAATGCATTAAACACCAGACTGTCGCCTATTCTTATAAATGAGTTGCGCAACAAAATTTACCATGCGTACGATTTATAAAATGTACTAAGCATCGGCGACAATACCGATTTCCTTTATAACATTAGATAGACTGCCATGAAAAAAACCAAAATTGTTTGTACTATCGGTCCAAAAACCGAATCAGAAGAAAAACTGACTCAACTTCTTGATGCTGGCATGAATGTCATGCGCCTCAACTTTTCTCACGGTGACTATGAAGAACATGGTCAACGAATCAAAAACCTTCGTTCTGTTTGTGCCAAAACCGGCAAACAAGCAGCTATTCTGTTAGATACCAAAGGCCCTGAAATTCGCACCATGAAATTGGAAGGTGGTAACGATGTTTCACTCGTTGCGGGTCAAACTTTTACATTTACTACCGATACCTCTGTTGTAGGCAATAAAGATAAAGTTGCCGTGACCTACGCAGGCTTAACTTCAGATTTAAAAGTTGGCAATACCGTATTAGTTGATGATGGCTTAATTGGCATGAAAGTGACTAATGTCACTGCAACTGAAGTCGTTTGTGAAGTTTTAAATAACGGTGACCTCGGAGAGAAAAAAGGGGTTAACCTGCCAGGCGTTTCTATTGGCTTACCTGCATTAGCAGAGAAAGATAAAGAAGATTTAGTTTTTGGTTGCCAACAAGGTGTTGATTTTGTTGCTGCTTCATTTATTCGTAAACGCTCAGATGTCGAAGAAATTCGAGCTCACCTGAAAAAACATGGTGGTGAGAACATCCAAATCATTTCTAAAATTGAAAACCAAGAAGGTTTGAATAATTTTGATGAGATTTTAGAAGCCTCTGACGGCATCATGGTTGCTCGCGGTGACTTAGGGGTCGAAATCCCGGTTGAAGAAGTTATTTTCGCCCAAAAAATGATGATTGAAAAATGTGTTGCTGCGCGTAAAGTCGTGATTACTGCTACACAAATGTTAGATTCAATGATCAAAAACCCACGCCCTACTCGTGCAGAAGCGGGTGACGTAGCCAATGCTATTTTGGATGGTACTGATGCAGTTATGCTTTCAGGTGAAAGTGCGAAAGGTAAATACCCTGTAGAAGCCGTAACTATTATGGCGACTATCTGTGAGCGTACTGACCGCATCATGCAAACTCGTATCGATAATCAAAAACCAAGCCAACGCTTACGTGTCACTGAGGCTGTATGTCGTGGTGCAGTGGAAATGTCTGAAAAATTAGATGTTCCACTAATCGTTGTAGCAACCTACGGCGGTAAGTCTGCTAAGTCTGTTCGTAAATATTTCCCTACTGCACCAATCCTCGCGTTAACGACTAATGAAGAAACTGCACGTCAGTTATTGTTAGTAAAAGGTGTGATCCCAATGATAGTTGGCGGATTTACATCTACAGATGACTTTTATCGTGAAGGTAAACGCGCAGCTCTAGAAAGTGGATTAGCGGCTCCTGGTGATGCTGTTGTGATGGTTTCCGGTGCGTTAGTACAAAGCGGTACAACCAATACCTCTTCAGTTCACGTGCTGTAATTAAATTTTATTTGTCTTTTAAAAGGCCGATAGAGATCACTTCATCTATCGGCTTTTTAATTTAAATTTAACATATAGTGCTGCCCTGATGTACCTATTCATTTATTTCATTTTCTCTAGTAAATATCTTATTGCTATTTAAGCGTAATATCATAAAACGCACTCAAATTGGTCAAATAACAACCTTCATTGATCTTAATTTAAATTTTTCTTCTTTTTCCTAGTACTAAATATAAAGTATTTCTAGCAAAACTTTATATTTAGTACTAGCATAAGACATAGTAAGTGCCATACCCTAATTTTCATTAGGTTGTTTTAAAGGGATATAGCAAGCTGTAAATAACAGTCTTAGCTCTATTGTTTGGTGACTTGCTTTTTATATTTTCAAGATAAATCAATCTAGAGGGTAAAATAATGATTCGTACTAAAATTGTACTGGGCTCTATCGTATTAGCTTCAGCATTACTAGCGGGTTGTTCTAACAGCACTGAAGTGCAAAAACTCTCTTCAGACGTACAAACTCTGAATGGTAAAGTTGATCAACTGAGCAACGACGTTCAGTCTCTGCGTTCTGACGTACAGACAGCTCAAGAAGAAGCAGCACGTGCTAACCAACGTTTAGACAACCAAGTTCGTACTTATAAAAAATAAGTTAGATTTGGTCGTTGTCTAGTTGAAACGGCGCTTCTTTGAAGCTAATAGTATTTATGAGGGCCTATGAAAATAGGCCCTTATTATTTTGGAGTAGTTATTCAACTACAGAGGAAGAGCGATATTTAGTAGGAAGCACTGCGCTGACTTTATGGTCATAGATAGGCTGTGGCTGTGAAATAGTAAAAGGTTCAATAGGCACTAACCCTTCGTGCTGCGTTTCAGAGTCTGAAAAACTATTACCCTGATCATTATTCACACGCACAGGCATCCCAGAACGCCTTGCTAGCTCTTTTTCTACTAAAGCCTTATCAACCCCTTCATTTTCCAGAAAACGCTTGAAATCGTCAGTCAGTTTGATTGGCATTGTTTGTGGGTCATCATTACTTGTCCGAGATAATGGCTGATGCACCTCAATGTAATAACTGCCATCAGTTTCTTTGGAGTATTTTACAGGCTGATCAATAACTTGGACACGAGTTCCTTTTGGTACTGTCTTGAATAACGCTTCAATATCATCAGGACGTAAACGAATACAACCAGAGCTCACCCGCATACCAATACCAAAATCTGCATTAGTACCGTGGATCAGATATTCACCACGCCCATATGCTAGTCGTAATGCATACAAGCCCATTGGGTTTTCAGGACCTGCTGGAACGACTGCAGGAAGCGTTATACCTTCTTTAGCATAATTTTTACGGATGTTCGCCGTTGGCGTCCATGTTGGGTCTTTAATTGATTGGCTTACTGAAGTTACCATTTCAGGTGTATCACGACCTAATTGGCCAATACCTATAGGGTAAACAATCACTTCTTCGCTGTTCGCCGGATAATAATATAAACGCAGCTCTGCTAAGTTAATCACAATTCCGGTTCTTGGCGTTGACGGTAACAACATTTGTGCTGGAATGATAAGCTCTTTTCCAGCTTCAGGAAGATACGGGTCCGTTCCAGGGTTTGCTTCAAGCATGCCTAGTAGCCCAATTTGGTGCTCACTGGCAATGGCTTCCAGTGGACGCCCGTCATTGGGTACGATATACGTGTAATTTTCCCCGATAAGTCGAGTGTTACTGTCAGGTAATGGATATTCTTTTGCTTGAGCTGGAGCCAATAAGGCGCTCATGACAAACAAACTTGCCACCGTCAAAACTCTTTTCATACCTACTCCAAGGAAAATAATGTTCTTACAATAATTCAATGATTATTGTTCATAATAGCAACTATCTCTCATATCTTTAATACTAAATAAATATTTTTATTAAGTATTAATATGGAAGTAGTCTTTTTATGATAACTAAATACGATGACTTTAATGAATTGCTCGGATAAAGAATAATACCCAAGAAGTAAAATATAAGAGAGGGAGCATAACGCTCCCTCGGTAAGATTATACTAATTGTGCCGCTCGCGATAAAATTGTGCGGATCATCGCATTCAAACCTTGAGTACGTGAAGGTGTTAAATGCTGCTCTAATGCTAATTGTTCAAAAAATGACTTCACATCGAGTGCTAATATTTGTTGCGCTGTTTTACCTTGAAAAAGAATAATAACAATGGCAACTAGCCCTTTAACGATGGCTGCATCGCTGTCACCTGCAAACGTAATTGTACCGTCCGCTTGTTTTTGCATATCAATCCACACTTGGCTTTGGCATCCAGCGATTAAATTATTATCGCTTCTTTGTGCCTCAGAGAGTTCAGGTAAACGCCCCCCTAGCTCTATCATATAGAGGTAACGCTCCTCCCAGTCCTGACAGCGAGAGAAATTACGTAATAACTTACTTTCATCGGGTAATGCGGGCATGCTCAGTTCCTTTACCATCTGTTTCTTATGTGCTTAGCCTAACAATTTTTTGATGCGCTGTAACGCATTGCATAAAGAATCGATTTCTTCTTTAGTGGTGTATATCCCTACAGAAGCGCGGCACATAGCGGGAACTTGGTAATGTTCCATTAATGGTAAAGCACAATGATGCCCAGTACGGATTGCAATGCCATACCTGTCAAGGAAAGACCCAACATCATAAGCATGGTGCTTGCCTAAATTGAAAGCCAGAACACCTTCCCGTTGGTCATTGCCATATAATATAACTGAAGGTATTTCTTGCAATTTCTTAGAAGCATAAGCCATCACTTCAGCTTCATAAGCAAACACATCAGATAAATTTAGTGCATTTAAATAATCAAATGCCGCCCCTAAACCAATAATTGCGCTTACATTTGGTGTTCCCGCTTCAAAGCGCCAAGGTGCGTCAGCAAAAGTGATCCCTTTGGTCAGGCTGACTTGGCGGATCATCGCCCCACCACCTTCCCATGGTGGCATCATATCCAAAATAGCTTTTTTACCATAAAGGATACCAATACCCGTCGGGCCATATAGCTTGTGACCTGAAAACACATAGAAATCACAGTCTAAGGCTTGTACATCAACCTGCTGATGCATTGCACCTTGCGCACCATCGACCAATACCGTGATTTCACCGCCTTTTGAAGCAGCAATTGCTCGTGCTTGCTTGATTATCTCCTGTACGGGATTAACTGTTCCCAATACATTAGAGATATGTGTAAAGCTCAATAATCGCGTACGTGAATCAATGACATCATTTAATACCTCTAACTGTAGCCTACCATCATCAGAAATTGGGATAACTCGGATTTCAAAACCAATTTCTTCAGCTAACATATACCAAGGTACAATATTCGCATGATGTTCCATTTCAGTGATGACAATATTGTCCCCTTCATGGAAATACTTTCGACCAAAACTATTTGCTACTAGGTTAATACCTTCCGTTGTGCCTTTAACAAACACAATTTCTTCATTTGAAGCTGCGTGAATGAAAGCGGCCGCTTTTTGACGAACCTCTTCCATCATTGTTGTAGCATTTGCGCTGAGAGTATGTATACCGCGATGAACCGCAGCATATTGATTTAACGTAAAATCACTTTCTTTTTCAATGACTTGAAAAGGCTTTTGTGCACTTGCTGCACTATCCAAATAGACTAATGGATGATTATTGACAAACTGAGATAAGGCAGGAAAATCCTGCCTGACTGAAGCGACATTGAATAGCATGGGGATTAAACCTCCGCTAAGCGCTGGCGGATGTTTGCCATCACAGCGTGTTTTAACTCTTCCGATTCAATAGATTCTGTAAGTTCTGCAGCAAATGCGATGATAATCATATGTTTTGCTGCTTTACCCTCAATGCCTCTTGAACGCAGATAAAACAGTTGTTCGTCATCAATACGGCCGACCGTTGCACCGTGACCACACTTTACATCGTCCGCATAAATCTCAAGCTGAGGTTTAGTATCAATTTCAGCTTTTTCACCTAACAACAACGTATTGTTAGTCATCTGACCATCTGTTTTTAATGCATTCGGCGCTACTTTAATCATGCCATTAAAGACAGCTTTACTGCTATCCATCGCAATGACTTTATGTAGTTGGCGGCTATTACAGTAACCCTTATTGTGCTCTAAATACGTACGAGTATCTGCAATTTCATTGCCTTTAGGCAGCAATAAACTGTTAAGTTCAAATTCTGTATTTTCACCATCAAGGCGAGCACTGGTATGGTTTCGCGTTAATAATGCGCCAAGTAAAAAGCTCGTACTTTTCACCCGACTATCGCGCCCAATAACAATATCATTGTGAGCAAAATGCTGAGCCTGACCATTTTCAATATTTAACTTAAAGTGACTAAAATCTGCATTATCACCGACTTCAACCGTTAAACGGCTGCCCGTCATGTGCATTTGGTCATTCAAACTGACATAATGCTCAATCACTTGAGCTTTGCTGTTCGCATCTAACGTTAAATGGTAGCGATACTGGCTAATATTCGTAGCTTGTTTATCGCTGCTACCCGTTGAAATATTCAGCAGATACAATGGTTTCTCTGCTATTTTATTTGCAGCAAGATGAACAACTAACGGTTGTACCGCCAAGCTTTCTGTTAAATGCAAGAAAATCTCGCTATTTACAGGCGAAGGAAGCAAGTCTTGGTTATCAAGCAAAGACACTTGGAATGGCCCCATATCAATGGAGCTTAGTGCTGAACTATAGCGCCCATCAATTAAAACAAGGCGATAGGCGTCAATCGGCAGAGCCAATGCTTCACAGTCTTTTGCTTCAACATCGCTATCACTAAAACGATACTGAGCCTCAAGTACCGTATTTAGTGGTGTATAGTGCCAATCTTCATGGCGAAACTCAGGCAAGCCAACTTGTTTTGCCATTTCCCAATGCGTTTTAGCATGTTGAGAATTCACACCGTGTCGTTGCTCAAACAATTCAGAAAAACGTGACATTGCTTGCTCATTGAGCTTTGCAACTTCAGCACGTTTTTGTGCTCTTTCACTGTTGGTCAATAAGCCAGCCATAACCCTGCTCCTCCAGTTTTTTCGCTAAACTGAAATCACCTGATTTGATGATTTTCCCTTGATATAACACGTGGACAAAGTCAGGCTTTACATAATCCAAAATACGTTGATAGTGGGTTACGATAATAAATGAACGTTCAGGCGAACGTAATGAATTCACACCGTTAGCCACAATTTTCAGCGCATCAATATCTAAACCGGAGTCAGTTTCATCAAGAATACACAATTGAGGCTCTAGAGCTGCCATCTGCAGGATATCGTTACGTTTTTTCTCACCACCGGAAAAACCCACGTTAACAGAACGAGCAAGTAAATCTTCTGGCATTTCTAATAATTTGATTTTATCTTCAATAAAATCTTGGAAATCAAAACGATCTAATGCTTCTTGCTGGCGATATTCTCTGACCGCATTAACGGCGGTTTGTAAGAAAAATTGGTTACTGACCCCTGGAATTTCAACAGGGTATTGGAATGCGAGGAAAACGCCTTCCCCTGCACGCTCTTCTGGATCTAACTCAAACAGGTCTTTACCTTTAAACGTCACTTCACCGCTATCAATTTCATACTCTTCGCGGCCAGCAAGTGTGGCTGATAATGTACTTTTACCAGAGCCATTTGGGCCCATGATGGCGTGAACTTCCCCTGGTTTTACTTCCAGAGATAACCCTTTTAAAATCTCATTACCTTCTACACTCACGTGTAAATCTTTAACACTTAACATATTTACATGCCTTTAGCGCCTTAGCGCAAATAAACTCGATTAGGATCAACCAACACTGTGCTCTAAGCTGATTGCCAGTAATTTTTGTGCTTCTACGGCAAATTCTAATGGAAGCTCCGAGAACACATCTTTACAGAAACCATTTACAATCATTGATATCGCATCGTCTTCGCTGATACCACGTTGTAAACAGTAAAATAACTGGTCTTCTCCAATACGTGAGGTTGTCGCTTCATGTTCGAGCTGTGCCGTATTATTTTTAACTTCCACATACGGGAAAGTATGTGCACCGCACTGTGTACCAATTAACATAGAGTCACATTGGGTAAAGTTACGAGCATTATGTGCACTTGGTAAAATTTTCACTAAACCGCGATAACTGTTTTGGCTCTTACCTGCTGAAATACCCTTAGAAATAATCGTTGAACGGGTGTTTTTCCCGATATGGATCATTTTCGTTCCGGTATCTGCTTGCTGATTACCATTTGTTAATGCAACAGAGAAAAACTCACCGACAGAGTTATCCCCCTTAAGGATAACGCTTGGATATTTCCATGTGATGGCAGAGCCAGTTTCTGACTGCGTCCATGACATTTTTGAATTTTCACCTTCACACAATGCACGCTTAGTCACAAAGTTCAGGATCCCACCGGCTTCGCTATCTCCACCGGAGAACCAGTTTTGGACAGTCGAATATTTAACTTCGGCATCTTTATGAATAATCACTTCAACAACCGCCGCATGGAGCTGATAGCTATCACGAACAGGCGCAGAACACCCTTCGATATAACTGACATAGCTACCTTCATCGGCAATTAAAATCGTACGCTCAAACTGGCCTGTTTTGGCTGCGTTGATCCTAAAATAAGTTGATAGCTCCATTGGGCAATGTACGCCTTTTGGTACATACACAAACGTACCATCTGAAGCTACCGCCGCATTTAATGCCGCAAAAAAGTTATCATGGCTCGAAACGACTGACCCGAGATATTTCTGCACCAGTTCAGGGTACTCTTGAATAGCCTCACTGAACGAACAAAAAATAACCCCATGTTTGGCTAAGTCATCACGGTAAGTTGTAGATACCGAGACCGAGTCAAAAATGGCGTCAACCGCAACAGCCTTCCCTTCACGTACAGGAACACCCAATTGGTTAAAAGCTTCTTCAACTTCAGCCGTTAAATAATTATTGGTTTCCGCTACACCTGTGCCTTGGGTTGCACCAGATTGCGAACCACAGGTATCATCACATGAGCCGCAAGATGGCGCAGAATAATAGCTATAGTCTTGATAATCGAGATTTGGGTAATTCGCTTTAAGCCAATGAGGTTCTTCCATGCCTTTCCAGTGATTAAAGGCATCAAGACGGAATTGGAGCATCCACTCAGGCTCATTACGTTTTGCTGAAATTGCGCGGATCACATCTTCGTTGATGCCTTTCGCCATTTCATCAGTCGCGACTTCGGTAAAGAAGCCTTCTTTATAACGCTGGTCATCAAGCCAGCTTTGAACATCATCGCCAACTTCTACATTGCTCTGTGACATAATCTGACTTCACATGTTAAACGCCGAAGCTTTCACCACACCCACAGGCATGTTGGGCTTTCGGGTTATTGAATTTGAAAATTTGATTCAGCCCTTCTTGGACAAAATCAACGACTGTGCCATCAATAAATGGCATTGCTTCTTTTGGCACATAAAGATGTGCACCATCGAGTTCAAATAACAGGTGTTGCTCTGTTGGGTTTTCGACCATTTCAAATACATAACCAAAACCCGCGCAGCCGGACTGTTTTACGCCAAGTGAAAGCCCTTTAGTGTTTGGGTTTTGCACCATCAATTTTTTGATTTGTTTTGCAGCGCTTTGTGTCAGGCTAACTCCCTGCCAATTGTTTTCATCAAATGAAAATGTCTCTACACCGTCAGTCATATTGACCCCACATTTCTTATGGCTTTTCAGCCTGTTATCAGGAGATTAACTCTGCCTACCCTATGGTAATGATTAGCTAATTGACTTCAACCATTTGTTTTAAGAGGTTATAGCTATTTTAGCTCTTTTCTTGCTCATCATCAGGTTAAAAAACAAACAAGCACCTAGCAAAATAAGATCAACCCATTGATAAATAATGAATAAGTAGAGTTGTGTTTTTTATTTAAATTTGTACTAAATAATACACTTAAATGACACAAATTAATAAAGATGCATTTATTATACAACTTAATTAACTTGATAAAAAATGAATTTATAGAAAGAATGGCCATATAACCATACAATAATAAGGGTTTTATAGGGTGTTCTGGCATTTAATTAGCCAAAAAACCCTATATATAGAATGGTTATTATTCAAATAATACCGCAGTTGTCAGGCGAGAAGTACAACACAATTTGCCTTGTTCATTGAAAATTTCAATATTCCACACTTGCTGGCGACGTCCTAAATGAATAGGCTTACAAATACCTTTTACAACCCCTGAGCGAGCAGCACGAACATGATTTGCATTGATTTCCAACCCGACCACCTTTTGTTCCCCTTCCGAGCACATATAACCCGCAATTGAACCCAAGGATTCGGCTAACACAACAGAAGCACCGCCATGCAATAACCCAAAAGGCTGTTTGGTACGATGATCGACAGGCATTATTCCCTCTAAATAATCATCTCCAATTGCCGTGATTTCAATGCCAAGATGCCCTAACATGCAGGTTTTTGACATTTCAGCGAGTTGTTGCAAATTAAATTGACGTTTCCAAATCATTAAACTATCTCCAACAGTGCTTGAATCGGATGTTTTATCGATACATTTTCCATTCGCTTAACTTGGCTACGGCAAGAATAACCTGAACTTAAACAGCGATCTTTTGGCAAAGAAGACATCGCGCCTTTCCACGATAAATCATAAATTCCTTTTGAATTTTGAAGATTGGCCACTTCGTGCCCATAAGTCCCTGCCATGCCACAACAGCCAACACTAACATTATTTAATGTTTGCCCAAAGCGAGCAAATAACGCTGCCCATTGATTCGCACTATTAGGTAAAGCCGTTGATTCCGTACAATGACCGAAAAAATACCATGGTTGTGTCGAAGCCACTTGCACATTGTGTGGTTCAGGCAATGTCATTAACCACTCATGCGCCAACATCACCGTAAATTGGCACTGTTCTTTACCTAAAATTTCATGGTATTCATCGCGATAACAAAGTACCAGTGCAGGGTCAACACCGACCATTGGTAACTGTAATTTTGCCACTCGATTTAAAAAGTCCGCTGTCTTGCGAGCTGTTTTAGCAAATTTCGCTAAAAAACCTTTGATGTGTTGCGCTTTTCCATTCGGTGAAAACGGTAACAATACAGGTTTAAGACCTAACTTTTCAATTAAGCGGACAAAATCTGCCACCACTTTGGCATCGTAATAGCTAGTGAAAGGGTCTTGAACCACCAGCACATATTTTTCACGCTGTGAATCCGCCATACTTTCAAGTTGTTCAAGCGTAACAGAAACCGCGGCATGGCCTGAAAGTTCTTGTTTTAATGTGGGTTGAGAAAATAACGGTAAATCCACCATACCAATGGTGTGTTGGCTCAGTTTTTGCACCACCGGTTGACGTAAAAAGAAATTAAATACGCTAGGTACCTTGGAAAGTATTGGTGCACTCGCTTCGACGTTTGCAACAATATGGTCCCGAATAGGTCGCAAATAACGCCCATGATACAATGCTAAAAATTTAGCTCTAAATGATGGCACATCAATTTTAATCGGGCATTGTGTTGAGCAGGCTTTACAGGCGAGGCACCCAGCCATTGAAGCTTTCACTTCATGAGAAAAATCATAATCCCCTTGCTTCGCACGCCAAGTATTACGGGTTTTCTCGATTAAGCCTCTTAATGAAGGCTGGTTGTGCGTAATTCCTTTTTCAAGGTGTTCTGGTGTAACGCCTTGTTCCGCTAGCAACCTTAACCATTCACGAACAAGTGTTGCACGGCCTTTCGGAGAATGGACTCGTTGACCACTCACCTTCATCGATGGGCACATTGGGCTCTTTACATCAAAATTGAAACACAGCCCATTGCCATTACACTCCATAGCACCACGGAACTCTTGGCGCATTTGGACTGGAATTTGCCGGTCATACGTTCCTCGCTTGATGTCATCAACCTGCTTCATCGGTGCATCCAACCCCGCAGGTGGGCAAATTTTACCTGGATTCAAACGGTTATCGGGGTCAAATGCCGCTTTAATATTCCGAAGCTCACCGTATAATACATCGCCAAAAAATTCAGGACTATATTGCGCACGGAAACCTTTCCCATGTTCACCCCACAAAAGCCCACCATATTTAGCGGTTAATGCCACAATTTCATCAGAAATTTGTTTCATCAATACTTCTTGCTGCGGATCACACATATCAAGCGCAGGACGGACATGTAATACCCCTGCGTCCACGTGACCAAACATGCCATAATTCAAGTTGTGACTGTCTAATAATGCACGGAATTCCACTATATAATCAGCAAGATGCTCAGGAGGAACACAAGTATCCTCAACAAACGGAATTGGCTTTGCAGCCCCCTTGCTGTTCCCTAACAGCCCAACTGCTTTTTTACGCATGTTATAAATGCGCGTAATATCTTCAAGGTCATGACAGGTTTGATAACCAATCACGCCGGCTTGGTTATTCGCCATTAACTCATCAAGCCGCTGACAAAGGCTTTCAGTTAATTGGTTAATTTCCGCTTCATCATCACCACTAAACTCAACAATATTCAGCCCCAACATTTCCTTATTTGGAATGTCAGTAATCAATGCTTTAACTGAGTGCCAAACAATATCTTCACGCGCTAAATTCAATACTTTCGAGTCAACTGTTTCAACAGACAAGGCTTTTGCATCAACCATAAAAGGTGCATTACGCAATGCGGACTCAAAAGAGTCATATTTGACGTTTACTAAGCGGCGTACTTTTGGCAAAGGTGTGATATCAAGCGTCGCCTCGGTAATAAAGGCTAAAGACCCTTCAGACCCAGTCAAGATACGGGTAAGGTCAAATTCTGTTAGTTCATCATTAAATACATGACGTAAATCATACCCTGTCAGGAAACGATTTAACTTGGGAAATTTTTCTTCAATTAATGGACGTTGCTCTAAACAGCGTTCTAATACTGTTTTATATATACGCCCCACTGTTGAATCTTCTGACGCAATCGTTTGGGCGAGTTCGATAGGCATAGCACGTGTATCTAGGCATTCTCCACCTAACACCATGGCTTTAACGCCTAACACGTGATCAGAGGTTTTACCATATACTAATGAGCCTTGACCCGATGCGTCAGTGTTGATCATTCCACCTAATGTTGCTCGGTTGCTGGTAGATAGCTCCGGCGAAAAAAAATAACCGTAAGGTTTGAGGTATTGATTTAATTGGTCTTTGATGACCCCAGCCTCAACTTTAACCCAACCTTGCTCTGGGTTTATTTCTAAAATCCTATTCATATAACGGGACATATCCACAACAATCCCTTCAGTTAAGGATTGCCCATTAGTTCCCGTCCCACCACCCCGAGGTGTAAAGCTAAGCTCACGAAATTTCGCTTGCCCCGCAAGCCGAGTGATAATTTGTACATCTGCACTCGAACGCGGAAATACAACCGCTTGGGGTAATAGTTGGTAAATACTATTATCTGTTGCCATGGATAAACGCTCAGCATAGCTGGTGCCGTTATCTCCAGTAAAACCCTGTTCTTGTAGCTCATGCAAGAACTCAATAACTAGATGACTAAGATGAGGAGCTTCTGATATACGCGGGATCATTATTAACGATGACTCTTGTTGTTTAGTGTTCGCATTACTCGTTATGTACTATCTTTATTTTAAGTTGCACAATAGTGTCTTAGGTCTATGATGGGTTACCTTCACAGCCTGTAAAGACAGCACAGCCGCTGATGACATTGTCATTATGAACCATATCACAATATTGTTTTTTTTAACCGTGAAAAAAAATTACGTTATTTTCACCTAAAAATTTGCCACAGACACAGAATTTTCATTTGTAAAGGACCAGTCATTAATGGAAAAATCGCAAAAACGCTTGGATCTTCCCAAACTTATTTTCGGCCTATTATCCATCGTTTTAATGATAGCAGCCTGCTTTTGGGTACTTAATCCATTTATTCTTGGCTTTGTATGGGCTGGAATGATGGTAATTGCTACTTGGCCACTATTATTAAGACTGGAAGCTCGCTTATGGCATAAGCGCTGGTTAGCTACATTGGTGATGGTTCTTCTTATATTACTGCTGTTCGTTATTCCATTGGGTATTCTAATTGGCAGTATCATTGAAAATAGCACACCACTTATTGATTTAGCGAAATCGCCGTCAAGCTTAACATTGCCTGATTTAGAATGGCTCAATACCATTCCAATGGTGGGTGAGAAAATTTACTATGCATGGCATAGCTTAGTCGCCAGTGGGGGGAATGCTTTACTTGCTAAAATTCAACCCTATTTTGGCCAAGCTGCTGGCTGGTTTGCTACACAGGCCATTAGCGCAGGAAGATTTGTTTTTCACTTGATGCTAATGCTGCTATTTAGTGGCTTGCTCTATCTTAAAGGCGAATCTGTCATGGTTAGCATCCGTCACTTTGCGGTCCGTCTCGCAGGGATCCGTGGGGATGCTGCCGTCGTGTTAGCGGCACAATCTATTCGAGCTGTTGCCCTTGGTGTCGTCGTCACCGCGCTAATTCAAGCCATCGTCGGAGGAATTGGACTTGCCTTGTCGGGTATTGGTTATGCGGCCATCTTAACTGTCTTGTTGTTTATATGCTGTGTGGCGCAATTGGGGCCTCTACTCATCATGGTGCCATCCGTCATTTGGCTATTTTGGACAGGTGATACGACATGGGGAATTATTCTTGCTATATGGGCCGCCGTTGTTGCCACTATGGATGGCGTTCTTCGGCCATGGCTCATTAAAATGGGGGCTGACTTACCAATGGTTCTGATCCTTGTTGGTGTTATTGGTGGAATTTTATCATTTGGCATGATTGGTTTGTTTATTGGCCCTGTTGTATTAGCCGTTTCATATAGCTTATTAAAAGCTTGGATGAATGAGGTTGCAGTTCCAAGTGAAGACTTAACAGAAACTGAAAAATTTCTAGAAGAAGAGTTTTCGATTAAAAAGTAGTACGTAGTTGATTAGTAGCAGGCATGTTCAAGCAAGACATGCCTGCTAACTTAATAAGTATTGCTCCATTAATATTTAGAAACAATATTTAACATTCTAACGTTAGTATTTAGTCTAATTTATGTTAACATAAATCTATTGAATTAATTCTCTTTAAGTAACAATGAGTAATATTAATATTGAGAGTGTTCTTAATGATTGTATAATATGAATAGTTTAATATTCTATTATTGAATCATATGGATATAAAAAGCTATGCCCCTCCCTTTTTAGGCGTCGCTTTATTTAACTGAATTGCTGTGTGTAGTCTTTGCCTGTCAGCCCATGATAGGCTTTTTTTTTATCTTCATTTAATATGAATATTATTCATATCGTAATCAGAACATCACTTTATAATTATTGATTAATATCAATTTTTGACATAACTAGCAGTTTTCATACTCCTTTAGCGTTATATAATTAAATAAATTTCGTTATTTCTATTTAAGGTATATTTTCTGCCCAAACTAAATACACAAAATAAGAGTAATTATATTCTTTTTTTATTTATACCTAAAAAGTATTATATGAATATTTATTTAGAACTGTTTGCTATCAACCTATTAATAATAGTATTAATCAATTTCTGTAATAGGTAATTTTAATCAAATAAATGCGAAGGCTGAATGTTATTCACATTCAGCCTTGATGATTAAAAAACGAGATAACTATTGATTCTCAGCTATCGTCAGCCATGTTTGTACCACGGTATCTGGATTCAAAGATAAACTATCAATACCTTCATCTACCAGCCATTGAGCAAAATCTTGATGGTCGGATGGCCCTTGACCACAAATACCTACATATTTGTTTTGTCGTTTTGCAGCCTGTATAGCCATAGATAACATGGCTTTTACCGCATCGTTTCGTTCATCAAATAACTCAGAAACAACACCAGAATCCCTATCAAGACCTAATGTTAACTGAGTCATATCATTCGAACCGATAGAGAAACCGTCGAAATGTTCGAGGAATTGATCTGCCAGTAAAGCATTTGATGGAATTTCGCACATCATAATGACTTTTAGACCGTTTTCACCACGTTTCAAATCATGTTTAGCCAGCTCAGCAACTACAGACTCAGCTTGTGCAACTGTCCGCACAAATGGGATCATAACTTCAACATTCGTTAACCCCATAGTGTTGCGAACACGTTTAACCGCTTCACATTCTAATGCAAAACAGGCACGGAAGCTGTCAGATACATAGCGCCCTGCACCACGGAAACCTAACATTGGATTTTCTTCTTCAGGTTCATAAATATCCCCACCGACTAAGTTGGCATATTCATTAGACTTGAAGTCAGATAAACGGACAATAACGCGTTTTGGCCAGAAAGCAGCGGCTAGAGTAGAAATCCCTTCAGTTAATTTACCGACATAAAATTCAATCGGGTCATCATAGCCCGCCATCATTTGGCGAATTTCTGCTTGTAACTCAGGAGATTGCTGATCAAATTCCAGTAATGCCCTTGGGTGAACACCAATCATACGATTGATGATAAACTCAAGTCTAGCTAGACCCACGCCTTCATTAGGTAAGCAAGCAAAATCAAATGCACGGTCAGGGTTACCGACATTCATCATGATTTTGACATCTAGATTTGGCATATCACTCACTTCAGAACTGTGAATTTCAAACGCCAGTTTACCTTCGTACACAAAACCCGTATCACCTTCTGAACAAGAAACTGTCACTTCTTGGCCTTCTTGCAAACGGTCAGTCGCATCACCACACCCCACAACCGCAGGAATGCCTAATTCACGAGCGATAATCGCAGCATGGCATGTACGTCCACCACGATTCGTAACAATCGCAGCGGCTTTTTTCATGATAGGCTCCCAATCAGGGTCTGTCATATCGGTAACGAGTACATCACCCACTTGAATTCTATCCATTTCACTCAAGTTATGTATGACTTTAACAGCCCCAGAGCCAATACGATGACCGATTGCACGTCCTTCAACTAAAACTTGTCCTTGTTGTTTTAATTGATAACGCTCCATCACTTGTTGATTAGAGCGAACGGTTTCTGGCCTTGCTTGGACAATATACAAACGCCCATTATGACCATCTTTTGCCCACTCAATATCCATTGGGCGACCGTAGTGCTTTTCAATCTGTATAGCTTGGCGTGCAAGCTCTTCCACTTCGAGATCAGTTAAAGAGAAACGATTGCGTAGTGCTTCTGGCACATCTTCAATTTGTACTTGTTTACCGTGCTCTTTACTGTTGGCGTACACCATTTGTAATTTTTTAGAGCCCAGGGTACGGCGCACAATTGCAGGACGGTTATTGGCTAACGTTGGTTTATGGACATAAAACTCGTCTGGATTCACGGCGCCTTGCACCACCATCTCACCTAAACCATACGCAGAGGTAATAAATACGACTTGGTCGAAGCCCGATTCAGTATCAATCGTAAACATAACACCCGATGAGGCTAAATCTGAACGTACCATGCGTTGAACGCCCGCGGACAGTGCTACACCGCGGTGGTCATAACCTTGGTGAACACGATATGAAATCGCACGGTCATTAAACAATGAAGCAAAAACGTGTTTAATCGCAACTAATACAGCGTCAATTCCTTGAACGTTAAGGAATGTTTCCTGTTGCCCTGCAAACGAAGCGTCAGGCATGTCCTCAGCAGTTGCCGATGAGCGGACAGCAAATGAAGCTTCCGCTTCACCTTCTGACAGTTGTGCGAAAGCATCACGAATATCTTGTTCCAACTCCTTCGTCAATGGTGTATCAATCACCCATTGACGGATCTGAGCACCTGCTACAGCCAGTTGGTTCACATCATCAATATCCGTTTCATCTAGCAGGTTATAAATGCGTTGATTTACACCGCTCTGCTCCAGAAAATCATTAAACGCCTGTGCGGTTGTCGCGAAACCGTTAGGTACGGATACTCCCAGATCAGATAAGTTAGTGATCATTTCACCGAGAGAAGCATTTTTGCCCCCGACACGGTCAACATCATTCATCCCTAATTGGTTATACCAAAGTACATTACACGGAGTGAGGCCATTTGTGGACATTGAAAGCGATCCTTTTATAGCAATTTAGTGACAGAGTACAAATCGTAAAAAATCTCGTTGGCGAAATTTCGCCTCGTGAAATAGACTAGCACAGACGCTAAGAGAAGATGGACTGGTGAATCGTTCCATCACTGAAGAAAACTTTTTTGTTCTAAAAATCGTTCAAAAAATGGCTATAGTTTCCCCTATAAACTAATTTTTAAACTTTAAACAAAGATAATATTTCCCAATATCCAGTGATAAATACAATAGAGACGAATAATGATGAGCGAATTAGGAGCAATGAATAATATGGTAAGCCAAGTTCAACGTACTGTTTTTTTTATTTCTGATGGAACAGCGATAACCGCTGAAACTTTGGGACACGCCGTACTTTCTCAATTTCCTCTGTCATTTATTTCTTATACTCTGCCGTTTGTAACAAGCGAAGCTCGTGCACATGAAATTAAGCAAAAAATAGATATTATCTTCGAAGAAACCCAGTTGCGTCCTTTAGTGTTCTATTCGATTATCTCCCCTGAAGTTAAGCAAATCATTATCCAGAGTGCAGGTTTTTGCCAAGATATCGTCCAAAGTCTAGTCGCCCCAATTCAGAAGGAAGTCGGCCTAGAACCTGAGCCAAAACTCAACCGAACCCATGGCCTATCCATGCAAAATATGAATCAATATGATGCACGTATAGCTGCTATTGAATACACACTGGCTCACGACGATGGGATTTCTTTACGAAATTTAGACCAAGCTCAAGTGATACTAATTGGTGTTTCACGTTGTGGCAAAACGCCAACAAGCCTCTACTTAGCGATGCAATTTGGTATCCAAGCGGCAAATTACCCATTTACGGCTGATGATATGGATAATTTACAATTACCTGCAGCATTACGCCCATATACACATAAATTGTTTGGTTTAACTATTAGCCCTGAACGGCTAGCAGCTATCCGCGAAGAGCGCCGTGAAAATAGCCGTTATGCATCCATAAGGCAATGTCGTATTGAGATAGCTGAAGTGGAAGCTTTATTTAGACAAAATAAAATCAACTACTTAAATACAACTAACTATTCTGTTGAAGAAATTTCAGCAAAAGTGATTGATACCATGGGCTTACAAAGACGAATCTTTTAATGAATACAAATAAAAAAAATATTCATTCCTGCTAAGTTGGAGGTTGAAATTAAGCCATATTCGTTTATTGTGATCTTAATCACTTATAGGGCATACGCCTATTAAAGTTCTTTGAGAAAGAAAATGCACAAAACTGATGAATTACGTACTGCGAGAGTGGACAGTTTAATTACCCCACAAACTCTTGCTGATGAGTTTCCTATTTCCCAAAAAGTCGCTGAAAACGTGACAGCGTCACGAAAACGCATAGAACAGATATTATCCGGCCAAGACCCACGTTTACTGGTCATTGTCGGCCCTTGTTCCATTCATGACATTGATGCCGCTATTGAATACGCTAAAAGACTAAATGTGTTAAGAGAACGTCATCAAGACCATTTAGAAATCGTCATGCGAACTTACTTTGAAAAACCACGTACTGTCGTTGGTTGGAAAGGGTTAATTTCTGATCCTAACCTCGATAATTCTTGCCAAGTCAACACTGGTATCCGGTTAGCTCGTAAATTATTGATTGAAGTTAACCAATTAGGGTTAGCCACGGCAACCGAATTCCTTGATATGGTCACGGGCCAATATATTGCCGATCTCATTAGTTGGGGAGCAATTGGCGCTCGCACAACAGAAAGCCAAATTCACCGTGAAATGGCATCCGCATTGTCCTGTCCGGTAGGTTTCAAAAATGGCACCGACGGCAATATTAATATTGCTATTGATGCGATAAGAGCTGCAAAGGCGCAGCATATGTTTTTATCGCCGGATAAGAATGGCCAAATGACCATTTACCAAACCACTGGTAACCCGCATGGCCATATCATTATGCGTGGCGGTAAACAGCCTAATTACACAGCTGGTGACTTAGCCGCAGCTTGCGATAAACTACGTAAATTTGAATTACCAGAGCATTTAGTGGTCGATTTCAGCCATGGTAATTGCCAAAAAATTCATCGTCGCCAACTCGAAGTTGCACGAGATATTGCGGAGCAAATAAAAGATGGCTCGACCGCTATCAGTGGAGTGATGGCAGAAAGCTTCTTAGTTGAAGGCACACAAAAAGTGGTTTCTGACCAACCGTTAGTTTATGGCCAATCTATTACCGACCCATGTCTTGGCTGGGAAGATACCGAACAACTTATTGAAATTCTTGCTCAAGCTGTTGAGTCACGCTTTAAATAAGCCAAATCATTCCAATTTTTTATTATGAGCCCTTTAGTGAACATAGAAACTAAAGGGCTTTTATATTTACAAAAAAAATAATTATCATTTAATGCATAATTAAATAATATAATAATCTAATTAATAAAATAAATACAGAATTTTAATCCAAAAAATCCTTGACCCACCTCGCGCCAACGATAATAATTCTCACTACAAACTAATTTATCCGTTAGAACTTCTGTAGCCTAGCCCATTATTCGCTACGACATTACAGGGCTAAATAGTTCTAATAAATAAATGAGTTACATAAATATTTATTGCATGCCACCCAGATTATTTATCCAGGCAGCCAGCAAATTCTGAAACCAAAGGAAAGGATTTCCTATGCTGTTTAAATCGATGCCTGCATCAATCCATCAAGATCATAAAATATCACTCTCAGCTATTGCTGCCACCGTTGTAATGACCGGGTTTAGCAACACCGCTTTAGGTGAAAACTTATCGACTCCAAAAGCGAATACCCGCGACATTATTCACGTTTCGACCTCACCTCTTAGTTTAGAAAATATCGCTGTAGCAGAACAAGTCGATGTAATTGATGCAAAAGCGCCTGAATATCAATCTGCGACATCCGCCTTAGATTTACTAAAAGGCCAAGCTGGAGTATTTGTTTCTGGTTCTAATAGCACTTATGGCCAGGGCATTCAAATGCGGGGTTATGATTCACGAGGTGTTAAAGTCACCGTTGATAATATCACCCAAGACTTTTATTCCGGCTTATATGAAGCTACATTTATTGACCCCACCTTAGTAAAAAAAGTCTACGTCCATAAAGGCGCATCATCTGTACATCATGGCGGCGGCGCGCTAGCCGGAGTCGTATCATTCAAAACAATAAATGCAGCTGACATATTAAAACCAGGGCAAAAAATCGGTGGTCAGGTCTTTAGCGGTATTAACCGTAATGATCACGGTTACTATGCAGGTGCAACGCTATTAGGCAGAACTGAATCAACGGATACTCTGTTTACCTATAGTCAACGTAAAAAGCACCTACTCGGCTCACCCGAGTTTGAAGAGGTTGATAATACTGAACAGCTAAGCAACTGGATGCTCAAAAGCAGCTGGCTTGCCCACCCTTCATATAACTTGACGTTACAATTAAAAGAATACCGCAACAACAGTTTAGGGGTAAAACAACCCGCTAAACCTTCAGAAAAAAATAGATATCCAAATACACCGCATGAAAGACAAAGCCATCAGCGAGATGTTGCCATTAGCCAATTTTTTACACCCAAAAATGAGGTAAATTGGCAAGCCCAGTGGGATATTTATTATACAGATTTATATTTAGATCAAACTGATACAGTTAAGGTCAAGAGCAAACCAAAAGAGTATGGCTCTGAAACGCGAAATCAATATACCTATGGGACTAAATTTACTAATAGCTTCACTTTACCTATGTATAACTGGGTAAATCATCATATTCAAAGTGGTTTCGAATATTATCAGCAAAAGCAAACGTCAAATCAGTATGCAATAAGTTATCCACCAGCAGAACTTGATAACCTGTCTGGCTGGTTAGTCAATGACATGACATTGCATCAATTACCGTTAACTTTATCAATTGGAACGCGCTTTACACAATACCGTGCATCGAGGAATAATTTCCCTGAAAATAAACATATCAACTTGTCATCCCGTATGGCTGTTAGTATTACTCCAACCCATTGGCTCAATCTTTACTCATCATACGCTGAAGCATACCGTACCCCACGTATGTCCGAGCTTTATAACAATTCAAACCATTTCACTATACCCTTTTTTGGCACTCCCTCGAACTTTCGTCCATCGCCTGATTTACGTCCAGAAACGAATAGAACCCTCGAAACAGGTATAAAAATCAGTTTTGATGGGGTATTTATTGATAATAGCGACCTTCAATTCGGTTCAACCTACTTTAAGACCAAAGCTAAAAACCATATTGCCCTTGAAGGTCTTTATACGCCAAGGTATGGCCAATGGTTCCCAGATGAACTTTATTATATCAATATCCCCAGCGCATCCATTTATGGCATCGATAGCTTTATAAGCTACAGAACACGGTGGTTTGAGTTAAATATCAATCACAATAAAACCACAGGTAGAGAAGACGGCTCACATTATTCTCTTTCATCTATACGCCCTGAAACACTAACGGCTCGATTCAATGTACCGGTTGCTAGTACTGGCTTTACTCTAGGTTGGATAGGGGAATTCTCTGCAAGAACGCAACTTCAAGGTAACGATAAATATAAAAAGTGGCATCACAGGTCTGATAAGGGCTTAGACCGCTATCATAAAGAAGTCATTCAATATGCGTGCTATAGCATTCATGATTTCTATGTGAATTACCAAGCAGATCAATTCATAAAAGGGTTAAGTTCGACTCTCACAATGAAAAATGCATTTGATAAGCTATATCTATCTTCCACTGGTGTCCCCCAAGAAGGTCGGAACTTTTATCTCAACATGAATTACAACTGGTAGTTAAGTAGTAAAAAACCATGTTATCAACTGATTTTATTAAATTTATCAGCAGTATAAAAAATAAATCAGTTGATAACTTTTCACTATGTCTTTTAATTTTATTAAGGAAAAATTTGTGAATTCAAACCTCTATAATGATTACCTGCAAGCTAAGAAAACGCACTCTGATAAGCACTCCCAAGAAATAGCGGCCTTACTTGGCGTATCGGAGGCCCAACTAATTCATTGTCGTGTCGGTAAAGATAATGTTCAACGATTGGTCAGTAAACCTATTGATATCTTGCAAGATTTAACCACAATAGGCAAAGCTATAGGGATCACTCGTAATCAGTACGCTGTTAGTATTCAAACGGGTGCATACAATAACCCAAAATTTAGTAACCACGGTGGGCTATTTCTAAACCCTAAAGCATTAGACTTACGCATGTTCTTTGCGCAGTGGAGCTCAGTTTTTGCACTCACTGAAAAAATGCCAGAGGGAACTCGCCACAGTATTCAATTTTTCGATAAATATGGTGATTCGTTACACAAGATCTTTTCCACCGACAACTCTGATATAGCTGCTTGGCAAGCCATGATAGAGCGCTACAGCACATTAGAGAATCCGCCTATCGAACCTAAAACAATTTCGCCATTTTCAGAACAGAAAATTAGCGAAGAACTCGCCTCTCAATTAGAGCAACAATGGCGTGAGATGACCAATGTTCATCAGTTTTTTGGTATATTAAAGAAACACAATTTAAGTCGTCAGCAAGTTTTTCGTGTCGTTAGCCAAGAATTAGCATGGCAAGTCCCTACTACGGCTTTATCTGAATTACTCTCTCTTGCATACCATGCAAAAAATGAAGTTATGCTCTTTGTAGGAAACCGTGGGTGTGTGCAAATATTTACAGGAAAAATAAATGAACTATCATCACTCTCTGTTGAAAGTTCTCAAACTGATTGGTTAAATGTTTCAAGTACAAACTTTAAACTTCATATCATTGAAAATGGCATTTCTGAGTGCTGGGTCACACGTAAGCCAACTAAAGATGGCTTTGTGACAAGTCTTGAGGTCTTTGATACCCAAGGTAACCAAATTATTCAAATGTATGGCCAGCGTATTGAAGGCACTCCCGAACAAATAGAATGGAGCAAGCAAATTCTTTCGATATCTCGCATATAATAAAAGAATAATAAGAAAGTAGATAATCTGTCATGGTAATTTTCTAAATACTTTTCAATCAGAAATTGTGGTTTGAATTAGACATGAAAATTGCCATAGACCCTTTACCTCATTAATTCACGCCACTTTTTGATATAGAAATAGAATAATCATCCATCTCTCGCATAAAGTATTTAACTTACCGCATATATTAGTTATTCATACTACGAAAACTGTAGTTACAAGCACTTTCAATCATAACAATTACCTCGGAATTTCCTGTTTATTGTTATAGAAATACGATTATAAATGAAGCAATAATATTTCAATTATTTACTTGGTTAATAATTTCGAATAGCTTGAACAATTTTTTTGAATATAATGAAAATTTTCTCTTTTTCTTACCTAAAAAAATGACATGGCAACATAGACACTTGAATTAAAAGAATTTTAAACATACAATATTGAATGTTTAAAATGTTAATTTTTTCAACATCTATTGTACTGATAGTTATTATCATTAAAAAACCGCACGTTTAGCCTATCGATATATCGGAAAAACAGGAAGAATAGACCCTAATTTCGTGAGTTATTATTAGTTATTAATGAACAATAGCCTACTTGAGTAGGAGGTAAATATGTCAGAAAGTGTAGTCAACGATATTGTTAAATGGCTTGAAAGTCAGTTGCAGCGCAATGAAGGCATCAAAATCGACACAATTGCCGATAAAAGCGGCTATTCAAAATGGCATTTACAGCGTGTTTTCAAAGAAATGAAAGGCTGCACGCTTGGTGAATACGTCCGTAAACGTCGTTTATTAGAAGCAGCTAAATCATTACGTGAAGGCAACTTACCTATTCTTGATATCGCATTGCAATATGGCTTTAGTTCACAGGCGACATTTACCCGCATCTTTAAAAAGCACTTTGATACAACGCCTGCAAAATTTCGCCAATCAGGTGAATTACCTGAATGCAAAAGCTTTATGACTTGTAGCTGTCATAACTGATTATTTTAGAACATCCCTTCCTATTAGTTATTTGCAATTTTGAAGTCTATGTCTGAGCCGACTATGTCGGCTCTTTTTTTAACTTAATTCATGGACTAGCCAGTTTTCCAAATCAGCTAACTGCTCCTGCAATTGAGGCCATTTTACGGCCATTTGTTTACCTAAAGAACGTATTGTTTCTGTCTGATATGTTTTACCCGTCAATTGCTCACTTAACCACTCCAAAGGAGATGGGTCTAAGCTATCTGTAAAAAACTGACAGCGATTTATCACGCCTTTTTCGATATCAAAATGAAACTCAATTCCTCCCCAAGAAAAACGTGTATCTGAATAGTGAGTAAACGCTGGTGCTTGCCCAAAATTCCATTCCCAACTACTTTGCTTAGCAAAAGTTTCTGGAAAATTTGGCAAATCAGGTAATTTTTCAGGGGAAATATACTCCGCTTCGACCGTTTCACCGAAGTAATTAAAAAAACTTTTAATTATTCCCTCACAAACAATTTCATGAGAAATATTAGGAACAAGCTCAGACAAGTTAGCCACACGAGAACGCACTGACGTAATCCCTTTTGCCTGTAATTTTTTAGGATCTGGATTCAGGTAATTAGCTAAACGACTTAAATCTGCATTAATCAGCAAGGTTCCATGGTGAAAACCTCTATCTTTCGTTTCTCGGTATGCAGAACCGGATATTTTTCGCGGACCACTTTCTGTATCTAAAACCAAATCATTGCGACCTGAAATTTGTGCGTTAATACCGACCTGTGCTAATCCATCAACAATGATTTGTGTAGAAACTGTTTTATCATATTCTGGCTTTCCCGCCATAAATGTGAAACAAGTGTTACCTAGATCATGAAAGACAGCACCACCACCACTACTGCGCCGAGCTAAACGAACATTATCTTCTTCCATCCGCCGTGTATTACATTCTTTCCACGGATTCTGAGCGCGCCCTATGACCACGGTATCCGCATTTCTCCAAAGAAACATAACACGTTGGTCGGTTGGCATTTGTCGGAAAATAGTTTCTTCAACCGCAAGGTTAAACCAAGGGTCGTAGGATTCTGAGATGAGTAAACGTACTGTTGACATTGAGCTATCCTTAAAACAAAACTTGCCCTTAAGATAGCATAATCACTGAATAAAATAGTGAATTTAGATACGTCTTGCTTGCCAAAACACTTTTCGCCAATAAACGTTATCCATTGATGAACGAATTACCCCTTTACTCGTTGATGCGTGAATGAATGTATTATCGGTATCGTAAATCCCCACATGCAATCCATTCTCCCCTGAACCTGTTTTAAAGAACACCAAATCCCCTGGCATCAAATCAGATTTATCAATCCGTGTGCCTAATTGAGTTTGATCTACTGTTGTTCGAGGTAACTGAATGGCAAAACGGTCGTTAAATGTGCGATAGACAAAACCGGAACAATCCACACCATTTTGATTCATTCCACCATAATGATAAGGCGTACCATACCACTGCTCTAGCTGGTCTTTTAATTGCGCTATCGTCATGATTGGGTCTGATAATTGTGTTTTTAATGGCGGCGGCGTTCTTTTAACGGATGTCGATGAACAACCAATTAAAACTAAACACAATAATAGTGGTAGGTGTTGTATTTTGATAACCATAAAGCACCTTATTTATCTATCTTATTGCGATAACTTGCTTATATTATAGTGCGTGAAGACTATAATATAAGCAACTAAGAAATTATTCCGTTCTATCACTTGGTGATTTATTGGGCCGGCTAATTAGCCATACCCCTAATAAAATAAAGCCAATTCCAATGGCCTTTAGTCCTGTCGCAGGTTCATTAAACCAAGGTAAGAAAACTGCTAATAAATAAACGAAAACATAGCTTAAGCTAATAAGCGGATAAGCTTTATTCAATGCTATGTGTTTTAAAGCTAATAGCCAACATAACATCGATAACGCATAACAAACTAACCCTAAAAAAATAATTCCTAAGCTAGTAATATTTGCGAGTAACCACTCTAATTGTAGCCAATGCCAGCCAAGTGTGAATGAGGGTAGTTCAACTACCCCGGCTTTTAAGCTCAGTTGAGCGACTGTGACTAATAAAGCACTGCTAATCACCCACAAATAACCCTTGTTCATACGCCGATACTCATTAGCAAAATACCAAACATAATGGCAGCAACCCCTAACCAGTGGTTAAGCCCAGTTTGCTCTTTATAAACAAACTGGCCAATTAAAGTAATTAATACAAAATTAATACTTAACATTGGATAAGCGATACTCAGCGGCATGGTTTCCAATAATTTCAACCAAAACAACATGCCAAGGCCTAGCATAAAAACCGCCAGCACCAGCCACCGAAAGGCTGATGCTGTTTTATTGGTTTTATTACTCTGCCAATTGACGACGGCTTGCTTTTGAGCCACTTGCCCAACGCAGGTCAAAACGCTAACCAGCAATAACAGCAGTAGTTGTGCAATCATTGTTGATGGTAAACCACAATCGCCATACGTGAATTTTTAATGACTTCATCTGGCTTAGGAATATCCGGTAACCCTTCTTTACGGCCTAATAAAAAGACAACAGTTACCTGCCCTTCTTTGCGTGCTTTTTCTAGCCACTGTGCAAATTGATCCGGTTTAACTAAGCGATGTTGGCTATCTGGGTATTCCAAACCGTAACTTAGCTCTCCACTACTATTGTATAAATAGATATTGGAATTTTGTGTTTCCCACGCAAGGCCTGCTGCGACCCCAACATTACTTGCCATCAAATATTTGCTATTCATCAGTAAATCATGATTTTGATGAATAAAGTTTTGAGGTAATTTAGAATCGATGGTGTTGTTCGGCAGAGCACTACCAATACACAAACTCACGGCCAAAGAGCACGAGGCTGCCCATAACCAATATTTAGCATTTAATACCGTACATAGGTAACCGATAATCGCCCAAATAGAAAATGCAACGACACCTAACACCATTTTTGACCATTCATCAGGTTCGTATAACGGTTTTTTGATCACCGTGCTCACGACAATTACCGCTATAACCGCAGCGATCCCTAATACAACATTAATGATCCCATTGGCTTTCAATGCTTTCATTTTACCATTACGAACGCAATCAACCCCATACTTCGCCATAAGCAATGCCAATGGCGCCATAAACGGTAACATATACGTTGGTAACTTACCGCGGGAAATACTGAAAAAGATAACAGGAACAACAAACCAGCACAGTAAGAAAAACATATCGGGGCTAGATTTACGTTCTTTCCAGCCTTTCATTATCGCACCTGGCAACAGCCCTGCCCATGGAATAGCGCCAAGAATGATAATTGGAATATAATACCAAAACGGTGCAATATGCTGCGCATCATCTGCTGTGAAACGCTTAATGTGCTCAATCCAAAAGAAATAGTGCCAATAGTCTGGTTCTTGTTTTGCAACCGCCAAAGCCCATGGCAAACTGATAATAACCGCCGAAATTATTGCAAGCGGCCCGTACTTTAGTAACTCAAGGAACCGCTTTTGATAGATTGTGACAGGAAGCATGACTATCACGGGGATCGCAAGGGCTAAAAAGCCTTTAGTCATAAATGCCATGCCACAAGCCAGCCCAAGACAAAGCCATGCCGCTAGTTTAGATTTTACTTCTCTCGATTTCATTGCCCACAAGCAACAGAACATGCTTGCCGCTATCCATAAAGACAACATTGGGTCGAGTACACTGTAAGTTCCGATGGAGAATACCAAGAACATTGAGATATAAATGAGGCTAGCAACATAAGCAACGTGGTTATTACGCCACATCATTTTTGCCATACGGTAGACAAGTAATGCACTGAGGAAAATACAAAAAACCGAACCAAAGCGAACAGCAAAATTAGTTTCACCAAAAATCATTTGGCTAATATTGTTTATCCAGTAACCTGCTACTGGTTTTTCGAAATAACGTACATCCAGCATGTAAGGAACAATCCAATCCCCACGCTGTAACATTTCACGGCTAATTTCCGCATATCGTGTTTCATCTGGTTGCCAAAGTAAACGGCTATCCAACGGCAATAAATAGGTTAAGATAAAAAAAAGAGCCAGCAGAGAGGCTCCTACTTTGCTCGCTCGGTTATTCAACATAGGTTGCTTATTCCTCTTCTTGGCAGCCTAGCCAGCCTTCACGCCCAGGGAATGGTGCCCTCACCACACGCCCTTTTGGCAATGAATTCAAATCGTCTGGCAGTAATTCACTCAATGTACAGAATTGGATATCTTCTTGTGTAATTCGTTCCAATAATTGTGAAAATTGTTCCGATTTAGACATCCCTTCCACTTCAGTGTGAATAGTATAAACTGGAATGCCTTGATCTTCTTTAATTGCTTGAAGAATAAAATCATTAAATGCCTCATCACTCACGACTGTTCCCACAACTTCATCGTAAGTCGGCAGTGTTACAGGAATTTGAACTGTCCCTAATGAGCCATCCGCTAAAATTGGCCTAAATGGATATTTACCACGGCAATCACTGTTGTAGTCAAAGTTAAACGTTTGTTTAACTTCCAATACGCGCTCATCGCCTCGCCAACCAGCTACGGCTGAACAAGTCACACGATGCCCAATAGCTTGCTCCAATGCATCAACACCTAGCTTAACCTGCTCAGTCAGTTGCGGTTTGCTCCATTTCGCAACCTTAGCCTGCCAGCCTTGATGATCCCATGCATGTAAGCCAACTTCATGGCCAGCATCCAAGGTTTGTTTCATCAAGTAACCTAAATCCTTAGCAATTTTTTTACCCGGCCATGCTGTGCCCGCTAATAAGATATCTAACCCATAAAGGGATGCTGCATTAGACCTAAGCATTTTCCACAGAAATTTAGGACGCAAAAGGCGCCATAAATGGCGCCCCATGTTATCGGGTCCTACGCTGAAGAAAAAGCTGGCCTGAATATTATGCTCTTTGAGCACTTTGAGTAACTGTGGAACCCCTTTTAATGTACCTTGGTAGGTATCCACATCAATTCTCAAGCCAACTTTTTTCATTAGTCTTTATTACCTAACTCTTCAACAGCACCTTGTAAGAAGAAATCTAATGTTTCTTCAATGGTATCTTTCATATCGATAGTTGGAACCCAGTCCAGTAAACGACGTGCGTTTTCAACACTTGGTTTACGGTGTTCAACGTCTTGATACCCTTGGCCATAATAGCTGCTGCTTTCGATTTCACGGAAACCTGCAAATGGAGGGAATTTTCCACGTTGTGGGTGTTTTTCGAAGCTTTCCAGCAACATTTCCGCTAATTCACGAATACTGGCTTCATTCGTTGGGTTACCGATATTGATGATTTGGCCGTCACACTTACCATCTTTATTTTCGATAATACGGAACAGTGCTTCAATACCGTCTTTAATATCTGTAAAACAGCGTTTTTGTGCACCACCATCAACCAGTTTAATCGGAGAACCTTCAACCAAGTTCAAGATCAACTGTGTAATTGCACGAGAACTACCAATACGCGCAGAGTTCAAGCTATCTAAACGTGGTCCCATCCAGTTAAATGGACGGAATAAGGTGAACTTCAGACCTTCTTTTGCACCGTATGCCCAAATCACTCGGTCAAGTAATTGTTTAGATACTGAGTAAATCCAACGTTGTTTATTGATTGGTCCTACGATCAGGCGTGATTCATCTTCATCAAACTCTTTATCATCACACATACCATAAACTTCAGAAGTTGATGGGAAAATGATGCGTTTGTTGTATTTCACACAGTAACGTACAACTTTTAAGTTTTCTTCGAAGTCTAACTCGAAAACACGCAGTGGGTTACGGGTATATTCGATTGGCGTCGCGATCGCAACCAAAGGCAGAATAACGTCACATTTTTTGATGTGATATTCAATCCATTCTGTATGGATGCTAACGTCACCTTCAATAAAGTGGAAACGTGGGTTACCAATAAAACGTTCAATTGCGGAAGAACCGATATCCATACCATAGATATCGTAATTACCGTCTTTTAACAGGCGCTCAGTCAAGTGGTTACCGATAAAGCCGTTAACACCAAGGATCAGAACACGTGTACGACGTTTTACTTGTGCCGTTGGTTTTGCACCAACACGAACATCTGTCACGATACCCATTTCGTTAGCAAGGCGGCTACCTTGCATATATAAACCCGTCTCACTTTGGCCGCTAATCACTTCGATAGCACCTTGACCACAAGCGATACGCAGTGGGTCACTCGAAAGTACCGTACCTGCTGGTTTACCTTGGTTATCATCTAAAACGCGTGCGCGCCAAATAACCATTTTGCGTGCACCTAAATAGGTAAACGCACCTGGGTAAGGTTCAGTCACTGCACGAATCAAGCAATTAACGTCTTTTGCACTGTCGTTCCAATTAATCAAACCATCTTCAGCGGTACGGCGACCAAAGTACGTTGCTTGACTTTCGTCTTGTGCAACGGCTTTGTAGCTACCAGCTTCGATTAATGGCAGTGTTTTATCCAGCAAAACTTCCGCCGCTTCACGGACTTTTGCATGTAAAGTTAGGCTAGTGTCTGTATCGGTAATAACCACTTTTTCTTGAGCAATGATATCGCCAGCGTCGGCTTTAGCTACCATTTTATGTAAGGTTACACCTGTTTCGCTTTCGCCTTTTAATAATGCCCAATTAATAGGCGCACGACCGCGATATTTAGGGAGTAATGAACCATGTAGATTAAACGCACCTTTAGGCGCGATAGCTAACAGCTCTTCACTCAACATATCACGATAGTAGAAGGAGAAAATCACATCAGGTTTCATTTCGCGAATACGTTCAATCCACAATGGGTGATTAACGTTTTCAGGCGCAAAAACAGGAAGCTCCATGTCAGCACTTAAACGCGCAACAGAGGAGTAAAAGTGGTTTTCATTTGGGTCATCAGTGTGGGTAAACACTGCTTGGATATCAAAACCTGCTTTTTCAAGCGCTTTTAGCCCTACGCAGCCAATATCATGATAGGCAAAAACAATAGCTTTCATTAGTCTTCTTCCTGATTTTTGTCGGATTTCGCATCTGCTCCAACGACTTTTTGAATAAAATAACGGGGTCTCGCGCGCACATCATTGTAGATCCTACCAATGTATTCGCCCAATAAACCCATGGCAACAAACTGTGCACCAATAAACATAAAGAGTACTGCAAACAGCGTGAATACGCCATCTGCGGCCCACTCTGCGCCAAAAATTAAACGCAATGCAATTAACAATACCGCTAATAAAAAACCGCCAGCGGCGATAATACTACCGACAACACTCAATAAACGCAGTGGTGCCGTAGTCAGGCATGTTAATAAGTCATACATTAAATTAATCAGCTTCATAAAGCTGTATTTAGAATCACCAAACTCGCGTTCTGCATGCGCTACATCAATTTCAATGGTTCTACGTGCAAATGTATTTGCTAAAATAGGAATAAATGTACTTCTTTCATGACATTGCAACATAGCTTGAATAATATGACGGCGATACGCACGTAACATACAGCCATAGTCACCCATAGAGCGGCCTGTTGCTTTGGTGATCATCGCATTAATCATTTTAGACGCTGTTTTGCGAAACCAAGAATCTTGGCGATTCGCACGGCGTGTACCAACTACATCATAACCTTGCATCGCAGTTTGCACTAAACGAGGGATTTCCTCTGGCGGGTTTTGCAAATCCGCATCCAAAGTAATGACTAAATCGCCATCCGCTTGGTTAAAACCGGCCATAATAGCAGAATGCTGACCATAATTACGGTTTAAAATAATTGCAATAACATGGTTTTCTGGATTTTCCGCTGCTTCTGTAAGCATTTGCGCTGAACGGTCGCTACTACCATCATCAACTAAAATTAATTCATAAGATTGAGTTAATTGTTTACATGACTTGATAGTACGTTCTAGCAATTGCGGTAAGCTCTGCTCTTCATTATAGACAGGGATTACCACTGAGACTTTTTTTATCTCATCAAATTCATCTGCGTGTGACACTATTTTGACTCCAAAAGAACTGCTTCTACAGCTTTGACAACCCGCTCAACATCTGCATCTGTCATATCAGGGAATAATGGTAGCGAACATAATGTCGCACTATTCCATGTTGATTCAGGTAAGGTTAATTCAGGATATTTTTCACGATAATATTTTTGTGTGTGGGCAGCACGAAAATGTAGCCCTGTACCAATATCGTGCTCTTTCAATTTTTCCATGAAAGTATCACGGTCAATACCGCATTGTTTTTTATCAACACGCACCATGAATAAATGATTAGCATGTAAATGTGGGTAATCAGGTACGGTAAGCATCTGTAATGGGGATTTTTTTAGCAATTCACGATAACGCGCCGTCAGTTCAGCACGACGCTGGTTTAACTGCTCGACACGAGATAATTGCACAACCGCTATTGCAGCATGGATATCAGACAAATTATATTTAAAACCAGGTTCAACAACCTCTGCTTGCGGCTTACGGCCTTGCATTTGTCTATCAAACGCATCAACGCCTAGACCGTGAAACTTAAGCGTACGTACACGCTGAGCGAGCTTGTCATCATCTGTTGCGACTAATCCCCCTTCCGCACAGGTGACATTTTTGATGGCATGAAAAGAGAAAATAGACGTTCCCTTTTCGCCAATCCACTCATCTTTATAACGAGTACCCACGGCATGTGCTGCATCTTCAATTAAAGCTACACCGGCTTTTTGAGCAATCAAACGCAATGCGTCAAGATCACAAGGAGCCCCCGCATAATGAACTGGGATAATGGCCTTTGTTTTTTCTGTTAACGCTTTTTCTACGGCATCAGGTTGGATCATTAATGTGTCACGATCAACATCAATCATCACAGGGGTTGCACCAAGCAATTCAATCATGTTAATCGTAGAAACCCATGTTTGTGATGGTGTAATAATTTCATCACCAGGGCCAATACCTAATGCCATTAAGACAACATGCATCCCCGCTGTTGCAGAAGAAAGTGCAATCGCATGCTTACAGCCATAACGCTTACAAAAATCTTCTTCTAATTGATGATTCTGTGGGCCTGTAGTTATCCAGCCTGAACGCAGAACTTTTTCAACTGCCTTGACCTCTTCATCACCGATTGCCGGTTTTGAAAATGGTAAGAAATTGCTCATATTGTTTATAGCCTAGTTTTCATTGTGAATAGAATATTCTAGTTAATTATACTTTAACCGAACCTCAACACCTGCAAACATTGCGGGATTATCATGCAAAAATAAGTGATAAAAACACCTTATTGCTTATCCGTTAAATTTATAACCTGCCACACCCGGTGAGATGCACTGTGGCTTAACTTAATTTCAGACATAAATATGTCAGATAAATTTTTTTCTGTCATTATACATTCTGGTTTCCCTACTGCGACTAACTGTCCTTGTTTTATCATCCAAATACAAGATGCATTTTTATACGAATGGCTAAGATCATGACCACTCATTATAACGGTTCCTAAGCAATCACAAAAATATTTAATCCATTTATCAAGCATTGCTTGCTGAATAATATCTAAATTATTGGTCGGCTCATCCAATAATATAAATTTCCCCTCGCATTGCTGTTTATCCCAGACCTGCAAAAATGCTGCTACAATTCGGACTCTTTGCCATTCACCACCCGAGAGTTGGTTAATAGGTTTACTTAATAATGATGTTAGTTGAAAATCGCTACATAAACGCTCAAAAACACCAGCAGAAAACACTGTGTTAGGTGAAAACAGGCCAACATATTGAAAAACTTTGAGTATTGGAATGTAACTAACTAATTGTGAAAGATAAGCACGTTGTTGGCTCAATTGAGCAATATGATATTGCCGTATACTTCGCCCACCAATTAAAATATCGCCACCTACAGGCAAATAACCGCTTATCGCAGCTAATAATGTACTTTTCCCGGCCCCATTGGCACCCAATATATGAATTTGTTCACCAGCTAGCACTTGAGCTGAAACATTGACCAAGCGTGTATCGATGGTAATATTTTTAATATCAATAATTAATTTATTTTCCATCATTTTTACCGCCATTGTTGGTGACGGATTAACAAGAAAATAAATATCGGTGCCCCTAAGGTTGCCGTAATAACACCAATGGGAACTTCCGCATTGGCGATTAATAACCGAGACAGAATATCTGCTGTTAATAACCCTAATGCCCCTGCCACTGCAGAACCAACCAATAATACGCGGTTATCTGTTAAACCACTTAATCTCAATATATGAGGAATAACTAAGCCAATAAAGCTAATCGCCCCCGCAATAGCAACGCTGAGGCCAATTAATACACCACTAATAATAATCAATATAACGCGCCATTTATGGATTGATATACCTAATTGATAAGCTTGTACTGTACCTAATGAAAGGTAATTCAGTATATTTCCTTGGAAAAGCACCCAAATTAAAAATGGCAAGCAACCAATAACAAGACCAAATTGTCGCCAATCAACCCCACTAAAACTCCCCATCATCCAATAGAGTAACTGTCGTAAATCAAGGTTGCTGCTCATATATACCATCCATGTCATACAAGCACCACTAATCACGCCTAGAGCAACACCAACAAGCAATAAACTTGAATTACTCAAGTTCTTACGGCGAGCAAAATAGAGCAATATGGAGGTAAACAATAGTGCTCCTATAATTGCGCTAATACTTAATAGCCAATAGTGCGTCACGCCTGAAGACAATAATACAGCCAGCACCACAGCAACACCTGCACCGTTACTTACCCCCAATAAGCCAGGCTCGGCCAAGGGGTTTTCAAATAAGGCTTGCATGATAGCCCCTGTGACTGCAAGAGCTGCGCCAATAACAATCACCGCAAGTGTGCGGGGAAAACGAATTTGTCCCACGAACATGTGTCCTGCATCACTCATCCATCGTGTTGGTGGTAACCACACTTCACCTGCACACAGAGAAAGTAGCACAGCAGTAATCAGCAAAGCGCTCAATAGAGTAATTAGCTTTAAGTCGGAACATCGCTGTTGATGATGCAAATTTTCAAGTTGCTGATCCATTGAATTTTTTCTTATTTTTCATTAAGTCAGGAAATTATAGCTTTTTATGTAAGCAAAGCGATAACAATAATCTTATGCTCCTGCATAATTTAACGACCTCATTAAAAGGAAATTATATGAATACTAAATCAAATACAAATCTCCATCCTAGGCTTAAATCGTTTAACCTACAACCAGCCCAACCAATAGAGACTGTATATAGCGAAAGAAAGGGGGTTTTTGCGTCCATAAAGAAAATAATAAATAGCTGCAAAAGTTTCTTTGGTTTCGTCTCAAATCACAATTTCGAACCTATAAATGTAGAAAATGTAAAGTTCAGAGCATTGACAGAACAAGAAAAATTAGTAAACAGTATTATTTCTGATGCCGTTAGCAGAAACGCACTCTCGCCACATGAAGTCTCTCTGTTAGAAACAAAACTACCTAGTGTACAAACACTAGTTAAAATTCTAATTGAAAAAAATAACGCCCTATCAACGGAAGGAATTTTTCGAATTCCAGGTCAAGAAACAGCCATGCAATTTATAAAAGATAATATTAATAAATCAAATTTAGCTGATTTAGATATTTGTAGCTTAGCAGGGGCGTTAAAATCTTTATGCTCTGAAGTAAATAGTAATTTTCCCTCAGAAGAAAATAGAATCAGTTTGCTCATGAATCAACATCACGAAGACTACCTCAATCTGTTGAAAGTTAAAGTAGGAGAAATATTCACAGAAAAATCAGAAAATTACAATGCGTTACTGGATTCAATTGAAAAGTTAGAATTTAACACTTTCACTCAACAAAGAGCACAGATATTCGAACAAGAAGTTTCAAAAGCAGAAGATTTAGGTGGATGTAACGAACATACTAGAAAACTAATTCGCTATCTTTTCGATGAGATCACAGAAAATTCTAGTCAATGGAAAGTTTCGGTATTAAAGCACAGCGAAGTAATGAAATCGCCCTTAGCTCAAACACTAGCCCCTCTAATTGCTGGGATAGTAAAAAACTCAGACAAAAATAAAATGTCTGCACATAATCTCGCTATTGCAGCAAAAGCTCTACTCATACCTGCAAATACCTTTTCAAAGAACACTAAACCAGAAGACATAATTTTAAGAGAAAATATGTCTGCCCATTATTTTGAAGCTATTGCTACTTATATGGCTAATAAATACTAATTCTACACTTTTAGTAAAAACAAAGACCGCCTAGGCGGTCTTTTTTCATATCAAACGATATAATTACTCTTTCGGAGTTGCTTTTTCTACACGGCTTTTTAATTTTTGGCCTGGGCGGAAGGTAACAACACGGCGGGCAGTAATTGGAATATCTTCCCCAGTTTTAGGGTTACGTCCGGGACGTTGATTTTTATCACGTAAATCAAAGTTACCGAATCCAGATAATTTTACTTGCTCACCATTTTCTAAGGAAAGGCGAACCTCTTCAAAGAAAGTTTCGACAAGGTCTTTAGCATCACGTTTGCTAACACCCAGTTTTTCAAACAAATTTTCTGACATTTCAGCTTTAGTAAGCGCCATAGGTTTAGTCCCTCAAGGAGGCTTGGAATCGCTGTTTTAACGCAGCAATACACAGATCAACGGTAGCAGTGATCTCTTCTTCTTCCATAGTACGCTGGGTATCTTGGAAGACAAGACTGATAGCAAGGCTCTTATAGCCATCCGCTATTCCTTCACCACAGTACACATCAAATAAGTTTATGCCAACTATATGATTTATGCCAACTTTTTTACACTCTGCTAAAACTTCAGCAGCAGCCACATCTTCTGGCACGACAACAGCGATGTCACGGCGGTTCGATGGATAGCGCGAAATCGCCTTAGCTTCAGGGATGACACGTTGTGCTATCGCATCACTACGAACCTCAAACACCACCGTACGACCATTTAAATCGAGTTTGCGTTCTAATTCTGGGTGAACTACACCAATAAAGCCAATGTGTTCATTTTCCAGATAAATCCCAGCACTTTGACCTGGATGCAATGCAGGATGTGCCTCAGATTTAAATGTAATTTGATTTAGTTTCCCAGTCAATTCAAAAACAGCTTCAAGATCACCTTTTAAGTCAAAGAAGTCAACAACTTGTTTATCTAATGACCAATGTTCTTCAAATCTGTTACCTGTAATGACCCCTGCCAACATAGGTTCTTGGCGAATTCCATATTCTGCTTGATTATCAGGAATAAAGCGCAGACCTGTCTCAAATAAACGAATTCTATTTTGTTGACGATTTTGATTATAGACAACCGTTCCTAATAAACCAGTCAGTAACGATAAACGCATCGCTGACATATCAACAGAAATAGGGTTAGGTAAAAGCAACGCGTCTTGTTGTGGGTGCAGTAAAGCTTGAACTTTAGGGTCAACAAAACTATAAGTGATTGCTTCTTGGTAACCACGGTCAACTAACATTGCTTTAATACGTTTTAAAGGTAAGTTAGCTTCTTTGTGGTTAGTCATGGTCAAATCAGCACGTAATGGCACATCAGGGATGCTGTTATAACCATATACACGAGCAACTTCTTCCACTAAGTCTTCTTCGATTTGCATATCGAAGCGCCAACTTGGGGCGACAACATCCCATGTATTAGCAGAAACCGTGACTTTGCACCCTAAACGCGTCAAAATATCAGTAACTAACTCATCTTCAATAAAGTGACCAATCAAACGGTCTAATTTATTGCGTGTCAGTTTAATATTTGCGGCTTTTGGTAAATGCTGTTCACTGGTTACATCAATAATTTCACCGACTTCACCACCACAAATCTCAACAATTAGCGCAGTAGCACGTTCAATCGCTTTAAACTGTAATTGAGGGTCAACACCACGCTCAAAACGGTGAGATGCATCAGTGTGCAAACCGTAATTACGTGCACGACCTGTGATCGATAATGGGTCGAAGAATGCACACTCTAATAAAATATTTTTGGTTTCCGTATTAACACCTGAGTGTTCACCGCCAAAAATACCTGCAATCCCCAGTGCTTTTGATTCATCAGCAATCACTAATGTGTCTGATTTTAACGTTGCTTCACTGCCATCAAGGAGAACTAGTTTCTCCCCTTCTTTTGCCATGCGAGCAACAATAGCCCCATCTAAACGGTCTAGATCATAAGCGTGTTGAGGCTGACCCAATTCTAATAAGACGTAGTTGGTAATATCCACAACCGCGTCAATAGAACGGACGCCACCACGACGCAACTTTTCTTTCATCCACATTGGCGTTGGCGCTGACACATCAATATTTTTGATCACACGACCTAAGAAACGTGGGCAGGCATTAGGTGCTTCTACTCGAATTGGGAAAGTATCTTTTGTGGTCACAGATACTGTATTAATAGCAGGCTCATTTAGCGCTAATTTATTAATAACAGCGACATCACGTGCAACCCCAAGAATACTTAAGCAATCTGCACGGTTAGGTGTAATGCTGATTTCAATCGCATTATCATCAAGCTTTAGATATTCACGAATATCGGTACCGATAGTGGCATCCTGCGGCAATTCAATAATTCCGCTGTGGTCATCAGAAATACCCAGTTCAGAATAAGAACACAGCATACCTTCAGAAGGTTCGCCACGTAGTTTTGCCGCTTTAATTTTAAAATCACCCGGTAATACCGCACCAACCGTTGCAACAGCAACTTTTAGGCCTTGACGGCAGTTTGGTGCACCACAGACGATATCTAATAAACGCTCACCGCCTACGTTAACTTTTGTAACGCGCAGTTTGTCTGCATTTGGGTGTTGACCACACTCAACCACTTCACCAACAACAACGCCGTGAAATTGGCCAGCAACTGCATCTACACCATCAACTTCCAAACCCGCCATCGTGATTTGGTCGGATAATGCTTCACTACTGATCGCCGGGTTTACCCATTCGCGTAACCATAGTTCACTGAATTTCATGAGATAACCCCGCCTTATTTAAACTGTTTGAGGAAACGAAGATCATTTTCGAAGAATGCACGTAGGTCAGAAACACCGTAGCGTAGCATTGTTAAGCGCTCCATCCCCATACCAAAGGCAAATCCAGAGTAGACTTCAGGGTCAATACCTACATTGCGCAATACATTTGGATGCACCATTCCGCAGCCTAATACTTCTAACCATTTACCATTTTTACCCATAACATCAACTTCCGCTGAAGGTTCGGTGAATGGGAAATATGATGGTCTGAAACGTACTTGAACTTCCTCTTCAAAGAAGTTATTCAAGAAATCATGCAATGTGCCTTTTAGATTGGTAAAGCTGATATCTTTATCAACAATCAGGCCTTCTGTTTGATGGAACATTGGTGTATGCGTTTGGTCGTAATCATTACGATATACACGACCAGGAGCAATGATACGAATCGGTGGTTGTTGGCCATTCATTGTACGGATTTGTACACCCGATGTTTGCGTACGCAGTAAGCGTTTTGCATCAAACCAAAAAGTATCATGGTCAGCACGCGCGGGATGGTGAGCAGGTATATTTAACGCATCAAAGTTATGATAGTCATCTTCGATTTCTGGACCAGTTTCAACAGAGAAACCTAATTCGCCAAAAAACTCTTCAATTCGCTGAATTGTACGGGTCACTGGGTGTAACCCACCATTTTCCATACGACGCCCAGGTAATGACACATCAATTTTTTCTGATACTAGACGTGCATTAAGAATTTCAGCTTGCATCGCGTCCTTACGGGCGTTCAGTGCATCTTGAACCTGTACTTTAGCTTCATTTATCACAGCCCCTGCTGCTGGACGTTCCTCAGCAGGCAGATCACGCAACGTTTTCATCTGTAGTGTGAAATGGCCGCTCTTGCCTAAATATTCAACACGCACTGATTCCAACGTAGCAACATCTTGGGCCTGTTCAATGGCTGCTTTTGCCTGTGCAACCAACTCAGCGAGATGTGGCATTGTTTCCCCTTTATGACCACTTGGTCTTTTTGCTAGTTATTCACTATATATATTAAGCTTCACATTCTATTTGGTAATGAATGAATACTTAACTGATTTTACTGTACTTAATCTAAAACTAGAAATGAAAAAGCCTCCCTAAGGAGGCTTTAGCGTAACTTTTCATTTCTTTTTTCTATTTACGCGAAAAAGCCCCCGAAATTCAGGTGCTAAAGTAAAAAAAGAAACGAAAAATCACAGAATGCATGAAGTAAACTCTCAATAACTAACTGTATCTAAAGTATTAACACAAATAGCTATAAATGAAAAGAGGAAGTTTCCCTCCTCTTTCCAAGCAAACAATTAAGCTAAAGCGCCTTTCGCTTTTTCAACTAAAGCAGTGAATGCTGCTTTATCGAAAACTGCGATGTCTGCTAAGATCTTACGGTCGATTTCAATTGAAGCTTTTTTCAAGCCATTGATGAAGCGGCTGTAAGACAGGCCGTTCTGACGAGCCGCAGCGTTGATACGTGCGATCCACAGTTGACGGAACTGACGTTTACGTTGACGGCGGTCACGGTAAGCGTATTGACCAGCTTTGATTACCGCTTGAAATGCTACGCGGTAAACACGTGAACGTGCACCATAGTAACCTTTCGCTTGCTTCAGAATTTTTTTGTGACGTGCACGGGCGATTACACCACGTTTTGCGCGAGCCATAAGCTATCTCCTATCGTCTTTATCTTATATTAACTAAATTGTTTACTTATGCGTAAGGCAGGCAAGCAACTACCAGACCCAGATCGCCCTTAGATACCATTCCTTTCGGACGTAAATGGCGTTTACGCTTAGTTGACTTTTTAGTCAGGATGTGACGAAGGTTTGCATGCTTACGCTTAAAGCCACCGCCTGCAGTTTTTTTAAAGCGCTTTGCTGCGCCACGTACAGTTTTAATCTTTGGCATTTCTTTTATTTCCAACTTCGCATTGTGATTAACTACGAATTAATTAGGCGAATAACATCTATATTGCTATAAACGAGTATTACTTGCAGGCCTAATTATTTCTTCTTCGGTGCCAGCACCATGATCATCTGACGCCCTTCAATTCTTGAAGGGAAAGACTCCACGGATGCCAGTTCTTCCAGATCAGCTTTGATGCGGTTAAGCATTTCCAGACCGATCTGCTGGTGAGCCATTTCACGACCGCGAAAACGCAGTGTAACTTTAGCTTTATCACCATCTTCCAGAAAGCGAGTCAGGTTGCGTAGTTTGACCTGATAATCACCTTCATCTGTACCAGGGCGGAATTTAATTTCCTTCACCTGAACAACTTTTTGTTTCTTTTTTTGCTCTTTTTGAGATTTGCTCTTCTCATAAAGGAATTTGCCGTAATCCATGATACGACAAACTGGCGGTTCAGCATTTGGGCTGATTTCTACTAGGTCTACACCTGCTTCTTCAGCTTTTTCAAGCGCTTCGCGTGCGCTCATGATGCCTAACTGTTCACCGTCTAAACCCGTTAAACGGACCTCTGGAACACGAATTTCATCATTGATACGATTTGGACGTGTTGTTGGGATTCTTTTTCCGCCTTTAATACTTCATTCCTCCAATTGGATAAAGAGATTTGCTTCTCTCAAGCAAATACACTCGTCACTCAATAGTTACTACTTGACGCGTGTACGATATTCTTTGTTTGTCTTTATGCGCTATGCGCTGACAAAGTGATTTGACCGCGGATTTTAATGCTTCTTGCCGGATTACTCAAGTAAATCTTGCAATAAATCACACTGAACTGTTTGAAAACTTGGATTTTGAGGGAAATTTGTAGCATTGAAGCAATTATTTTTACTCATTAGATAAGACAAATAAAATAGAGAAGCAGCGCCCAAATGAGCGCTGCTCGACTCTAGCAATTACTTCGCTATAACCATACTGGCTTAATTATTTTTTCTTTGGTGCCAATACCATGATCATCTGGCGTCCTTCAATCCTTGATGGGAATGATTCTACTGATGCCAGTTCATCCAGATCGGTTTTGATGCGGTTAAGCACTTCTAAGCCAATCTGTTGGTGAGCCATTTCGCGACCACGAAAACGCAGTGTCACTTTAGCTTTGTCACCATCTTCCAAAAAGCGAATTAAACTACGTAGTTTAACTTGGTAGTCGCCTTCGTCTGTTCCCGGACGGAATTTAATTTCCTTCACTTGAACAACTTTTTGTTTTTTCTTTTGTTCTTTTTGAGATTTGCTTTTCTCATAAAGATATTTACCGTAGTCCATGATACGACAAACTGGTGGCTCAGCATTTGGGCTGATTTCGACTAAGTCGACACCTGCTTCTTCTGCTTTAAAGAGGGCTTCACGCACACTCATTACACCAAGTTGCTCACCGTCTAAACCAGTGACACGGATTTCTGTTGCGCGAATTTCATCGTTAATACGATTTGGGCGCGCCGTTGGGAGTTTTTTTCCGCCTTTAATACCTTATTCCTCCATCTGATTGAGTTGACGACTGCGGATCTCTTCAAGCAGTTTTGTCATGAATTCGTTGACATCAAGGCTGCCTAAGTCTTTACCACGACGGGTACGTACAGCAACTTTACCTGATTCAACTTCTTTATCACCACATACTAACATGTAAGGGACGCGGCGCAGCGTGTGTTCACGGATCTTAAAGCCGATTTTCTCGTTACGTAAGTCCGCTTTCGCACGAATGCCAACACTTTGCAGCTTGCTTACTAATTCTTGAACATAATCTGCTTGGCTATCAGTAATGTTCATTACAACCACTTGCTGTGGTGCTAACCATGTTGGGAAAAAGCCTGCATACTCTTCTGTTAAGATACCAATAAAGCGTTCTAGTGAACCTAACACTGCACGGTGGATCATAACAGGAACGATACGTTCGTTATTTTCCCCTACATAGGAAGCTGTTAAACGGCCCGGTAAGAAGAAGTCTAACTGGACAGTACCACATTGCCATGCACGGTCAAGGCAGTCGTACAGTGTAAACTCGATTTTCGGACCATAAAATGCGCCTTCACCTGGTTGGTATTCAAACTCAATACCTTTTGATTTCAGTGCATTCGCTAAGTCTTCTTCCGCCCTATCCCACATCTCGTCAGTACCGATACGTTTTTCAGGACGGGTTGATAGTTTTACGACAATCTTTTCGAAACCGAAAGTTGCGTAAACATCATAAATCATTTCAATACAGCTAGTTACTTCGCTTAAGATTTGTTCTTCAGTACAGAAGATATGTGCATCATCTTGAGTAAAGCCACGCACACGCATTAAGCCGTGCAGTGCACCTGATGGCTCATTACGGTGACAGCTACCAAACTCTGCCATACGTAATGGTAAGTCACGGTATGATTTCAAACCTTGGTTGAAAATCTGTACGTGACCTGGGCAGTTCATTGGTTTCACACAATATTCACGGTTTTCAGAAGAAGTCGTAAACATCGCGTCTTTATAGTTATCCCAGTGACCTGTTTTTTCCCACAGCACGCGATCCATCATGAATGGGCCTTTAACTTCTTGATAGTTATAAGCTTTCAGTTTAGTGCGTACAAAAGTTTCCAGCTCACGGAAAATTGTCCAACCGTCATTATGCCAGAATGCCATACCCGGCGCTTCTTCTTGCATATGGTATAAATCTAGTTGTTTACCAATTTTACGGTGATCACGCTTAGCTGCTTCCTCTAAACGTAATAAATAGGCCGCTAATTGTTTTTTATCGGCCCATGCGGTGCCGTAAATACGTTGCAGCATTTTGTTATCGCTGTTACCACGCCAGTATGCGCCAGCCACTTTCTGTAATTTAAAATGGTGGCAAAAACGCATATTCGGTACGTGTGGACCACGACACATATCAACATATTCTTCGTGATGATATAAACCAGGGCGGTCATCTTGGCTAATATTTTGATCTAAAATTTCAACTTTATAGTCTTCGCCACGGGCAACGAAAGTTTCACGAGCTTCGCTCCAAGAAACGCGTTTTTTCACCACATCATAATCTGTTTTGGCAAGCTCAAGCATACGCTTTTCAAGCTTTTCCAAGTCTTCCTGCGTCAGCATATGGTCTAAATCGACATCATAGTAAAAACCATTATCGATAGTAGGGCCAATCGCCATTTTCGTGTTTGGCCATAGTTGTTTAATTGCATGACCTAACAGGTGAGCACAAGAGTGACGAATAATTTCGAGTCCGTCTTCATCTTTACTCGTAATAATGGATACGTTTGCATCATGTTCAATTATTTCACATGCATCGACACGTTCGCCATTAATTCGTCCTGCAATACAGGCTTTAGCTAAACCTGCGCCGATGTCACGAGCAACATCCATCACAGAAACGGGGTGGTCAAACTGACGCTGACTTCCATCAGGAAGAGTAATAACAGGCATTAAAAAATCCTTATCAGCAGTGGTGACCCACACGAAAGATCACTTGCTTGATTATTCCAAAGTTTATAAATCAATACGTTACTAACGATTTCTCACTTCACAATGCAAGACATGTACACAAATATGGGCAATTTAAGTACCCTATTTCGTTACATCGTGAGTAACTCAACTACTAATGATAACACAGACCTATTTTATGGTGATAGCGTAATGCCGCTAATTGTTCTTCTTCATATGAAAAATCAATACCTTCCCGATTAAATGGCAAATAAGTTATCTAATGCAGGAAATAGTTTCTCTTTTTGCTCAAAAAACACGCGATACCAATGGGATCCACTAGGTGCAATTATCTCTTCGCTGATTATCTTATTTTGTTGAAGAGTAATAACCGATTGAATTGATTTCCATAAAGAGTAAATGATGTAGAAAGTGGCTATTAACGAGAGTAATAGTACATAAATATTATCTAATTTCTCTATTTGCCAAAATAAATAAATACAAAAGATAATTTGAACTAACGCCCGAATAATAAAGGCAATACTAAAGAATGACTTCGCATGCTGTATCGTTGCAAAACAGGGATTGGAGAGAGTTTGTCTTCTTTCTTGGACTGGAATACCATTCACATATACCATCCAATCAGATGTATCGCTATTTTTTAAGACTATTCCTTTTTCCTTCATTCCATGAATTTTAAATGAGACTACGACAGCCCAAACAACCCCGATGGTAAATAAATAAAGTATAAAACCACTTACCGGAAAAAAAGCAAAAAATACGCTGAACATTATAAAACATGCGAGTTTACTGGAGTATATCCAAAATGGCACCACCTGATAGTTCATGATTATCCTTAATATGTTTTGCGTAAATTCTAAATTTGAAGTATACAAAACAGATTAAATGATAAAGCGTCTCATTTCCACCAATCTATAACCAACGTCTCGTTTGCTTGCTATATTTTTCCCACTCCTTCTTAAATGATGCAGATAAAAAACGTTCTTCCTGTGGGATCGTGTATAAATCAGTAATCAGCCAAAATACTAACCCTGCGACCAAAAAATAAGGAGAATGTGAAAAGAAAGCTAAAGCCAAGCTCATTGATGTAAAAGCTAAATACATTGGATTACGTGAAAATCGGTAAGGCCCGTTAGTCACTAAATGCGTTGCCTTAACCGTAGGATTTGGTGATGTTTTATGTTTATAAAAGTAGTAAAGACTCGTCGCGACCCAACTCACACTCTCCAGTGCAATTAATATACCTAAAATTCCCATCCAACCAGAAAACGTCCAGTCTAAAAGACCTTGCTTGGAAAGAAAGTATACAGCGATCCCATTAGCGACTAACCAATTCAATAATGGCAATTTAAATATATTCATTGCGTTACCTGTAAGCCAAAATGATGCTATTAGCATACCATAAATGAATATATAAATTTGAGTGGAGGAACATATAGAGGAGTGATATTAACTACAAAAATAATTAGTTATTGGGAGTTAAGGAAAACACACTCTTTAAACCTTCTAATTTACTATACTCTTGCTGGCAAACTAAATTTCGTACATCACTGGGCATAGAATCAATTCTGGTTTGAATATTGGCAAGTTGTTCATCTAAACTATTCATTCCCTTTACATCAACAATGTCCTGATTCACTTTAAGATAATCAGTAAAATTTTGCAGGTTATCCTCTAGACTATTACAAATATCATTACTGGCTAAACTCTGCGGTAAAATAGCACTGAGCGATGTTGGTAAGACTTGGGATATATTCGGATAAATGCTTTGCTTCCACTGCTGAGGAAAAACGATTAGTAACATGGCGGCAGCCAAAACTAATAGCATCGACGCCCCGGCTAATGTCGCTATAAGTTTTTTCATTCTTTTTCCTATTACTCAAAATTAACTGAAAATAGGATAACCAACTCTGCGTAAAGCTATTTTTAAAACTAAAAATCCTTTGTAAAGAAATCCATAACTCTTTTTAATAAAATTTCATTTCTTCATACGGTTTTTCTTGGCAGCTCTTTAAGCGCTGTAATAAGCCGCCTACATGCAATTCTAATTTGTGGCCATCTGGATCAAGAAAGTAAAAAGAATCTCCTTCACTTTTATTTTCTTTCCAGACAATGACATTTGCTTGCATTAGCCTATCAACAACGATAAGAAAGTCTTTCGCATCAACGTTAAAGGCATAGTGTGTGTAATCCGTTTTTTCTGGGGACGAAAATTGGCGAGTTATATCTAATGATAAACATAACCATAAATCGCCACAGGAAATATAGGCGCCCTTTTTCCAACTCGCATGTAACTTCATACCAAGTAGTGATTGATAAAAACCAATACTTTTTTCTAAATCAGTTACAGCTAAAGTTAAATGGTTGATTCCGTTTAACATATTTTTTTACCCTTTACTTGTCTGTCACAGTGAATTCTTTTAATGAATTTACATAAATTATCAGTAAATAACATTGCAGCAGATATACTGTATCCCATATCAACTTAAAGACAACCTGTTACGAAATGCCCTTAACCTTTTTATCCCCCATAAAAAGGTTTTTTTTTGCCTTTAAAAATTGAATACTTTTACCACAATCACTCATCTTGCTGTTATTTAACAAATAAAATAAGTTATTCACAGATGAAAGCCATTGTTATCCACAATTAATGTGAACAACTCTTATTATCTACAAACTAATAAATGATAGTTAATATTAACTCTTACTCATCAGTATGCTAACCACCTCCTACCATAAAATATCTCACTAGATATAAATGCTAACCTACAGATCTATAAGAAATTTTGCTATCATTTGAGATAAGGTATTTTATTCACATTAATCAGGAGCTTGAATCTAACTTCCATGACAAATTTTCTTGAGCTATTTCAAGCCGTTGGTATTGGTCTGGTACTGTTACTTCCTCTCGCCAACCCTTTAACTGCAATTGCAGTCATGTTAAGCATCTCTGCTAATATGACAAAAGAGCAGCGTGACCATCAATCGTTATTGGCCTCTATTTATGTATTCGCAATCATGACAATCGCTTTTTATGCAGGCCAATTAGTCATGAACACATTTGGAATATCAATACCAGGACTGCGAATTGCAGGCGGGCTAATTGTGGCATTTATTGGATTTGGCATGCTGTTTCCTAGCAGTGATGTTGGGGAAGACCCAACCGCCAATGCCCTTGATGATCCAAATGTCCCTAAAAAACGCCAAGAATCACCTAGCATTGCCTTTGTTCCTCTTGCTATGCCAAGTACCGCAGGCCCTGGTACTATTGCTATGATCATCAGCTCCACTGCATCATTACAAGGTAATGTTAGTTTTGCCCCATGGGTTTTAAAAGTCGCCCCCGTAATTACCTTTTTTATTGCAAGTCTCATCGTTTGGATTGGTTTAAGAGGCGCAACTTCTATTATGAGGTGGCTAGGAAATAGCGGTATTGATGCAATCGCACGGGTGATGGGATTTTTATTAATCTGTATGGGAGTGCAATTTGTAATCAACGGAATTGTTGAAATTGTCGCGCAACTCCCACACTTAATGCGTGAATATCAATAAGACATAGCTAATGCATTGTAAGCATTTTTAACTTTCCACAAATAGCGTGGGGCTTGCGGTGCAGGATGTTTTGTTTGTACATGTTGATAAAATTCTTCCGGCGATAAGCTGTTAATCATTGCAATCGCCCTACCCTTATCATTATCAAATGTTCTTAATAACGCTCCAGCCCCGTTCACATAAGCGACAACAGTTGCATAATATAACGTCTGAGGGTGGCTTATTCCAGCAAGGTGCTGTTCCCTTAAAATACGAATATAGGCTGTGCCAATATCAATATTTTTTTGTGGATCTTTTAGGTCACGAGTACTCGGCTCCCCTGGCTTCCCTTGGTAACGGTATGCGTCACGCCCCGCTGTCGAAGCTTTAATCTGCATCAAACCTATTGCGTTGGATTTACTGACAACTTCAGGCCTAAAATTGGATTCGACCTCAATAATAGCCCTAATTAAAGCTTCATCAACACTATAACGAACCGCAGAATCACGAATAAATTCATCAAAAGGCGTTCTTGGAAATGTCGTATTTTGTGTGGCTATTGGCCCTGTAGGCTCTAACATTCGCTGTTTTGTTACAGGCCTATCTGGCTCGCTTGAACAACCTGCTAGTAGCAGTAGCATAAAAGTACCGCCAATTATTTTTCTCACTGTCGAATCCTCTACGATGGAAGCCGATGGCAGAATAACTAATCCTAAGAAAAATAAAATAATTTTTACTTAACTTTTACTTCAGGACGTGTTTTAGTCATACAAATAGCCATGGGACTTAGAAGCCTATAATGACGAATAATGCTATTCCACACTTTTTGTATTTATTTTTCACAATTGATATTGATAATCATTATCAATTAGGATATAAAATATAATTGTTATAAACCTTAACAACTGTATGTTAAAAAACGCTAAACCAATAATGTCAGGGTCAACTTTTATGAAGAAGAACGTATCTCGATTATCTGCACCTTTACTAACCAGTATGTTTGCTTTGGTAGCAGTCATCTTTTTTAGCCAACCTGCTTTTGCTAAAAAGTTTAAAGTCGTAACCACTTTTACCATTATTCAAGATATCGCTCAAAATGTAGCTGGAGATGCAGCAATTGTCGAGTCTATAACGAAGCCTGGTGCGGAAATTCACGGTTATCAACCGACTCCTAAAGATATTATGAAAGCCTATGATGCAGATTTAATCTTATGGAATGGGATGAATTTGGAAGTTTGGTTCCAACGTTTCTTTGAAAATTTTAAAAATGTTCCTGCTGTCGTAGTCACTGAAGGTATTGAGCCAATGCCAATCCGTGAAGGTGAATATAAAGATAACCCAAATCCACATGCATGGATGTCTCCTGCCAATGCTAAAATTTATATTGAAAATATTCGTCAAGCTCTGGTCAAATATGATCCTGAAAATGCAGAAACATATAATGCCAATGCTAAAAAATATGCGCAACAAATTGCTGAACTTGACGCCCCTTTACGTGAACGTTTAAATCGCATTCCAGAAAATGAACGTTGGTTAGTCTCAAGTGAAGGCGCATTTAGCTATTTAACAAAAGATTACGGCTTTAAAGAAGTGTATTTGTGGCCAATCAATGCGGAAGAGCAAGGCTCTCCTCAACAAGTGAAAAAAGTGATTGATACTGTCCGTAAATACAACATCCCTGTGGTATTCAGTGAAAGTACCATTTCTGATAAACCTGCTCGCCAAGTCAGTAAAGAAACCGGGGCAAAATACGGTGGCGTGTTATATGTTGATTCATTATCAACTGCCGATGGCCCAGTACCAACATATATAGACCTTTTAAATACAACTGTAGACACGATAGCGAAAGGATTTTCACAGTAATATGAATCACTCAAGTCAATTCGAACACCCGAATCTTATCGTCGATGATGCGACTGTGACATATAATAACGGTCACACCGCTATCTATGACGCAAGCTTTACTATCTCAGGTGGCTCTATTTGTGCCTTAGTTGGCGTAAATGGTAGTGGCAAGTCAACGTTATTTAAAACCATTATGGGGCTTGTCACCCCATCTTCTGGCAGTGTGACATTAAATGATCAGCCGATAAAAACCGCGCTTAAAGAAAATGTGATCGCATACGTCCCACAAACAGAGGAAGTTGACTGGAATTTCCCCGTTCTCGTTTCTGATGTTGTGATGATGGGCCGTTACGGCAAAATGGGTTTTTTCCGCATCCCTAAACAAGCCGATAAAGATGCGGTCAAAATGGCATTAGAACGGGTTGACCTTGCAGGCCTTGAACATCGCCAAATAGGCGAACTTTCAGGCGGTCAGAAAAAACGAGTTTTTTTAGCGCGGGCGCTCGCACAAGAAGGTAAAGTTTTACTCCTTGATGAACCCTTTACTGGGGTTGATGTTAAAACTGAAAATGCCATTATTGACCTGCTGCGTAGTTTGCGTGACGAAGGCCATCTAATCCTCGTTTCAACTCATAACTTGGGTAGTGTGCCTGAGTTTTGCGACCACGTTATCTTAATCAATCGCACTGTTTTAGCGAGTGGACCTACAGAAACAACATTTACGCAACGAAACCTGCAGCAAGCTTTCGGCGGTGTATTGCGTCATATTAACCTGTCAGGTCAAGAGCTTCATGACGATGATGACCCTCGCTCTGTCACCGTCATTACCGATGATGAAAGAGCGGCTGTATTCTATGGTCATGACCATAATGCGCCCGTTCGAAAAAACCAAGCTAAGGGTTCCGAATGATTGAGATGTTATTACAGCCCTTTGAATATGATTTTATGATAAAAGCTATTTGGGTCAGCGCCATTGTTGGTGCTGTCTGTGCGTTTTTATCGGCGTATTTGATGTTGAAAGGCTGGTCATTAATGGGAGATGCGCTCTCCCACTCTGTTGTTCCTGGGGTGGCTGGTGCTTATGCTTTAGGTTTGCCCTATGCGGCTGGAGCCTTTTTTACTGGGATCCTCGCGGCACTGGCCATGACATTAATAAAGCATCTAACTCGTTTACGTGAAGATGCTGTCATTGGCTTTATTTTCTCTACTTTTTTCGCAGCAGGTTTGTTGATTGTTTCATTGAACCCAACATCTGTGAATGTACAAAGTATTATTTTTGGTAATATTTTAGGTATTGCGGATTCTGACGTATTACAAGTAGAAATTATTATTGGCATTTCATTCATTGTACTGCTGTGCTTATGGAAAGATTTATTAGCCGTTTTTTTCGATGAAAGCCACGCTCGTTCAATTGGCTTGAACCCATTACGCCTAAAAATTATTTTCTTTACATTATTAAGTGCTTGTACTGTTGCAGCCCTACAAACAGTTGGTGCAATCCTTGTTATCGCAATGGTCGTCACTCCGGGGGCAACCGCCTATTTATTGACCGACCAGTTTAAACGTTTACTCATTATTTCAGTCACAATTGGCACCGTAACCAGTGCTGTTGGTGCTTATATCAGTTATTTCCTCAACGGTGCTACAGGTGGGTTAATTGTTACACTACAAACTATTATTTTCCTGTTGGCATTTTTCTTTGCACCTAAGCACGGTATTTTTGCCTCAAAACGTAATGCAAAAAAGGAAGTAGCTCGGCTGCATCAGTCACACCGACAAGGAGCATCTCATGAGTGATTTCATTGACTTACTGATGGCTCCGTTTGCTTTTCCTTTTATGCAAAAAGCATTGATTACCGCCATTGTTAGTGGGACCGTATGCGCTATCCTTTCTTGCTTTTTAGTATTGAAAGGTTGGTCATTGATGGGTGATGCGATTTCCCATGCCGTTCTGCCGGGGATCATTATTGCTTCTTTACTCGGTATCCCATTGGCGATAGGGGCCTTCGCATCTGGCTTATTCTGCGCTGTCGCGACAGGGTATTTAAAAGAAAATAGTCGGATAAAAGAAGACACCGTCATGGGGATTGTGTTTTCGGGAATGTTTGCTATCGGCTTGGTTATGTTTGCTAAAATAGATACCGAACAACACCTTACACATATTTTATTTGGTGATATTTTAGGGATCACGGATAGCGAGTTTAAGCAAATATTGCTATTTGCAGGGGTCACTATTGCAATTATCTTACTGAAACGTAAAGATTTTATGCTCTATTGTTTTGACCCAAACCAAGCCCGTGTGATTGGCCTCCCCGTCAAGCTGATACATTATGGTTTACTGTCTTTACTTGCATTAACCATTGTCGCTTCACTGCAAGCTGTTGGGATCATTTTAGTTATTGCCATGCTGATCTCCCCGGGAATTATTGCATTTGTCCTATGCCGGAGCTTCGGCAAAATGCTCATCGTCGCTATCATCGCTTCTGTAACATCAAGTGTTATTGGAACCATCTTGAGTTTTCACATTAATGCGACGACTGGGCCAACCATTGTTGTTACGCAAGCGGTTTACTTTGTAATAGCCCTGCTCTATAGCAAGCTAGTACTGGCACGTAAAAGAAATCAGACTAACCCACAAAGTATGCATACCGCATAATAAATGGCAGATATAACAAAAAAGCTGAATTCACGCATAACGAATTCAGCTTTTTTATTTTCAATAACACCCTAGCTATGCAACAAGATCTTTTTTAGTAACTTAAGCATCTGCATTAATTAGCTATCTGCTGCGTGTTTTTAACTGGTTCACCGCAATATTACGACGTTGCTCTTCAGATTGGGTTTCATGCACTTTCATTTCCCCACTTCCCGCTGGTAACGCCTGCTCAACAACAAGTTCCGCATCCGTCTGAGCAATAATATCTTGTAATTGTTGGTGCTGATTACACCAAATTGCATCAACATCCTGGTCTCGAGAATTATCCCGCTCTGCAGAAAAAGCCACTGTACGCGCTTGAAAACGAGCTTGTTTTCCACCTAATTCTAGTCCATACCCCGGCGTGGCAGGATGTGTGACGACCACTTTGCCATCATCCAGCCATGCTTTAACATCAGTATCTTGAACTTGATAACCGAGTTTCCCTAACCCTTCTAATACCGTTTTCCTTTGTGCAGTGGCAACAACCTGTTGTTCTGCAGTATTTACGGCATTATTCAGCTTATCTATCCATGCAGTTAACACTTCTATCGAGCTTGATTGTATACTCGCTAACGCATTCGAAATCATGGCTTCATTTTCATTACTCGCAAAAATAGCCAATTCATCACAAAGTTGTTCAATTTTATCGATAAGTTCAATTCGTTGCTGACTTAACTTCAATTGCCCTGCTAATGTCATGATCAATGAATCGGCACGTAAATGGCGCTGTGTGCCTTCTTTAAATTCTTGAAGCTCAACCAGTTGTTGTTCCGCACGCTGAGCTTCATCAGAAGAAGCGATTAATTTCAGTTTTTCAATCATCAATAGTAGCTGTTCACGTTGCTTGGCAAACGGCGTTTGAGGTAAACCTGATTGCCAAAATTGCTTCACGCCTTCAGATTGTGCTTTTAGCTGGCTCAATAATGCCGCTGCCGATGGTGTTAGTGAAGTTGATTGTGAACTCAATAAAGCTAATACTTTAAAAATTAATTTATTAGATTGGTTTTCATCCAGTTCACTAGCCGAAATTAATTGCGTAAGAAGTTCGGTCTCATTTGGCAGTTTTTCATGTACCAGTGCGATTAATTCAGCCAAATTATGTTCTCTGTACTTTTTTGTTCGGGCTAATAACGCTTGTTTTTCAAGTTGTTGCTCACGAACTTCCTGTACTTCGTTATTCAGTGTCCCAGTAAACTCAACCAATTGGTTATTTAATAAACTTAAATTGCGTGCTGACAATGTGGCAACCTGTGCCTCATTTTCCATTAACTGCTGGTATGCTTGTTTGATTTGTGCAATACGCGGCTGATGATATTGGCTGCGGTTTGCCAATGCATTCCACTGTTTAAATCGACGTTTAACTACCGCAAGCTGACGCCGACACTGAATTTCATTCATTTCCCTAACAGTTATACGATGAACCGATGAACTCATAACGCACCTTCTTGCGGATTTTGACTCTCTATTTGAGAGAGGGATGAGGTTAATAAAGCCTGAGAAATGGCATCATGCAGTTGTTGCTGCGCCAAATCACGATTTTGATACCATTCGATAATAGAAACCCGGTAGCGTGCTGGTATCACTCGTGCCAGAACAGCACTGCGCCATAGCTCCCTAGAACGCGCTGTTTTTAATAGTGGGTGTGATGGTATGTCGCATTCAATACCGATGAGCAAACGGCCACTGGTTCGGTCCTCAACAATGCCATCAAAATGGAATACCCCATTTTGGCTTGCGGTGGTCACCTGCCAGCCACTTTGTCGAATAAAACTCATTACCGAATCGACAAACGCATTTTGCGGGAGCGTTTCGTTATCAACCGCTGACTGTGTATGACACATGCGACTAAGTAATTTTTTATTTTCTTTTTGCATTAATGGGTTACACGCATTTAACGCATAAGCCAGATAACCTTGTAAATAATCTCTTGGAATTTCCGGTTTGCGGTAAGTGGCTAGTAAATCAGAAATTTCATCTATTGGCATTGATGACATTATTACGACTTGCTGACGAGCACGAGTGATGGCGACATTTAAACGCCGTTCACCACCAGTTTGCCCTAATACCCCGAAGTTACGCCTGAATGTCCCCTGCGCATTGCGACCAAATGTGGTAGAAAATAAAATCACATCGCGTTCATCACCTTGCACATTTTCCACATTTTTCACAAAAAATGACATATCTTCGTCATTGTGAGTGCGTTGGTTTTCCTGCGTATACGCCTGAAGAAAATCTTCATCCTGTGCTGCACGTAATTGAATTATTTGATTAATTAATGTTGCTTGCTTTTGGTTAAACGTGACTACCCCCACAGAGGGTCGTTGTTCGAAAGGCCGTTGCCACATTGAAGCTAAATGATCCACGATAGCGACTGCTTCAGCTTCATTGCTTTGGTTAACATATGTACCATTGACTTGAATAAGCTGTAATGGCTTAATTTTGCTGACCATTTTAGAAGAAAACTGCGCTGGAATATTAAGCCTATTTTCGTAGAAAGCAAAATTGGAGAAATTAATCAGCTCTCGATAAGCAGAACGGTAATGAATATCCAATGTATGAATAGGCAACACTGTACGTGCTAAATGTAATAAATCAGGGCAATCACTAATTTGCCGGTAATCCCATTGCTCTCCTGCCAATTCTTGTTGGTCATCGTCTTCTTCATCAATATCGTCTTCAATTTGCTTGCCTGTGAAAAATTTTGAAGGTGGCATTTGCTTTTCATCGCCACTAACAATGGCCTGTTTGGCTCTAAATAAAGTCGATAAGGCAAATTCAATCGGCATCTGTGAAGCTTCATCATAAATCACACTGTCAAACATGGCACCTTCAAGAGGGAGCACCTGGCTCGCTACATCGGGTGTCATCAACCAAACCGGCCGTAGTTGCATTAACCCAATATCTCGACCTTCTTGTATAAATTCCCTTAAACGTCGCGCTCTTGGCCCTGCTAAACGAGTAATTTCTTCCCATTCTCGGCGGTTCCCTAACGTTTTGATATCTATATTGGTCGTCAATGCCAATTTATTGAATTGTTGTAATTGTTTTTGAGCATTTTCTAGTTCAGCTAGGTCTGACATCAGCTGGCCGTGATTAGTACTTAATACAGGCAATGTTGCCTGCAATTGAGCTTTAGTAAACAGACAGAAATAATAGTTAATTGTTTGAATTAATTGATCTCTCCATTGCGTTGTGCCCCCTTCAGTTGCGATAAGTTGTCCAATAGCCGGTTTTAATAGCGTTAAGATCCCCCAATGCTGCTCGGTAAAATGTTGTGTTTCTTCCCGAAACGATTGGTAACGCTGTAAATTTTCTTTCTGTTGCGCTATCAGCACCAGTTCAGTCGTATTTGACTCACCGTTTACGATGGCCATCTTAAACCGTTCAACGGTTTCTGATGAAAATACGCTATCTAGCCGACTTAATTGGTTTAAGCTTTCCGTTTTTGCACGTAACTTAGCTATTGCCGCCCTGACTTCATGACATTGATGGATAAACCCGGCTTTTTGTTGCTGAGTAATCGCGTCTATAAAATGCAAAGGTTCAGGGTACTGAGTGAGAAGCTCAGCCATATCTGCCACTCGTTTTAATTGCATGACCAACGGTTGCAATGTGCTACGCCACAGGTGGTTTGGCTGAAGCTCAAGACCAAGCTGTTGATATAATGGTTGTAATTCCCTTTCAAGTAAACGCCATTGTTGTTCAACGGCGATGGTATTAAGCACTGACGTCTGTTTTTCAGTCGTAGGCGCTAAGCCACTAGCCGCCATAAATGACTGCAATTGGTTTTGCCGACGGTAGTAATACGGGTTCAAGAAACGTAACCATGACCCTTGCATTGTTTCCATCAATGCTCGCGATAATTGGGAAAGATGGTCATTATCAATCCCCCTAAACACAGGGAATAATAACGGGTCGATATTTTCTTCATTAATCGATAATAAACGCTGATACAACAGCTCAAGTTGGTTAATAACTAAATTTCCCGTTTCACTGCTAAATAGCGTTAACCAACGGGAGAAATCCTGCCATTGTTCAGCCGTTAATTGGCTAAATTGTGCTTCATGCTGTGATAACCATTGCTCATGAGTCGATAATTGAGTCAACGTAATTTGCTGATATGGCGTTTTATAAGCTTCATCACGTTGCTTTTCAGTATCGATCAATCCCATAATAGATTGATTAAACAATAAATATTGAGGGTCATTCACCGTAAACTGCGATAAGGCTTTTAGTGCATTATTTTCATAATCCAATTGCCACCAAGTATACGCATGTGACTTCAAATCATCCGTTAGTTGCTCAATCGTATGGCTATCAAATTGCGCTAATAAAGGCTTAATGTGCTGTTCATCAATATCAAAATGAGGAAGCTTTTCAAGTTCAATCAATTGGCTTAATACTTGTTTATAAGAAACTTGAAACTTTTCGTCGATATTATTGAGTGAGTGAAAATACCTATCTATTTTTTGTTCAAATAGCTGAACGCGATTTACAAGATGAATTCTCTCTCCCTGCCAATCAAGCTCAACGGGCTGGCTTTTTTCTTGTCCCCAAAGTTGCTCAATTTGTTCTCTCACCGCCAAAATAATCTCACGGCCTTTTTGGCTTTGGCTGATATATAGTGCTCTATCCCCTAATCCATTAGCAATCAAACGCTTATAGACTACTTCTAGTGCAGCAGGTTTTTGACACACCACTAAAACGGTTTGCTGACGCCCTATCGCATCTGCAATCAAACTCACGATGGTTTGGCTTTTCCCTGTCCCTGGCGGCCCCTCAATCAGCAGCCCCGTGTTAGCTTGTGCAGCTTGAACAACTTGTTCTTGTGATGGGTCTGCCAATGACAATGCATACTGATTAAGTAAATTATCTGGCTGTGTTTCACTCGTGCTATTGAGCGGTGAGACTTTTAGCATTGTCGCTAAGGCTGTTTGGGAAATAGGTAGCCCAGCAATTTGCTGTAAATCGCTACTCATCGCCTGTCCAATAAACGAGGTATGGAAGAGTACCGCTGAACAACAGATTTGTGCACTATTCTCTGCAATTGGAGTAGTGATCGACGGAAGTGGCGCGAGTTCTTTACCTTGTATCGGTAATAAAGACGTAAGTGTCTCCATCATATCTTCAATGGTTAAACCTGCTTTAGATAATAAATTATCTAATATTGTTTGCCACTCACTCACCGGAGGTATACCCGCAAAGCTTGCCAGTGCTGGATTTAAGCGTATTGCCGCCCTCTCATGATCAAAACTAAGCTGTATAGGGCTGTTTTGAGCTAAAGAAGTCCGTAATGAAACGGGCCATAAAAATAAAGGTGCTATTCGCGGTTTAATTTGATTCGGCTGTGTGTGCAATAATAAGAATGGGAAACCAAGGTACATGCCATCAATACCTGTATCCCGTTGATATAACTGCGTATCTGATTGTAGGATCCGTAATCGGCCATTGACGCCTTTATGCTGTAATAGCAAATCACTATCAATGGTAACCGTGCTTTTTTTGCGGTTCAATAAATGTTCAAGTAATGCACTTGCAGGGCGAACGGGGCTATCGCATTCCATTAAATCGACTCGCCCAGTATTTTGCGTTAAACGCATACGCACTAAGTTTCCACGCTGTGTTACTGACGTGAGCTTTTGTGTAAAAAACCTTAGAACTTCAAGAACATATTTTTGTGATTCGGGTACTTGCCAGTGTTCGAATGGAATAGCCAGCAATACGAGAATTTTGACTAACGGCAAGCGACGCATTAATAAAAAGTCATCAACCCAACCATCTAATTCAGGGATCCCTATACGTTTGAAATCACTGACTCGGTGGTTAATGAGCTGGTATAGTTCCCCTCTTGGTAACAAAAGTTGGTTTTTGGCTATTTCGCTATCAAAATTGTGGATATCATTGTGTTTTGCTAATTCAAAAGATTGCTCGACTAATGCAGTCAGTGAAACAAATTGCCCAATATCGGCACTTAGCAATAAAATATAATCAATTTCTTGCAGATTTTGTCTATCTAATAAGGCTTGTAGGCTTTCATTATGTGAGTCAGGAAATTGGCTATGCAGTAATTCCCAACGCGCAGCGAGCTGGCTTATTGACGTGATTAACAAATACAGTTTCAAGCTTTCTTCATTGAGTAATATATTCAACTGTTCAGCGCGTTGGCGTACTAAACATTGGCGGTGGTAGAGCTGCACTAACCAATGTTGTGGGTCGATATTCTGAATATGTTGAGTTAATGGCTCACTAATTAGTGCGTAAGCAAGAATAGGCTGTTCTAATAACCACGCCGATGTGATGATTTCACCACGATAAATAAATGGCATATTCGGGTTTAGGATTTTTAAAGCTAAAGTGAGTTTAATATCTTGATTAATTTCACTTTGTAAGGCTCCACCTAGCGTTTTTGGACTATCTAAAAAAGCCTGAAGTTGTTTGAGTTGTTCCTGACTATTATCAAACTTTGCTAACCACGACGTTAATTCCCCGCGTAGCAAAAATTGGACTGCACCATCCCAATGAGCTTGTTCACCAGCAACCATGGCAAAAGTATCTGGCTGAGAAAATTGCTGACCTGCAAACTGGACTTGATGGTATTGAGTTGGCGAGCCTGCTATCGCACTTTTCGGTGCTTGGACCGCTTTCCCCTCTAGCCATGCTGACACCTGCGGCCATTGCCAACGTAAAAAACGATCCCGGCACAATAACCCGCGCAATAATAGTTGTAAGTTGGGGTCTAAATCATCAGGAAAATCAACGCCATTAGTCATGACTTGGATTAAGAACGCATTATCATGAACTTGAGCAAAACACTGCCCTTGGGTCAGTTGTTCTAATAAAATAACCCCAAGACTCCACCAGTCTGATGCGGCGCTCACACCGCCTGCTAAGGTTTCTGGTGCGCTATAACGGGAAATATCTAAGGGTGTTACGATATCAAGGTCAAATTCAGACAAACTAGCAGAGCCATATTCAATCACCACGATATCCAAAGGTTCACGACTGCGGATCAATAAATTAGCGGGACATAGATTGCGATGGCGCAAACCATGCTCGGTAAATGCCGCTATCGCTTGCCCCATTTCTTCAACCAATTTGGGGATTTCATGTAACTGCCAAAATTCCCCTTGCTGAATAAATTGGCTCAATGAGCCACCTTCCAAGAATTCAGTCACATGCCAAGCGCGGTTTTCCCAGCGTCCCGTTTCATAAAACTCAGGCACATGGTCTGTTGGGATCAATTGAAGTACTTGATAAATCGTAGGATCAGGTTCTTCACCTTTTTGATATAAGGTAAGCACACCATTTTTGTCGTTTTCAATATGTGTAACTAAATAACGTTCCCGTGGGCTATCGTTTTGGTTAATACGTCGTTCAAGTCGCCAATTACCAATCAGTCGTTGAGATTGCTCCTCAATATTGCTTAGTTCAAGAGCTGCATCCGCCCCACACTCAAGGCAGATAAAATCCCCCTCATCCATGGAATGCCCATTCACACAAACTCTTTGTTCAATAATTTGGTTATTTTGATTATTCTCATCAATACTGAGTTTTGGGCTCTCAATCGAGGTATTGTGCTCATCAATGGGGCACCAACCCGTTTCATGAATAGCTTCAAGGGTTAAATCCCAACCACAAAACTGATTATCTCCTTGTGGTGTTTTAATTTGCCCAGCACAAAAAATTTCAGTTAACGGTCGCTCTGTTTGGCAATGTGGGCAAAAACGTATCATGGTCATCCATTCATCCAATTAATTATTTTTTTAGTTGTCGCAAGGATTGATCTTGCTGTTCAATCAAGGTCCGCAAACGCAACATATCGTTACGTTCAGGAACCCCCGCCAAAAATAGCCGCCCTGTTTCATCAAACGCTAAATCCAGTACTTTATCTTCTGGTGTTATCGAGCGCTGATATGCCATAAATCGCGCTTTTCCTAATGGCGTTAACATATGCAATTGCTGATTATCACTGCCTTTGAGCATCTGGGTTTGCGGAAGATCCACAATAAATGGCTCACTAATTAAGGCATCAATATTGGGAGCCATTTGTAAAACACGCTCTTCAATGTGTTCCCATTGATAACCGCTATAGACTAAAATATCCGCATCTTTTAGCTGTTTAATCCCTTTCATTAATGCGGATAAGGCTTCAGGCTGTTCAAACGGTTCTCCCCCTGAAATCGTGATGCCATCTGCGAATGGTAACCACTCCGTTATCTGGTCCAGTAATTGTTTCACCGTGATGCTATTGTCTTTCACTTGCCATGTATCAGGAGAAAGACAGCCTTTACAACGTAATGAGCATCCCTGAAACCAGATACCAATACGTTTTCCGGGGCCTAGAGCCGTAATTGGAAAATGAATTCGTGAAATATTAACATTCAGCACATCAATTACTCATCGCTGCTAACGTGATTTGCGTTGTTTCACCTGTGGCAATTTCGACAATTTGATAAGCCGAATTAGGCTGTAAATCTTGGTCGAAAACAGCGCGAGATAATGGGTTAATTAAATAGCTTTCTAATTGGTTACGTATACCTCGACCGCCATTAGATAAATCAGCTAAGCAATGTTGTTTTAACGTTTCTTTGGCTTGTGGTGAAATTGAAATAGTCAGTGATTGCTTTTCCAAACCAGAAAGAATATTTCCCACCATTTGTTCGAATATTTGTTGTGCCACATCGGGGCGAATAAAATCAAAAACAATAATGTTTTCCCCAATTCGGTTGAGCAGCTCTGGTCTATTTAACACTAATTTAAAGTGACGTTCGATTTCACTTTTCACATTACGCGTCACCGTTTCGAAAGGCTCACTCGGCTGGACATTCGCTACCCGCTCACCATTTGCATCCAAACGATAAATGCCAAGATTTGACGTAAAAATAATCAACGACTCTGAAAAATAAACGCGATCACCACGTCCTGAGGTCAATACACCATCATCAATAATTTGTAGAAATTTATCCATTAAATGAGGGTGTGCTTTTTCTATCTCATCAAACAACACCACACTAAACGGCTTTTCACGAATGGCATTCGTCAATTCACCACCAGAATCATAACCGACATAGCCAGGAGGAGCGCCAATTAAACGTTGGTCTGCATGTTCTGCACTAAATTCAGACATATCAAAGCGGATATACGCACTTTCATCACCAAATAGCAATTGAGTGACCGTTTTCGCCAGTTCCGTTTTCCCGACACCCGTTGGCCCCGCTAGAAACAAAACGCCTCGAGGTCGCCCACCTTTATGCCCCCCCACTCCGGTCATTGCACGTTTAATAATGTCCAATAAATGAGTGACGGCATGTTGTTGTCCTTTAACTCGGCGAGAAATAATCTCTGGTGCGTTATGTATTTTCTGCTTATCAATTTTTTTCCAAGGGTCTTCCGTTATGCCTACTTTATAACGTCGTACCGCATCACTAATACGTGTCACAGGGACATTTTCAATCCGTGCGAGCTGCACTATCGCCGTTAAGTCCAGTAACAAGAGCCCTTCTGTTTCATCAATAAAGTCATTAAATAAGCTGTCTTTATCCGCTTGTTCTATGCTATTAACATCAGATAATGAAGCTAACAACATTGGCGTAAGAACCCGACGAACTTGGCTGTCAGGCTTCGCAACAGGAATGGCTCTCACTCGTGGGTTATTAACTAAAAACCAATCAGGTAAATCGGTTTCTTTCTCCACAATCCAAAAAATAGAATTGTAGAACGGCTGGTTATTTTCCCCTGCTGGTCGCGTTTTTGCTTGGTGAGAAACCACCAGAGCCCGAGTAAATAAGCTGTGCTCAGCGGGAGTCAGGTTATCGCGATGGGAAATCAAGCAAGAGGCGAAATCAATACATAATGCAATTGGCTGCTGCTTATAGTTAATAAATTTTTCCAGCAAATGATTCAACATATCAATACCACCAGCGGCTTTATCATCAGCCATATGCAAACCTAAGTTTTGCATCAATGTAGCACTCGCTTGCGAGTTTTCTGTGGGGCTCGCCACGCATTGAAAACCAATCAGTGGTGTATAGGTAATAACATAGGCATACCCTGCCTGAAACAAGTTATTAAAGAGTGCTTGATTAAATGGCAGCGGTGTCACTACCCTAGGCGCAATTTCGCTGGCTTGTAGGTCTCGAACATTGCCAAATAGAACAAACTGACTTTTCAGTGGAATAAATCGCAGTAAGTCTCTTAACCAGCGCGGTTTTTGAAAATCCATGTTCATAGCACCCCTTGAGTATGAAAGTATTCTTTGCAGTTTACCTGAAATCACTAGCAAATGGCGTCAAGATCTTGAACTCATACCGTATTATCTGAACATTCTCATTTAGATATAAATAGGCTAAATTTAAAGCAAAACAGATTTGTGTTTATTGTCTGATAATTGTTCAATAATTTCGTGATAGCTTCTTCTTTTTAAACAATTATCACTGTTAATTCCTAAACTGTCGCTATAGTATTGTATTAATGAAGACCAAAGCAGAGCGAGGTGAGTCATGTGGCAAGCAATGTGTCGTTTATTAAGTGAACACTTAGGTGAGGCGGAGCTACGTAACAAAGTCATTCTGTCTGGTGGTGATATTCACCATACGTTAAGAATTGACTATGGCGAACACACCGTGTTCATTAAACAAAATCGGCGTGAGTTTTTGCCTTTATTTAAACAAGAGGCAGAGCAACTTGAAATGCTCGCTAAAAGTCAAACGATAACCGTTCCTAAGGTTTACGGTGTTGGTAGTAATAAGCACCACAGTTTCCTTCTGCTCGAGTACTTCCCTCTTAAGCCTTTCGACAACACCAATGCATGGCATTTTGGCCAACAATTAGCGCGTTTGCATCAATGGGAAGAGCAGCCTAGCTACGGGTTTGATTTTGATACTATGCTAAGCACAATTGTGCAACCTAATGGCTGGGAAAAGCGTTGGAATTCATTTTTTGCAGAAAAGCGTATTGGCTTGCAATTACAACTCGCTTCCGAAAAAGGAATGGTATTTGCTGATATTCAGCAAATTGTCGATATTGTTAAAGAGAAACTTGCTGGGCATCAGCCACAACCCTCTTTATTACATGGTGACTTATGGCCAGCTAACTGTGCTATCACTCAAAATCTTGAAGGTGTGCTATATGACCCCGCATGTTATTGGGGTGATAGGGAGTGTGATATTGCGATGTTGCCATTATATCAAGATCTTCCGATCCAAATTATTGATGGCTACCAAAGTGTTTGGCCGCTCCCCAATGGCTTTTTAGATAGACAACCAATATACCAACTTTACTATTTACTTAACCAAGCCCATATCTTTGGTAACGAACAAAGCTACCAGCAAGCACGCACGATTATTGATAATCTACTCAACGAAAAATAAGCTCCTGTTTTTTAGCATTTAGCACGACAAATAATTAATTTTCTAAATAATTCGAACTGTGGCAAGGCGGCGATTGAGGATAGTTTGGGGAGCATACACAAGTATGTGACCCGAGAAGCTAAACGCAGCCAACACCCTCATAGTATGGAGTACGACGAATAATTAATTTTCTAAATAATTCGAGCTGTAGCAAGGCGGCAATTGAGGATAGTTTGGGGAGAATACACAAGTATGTGACCCAAATAGCCGAAAGAAGCCAACACCGCTACAGCTCGAAGTATGACGAAAATTCGAAAATTACCAATTAAGGAAACGCAGAAGAAAATACAACGCTAGCCCCAATACAATTGGCCAAAAATAAAGAAGAAAAAATTGAGTGAATATCGTATGACGAGGAATAGTCACCTTAGCTTCAAGCTCTTCTTTTGAGATGTCTATCCCTTTTGCTTTTTCTATGATTACGTGATCTTCTAGGCTTTCACGAATAAACTTAATTTGCCGGTACATGCGCAAACCTGATGCACTTAACGCGAGCCCAACAAAAATAAAAATAAAGATGATGATAAAGCTGATATTACTGCCGGAAAACCCATTAGCGACTTGAGGTACTGGTGAGTTATTCCAAAAGAAATTTAGGAATGGTGTACTTTGACGGGTCATTTCCGCCATTAATTTAATAAAATCATTAGCGACTGCATTAATCCCTTCTCCTGCGAGCCCCTTCATGCCTGCCAGTTTAATTAAAGACGCCAATGTCGAAATTAATGCTAACAGAAAAACAACCCAACCCAGAATACGTTTGCCGATTGCGACATAATTGGCATTATGGTAATTCATTACTGCTTTTCCTCAGCGTTATGATTTTTGATAAATTTTTACAATGATTATTCAACGCTAATCATAGCTGAAAATATTCATTGCCTCCAAATCTCAATTCACGATTAATAATAATATATAGACTTTCAGACTAATCAAAATAGTGAGGCTATTCATTACCATTATACTTTTACTTCATACTGTCCGAATATTCCTCAATATTAGACTAATACTGATTTCAAGTAATACGCTTAAAGTCAGTTTACTGATATCATGACTTCTTCGTTAATAAATACGACATGAATGGAGTTTTGACATGTACCATAATCTTCCCATCCAATCGGTCATTTTTGATATGGATGGTTTATTGATCGACTCGGAACCTTTTTGGGCACAGGCTGAACTTGAGATTTTTTCACAATTGGGTGTTGACGTTTCAATTGCGGATACCCTGCCTGATACCTTGGGTTTACGTATTGACCATGTGGTGGAGCTTTGGTACCACGCCTCTCCTTGGCAAGGATGCAGCCAAGAAGAAGCCACACAACGCATTATTGACCGTGTTGTTGGCTTAGTTGAAGAAACTCGCCCTATTCTACCGGGTGTGCAACATGCGATGGAACTTTGCCGTTCAATGGATTTAAAAATTGCGCTGGCTTCAGCCTCTCCTTTGTACATGTTGGAAAAAGTATTAAACCTTCTCGATATTCGTGATTATTTCTCCGCGGTTATTTCCGCATCTGATTTACCCTTGAGTAAACCTCATCCTGAAGTTTATCTTAAAGCAGCAGCTGAGTTATCGACTAAACCCGTCAATTGCGTTTCATTAGAAGATTCATTTAACGGTATGATTTCTGCAAAAGCCGCCAGAATGCGTTCAATTGTGGTGCCTGACAGCAAGCATTTTAATGACCCGCGCTTTGGTTTAGCGGATATCAAATTAGCCTCACTGAATGACTTAAAGGCTGAACATTTACGTTAAGAATACCTTGAGTGTCTAATAAGCGTTCTCCCCTATCTAATTTAGGTAGGGGTATTGTGTTAAATTATAAAATACTTCCCTTATTTGCTAATAAATAAGAGTTTTTTTATCTTTCTACCACTATCATATTCTTTTCAAACACTTTATACTGCCAATCAACTGTATAGATAAACAGATGGTATTTTATCCACCATGACAGCTGAAGGGCATCTGCTTTTTTCCGTCGCCTCTTTAATAATGGCTCATAAACTTCAAATCACCCCAGAGATTGCTCATGGTGATTGGCTGCACATGGTTCCAGGGGCCTTATTAGGCGCATTATTGCCCGATATTGACCACCCCTCTTCAATTCCTGGTCGACTACTACGGATTTTTTCATTACCCATTTCCAAATTGTGTGGGCACCGGGGGTTTACTCATAGCTTAGTTGCATGGTTACTTTTGATGATTTCTTGTTATCAATGGATACCAACCGAATGGGCAATTCCAAATGATATTATCCAAGCTTTTTTATTAGGTTATATCAGTCATCTAGTCGCTGACATGCTCACCCCTTCAGGAGTACCATTCCTATGGCCACTCCCTCAACGTTTTTGTTTTCCCATGATCCGCGGTAAAAATAGCCAACGTGGAGAACGCTTTGTTGCCATTGTTTTGACTGTTTGTGCCTGCTTGTTACCTGCAGGTTATCAATTTGATTTTTATAGCCATGTTGATGTGATCTTAAAATACATTCATAATCAAATAGATACATATCTCCCCACATAAATTATAGTTTTGTAATATAATGTAAGTATGAATAATACTATATTATTACTTTTTGATATAAGAAATGTGTTTTATCAACTGATAACATATAACCAGTTGTTTGAAGCAACTAAATCCTTATAACCAATAAGGACTAAAGGGCAAGTAACATACCTTATAAAAATATGATTTGGAGTTCGGAATGAATATTCCTCTAATTATTAATGTGCTCGGCTTTGTAGCACTACTAATACTGTTGGCAAAACTAGGGGCTAAAGGCTGGAGCCTATCTAAAAAAGTGTTAGTCGGTCTGGTTTTCGGTGTTGCCTATGGGGTAGTACTGCACCTCGTGTATGGTAGTGGCCACCAAACGGTAAAAGACTCCATTCTGTGGTTTAATATTGTCGGAAATGGTTATGTGCAGCTATTACAAATGGTGATTATGCCATTAGTATTTGCTTCAATACTAAGTGCAGTGGCAAGGCTACATAAAGCTTCTTCGCTAGGTAAAATTAGCTTTTTAACAATTGGCACTTTGTTATTTACCACAGCTATTGCGGCGTTAGTGGGTATTTTAATTGCCAATTTATTCGGCCTGACTGCCGAAGGTTTAGTTCAAGGTCAATCCGAAACAGCACGTTTATCAGCAATAGAAAGCAACTATATTGGGAAAGTTTCTGACTTAACCGTGCCTCAGCTAATCTTATCGTTTATTCCAAAAAATCCATTTGCAGATTTAACTGGTGCAAACCCAACGTCAATTATTAGTGTCGTTATTTTTGCTGCTTTCTTAGGTGTTGCCGCACTGCAACTGTTTAAAGATGATAAAGAGCGTGGTGAAAAAGCCTTAGCAGCGATTGATGTTATGCAAGCTTGGGCAATGAAATTAGTTCGCTTGGTCATGCGTTTAACGCCATATGGTGTGATGGCGCTGATGATTAAAGTCGTAGCAAGTTCAAACTTGCATGACATCATCAACCTAGGCACTTTTGTTATTGCGTCCTATGTTGCGTTAGGCATTATGTTTGTTGTACATGGTATTTTAGTGGCGACGACTGGCTTAAACCCTATTAAATTCTTTAAGAAAGCGGGCCCAGTTCTGACATTTGCATTCACTAGCCGTTCAAGTGCTGCAAGTATTCCACTAAATATTGAAACACAAACACGTCGTTTCGGTATTCCCGAATCGATTGCTAGCTTCTCTGCATCGTTCGGAGCAACAATTGGGCAAAATGGTTGTGCGGGTATTTACCCTGCAATGTTAGCCGTGATGGTCGCACCGACAATGGGTATTAATCCATTCGACCCGCTGTGGATTGCGACATTAGTCGGTATCGTGACTATCAGTTCCGCAGGTGTCGCGGGTGTTGGTGGCGGTGCAACTTTCGCCGCGTTAATTGTACTACCAGCGATGGGCTTACCAGTTACATTAGTTGCTCTGTTAATTTCAGTTGAGCCATTAATTGATATGGGTCGTACTGCATTGAATGTCAGTGGTTCAATGACAGCAGGCACAGTGACTAGCCAGTTGATGGGTGAAACAGATAAAGCGATATTCAATCAAAATGATGACGCAGATTTAAAACACGTTTAACTTATCATTATGATTCAAACGAAACCTGCCTTCTGGCAGGTTTTTTTATGATTATGATAAGTATGTGAAATTTATTTACCTTGGGGAATATCAAAAAAATCAGTTTTTTGTGCTGAATAATATTGCAATAAACTGGAATAACGTAAGATAATAAAGCCTGAGCAACGTTTTCTTGAGCTTCCTGCTTGTGTTGCGTCAACCCATTTTCTATGGGTATTTTATCAACATCATTTATGGTTTTTTAATATGACTAATAATGTCCATATCCTAAAAACTGATCCTTCAGATAACCCTTGTGTAAGCTGCGGTGCATGTTGTGCCTATTTTCGTGTCTCTTTTTATTGGGCTGAGGCTGAAAGTGGGGGTGGTGTTGTACCACAACATTTAACTGAGCAAATAACCCCATTTATGAGTTGTATGCAGGGAACAAACCAAAAACATAATACGCGTTGTAGCGCTTTAGAGGGCACCATTGGAGAATGCGTGTCTTGTTCGATATACACACAAAGGCCTACACCTTGCCGCGAGTTTGAACAATCTTGGCAAGATGGTATTTACAATGAGGCGTGCGATAGAGCACGTGCTGCTCATGGTTTACCCCCTTTAGAGCCTCATCAACCACAAATAGCGTGCTAGCCGTCAATGACCCAGATTTTTCTGGGTTATCTCTTTTTTGAGCCAAATCTGAAAAATGCGTCCTTGCACACGTGTTAATCATCCAGCTATTTAAATTACATGATTTCGTTCATTACCTGCATCGCCAACTCAAAAGAGTATAAACGAGCTTGATGATCAAAAATTTGGCCATTTACCATAATTTCATCCGCTTGAGTTTGCCGTAATATCGTATCCAACCCATGACGTACCTTGGTTTTATCCCCTACCAATGACATGCCTAATGCTTGTTGAACACCAAATTTTTCAGCGGGTGACCAAATATTTTCCATACTCTCAACAGGTGCAGGCAATTGAGAAGGTTGACCACGACGTAACATAACAAAGGCTTGCTGCATCGACGTAAATAAAAACTCTGCTTCACGTTGAGTATCCGCGGCAATGATATTGATACAAACCATCGCATACGGCTTAGAGAGTCTCTGAGATGGCTGGAAATTAGCACGATAAACTTCCAACGCCTGTAATAATAAATCAGGGGCAAAATGAGAAGCAAAAGCAAAAGGAAGCCCCATTTGCGCGGCTAACCTTGCACTGTATAAACTCGAACCTAACAACCAAACCGGAATTTTTTCGCCAAAGCCTGGCACTGGGCGCACTGCTGGGTCTGGGTTTATAGCATCAAACCAATTAATGATTTGCGCAACATCTTGCGGGAAATTATCGATATCCGTATTCATATGGCGGCGTAAAGCTTGCATCGTTCGCTGATCACTTCCAGGAGCACGCCCTATGCCTAAATCAATGCGTTCAGGGTAAAGTGTGTTTAGTGTGCCAAATTGCTCTGCGATCACCAACGGTGAATGATTCGGCAACATGACGCCACCAGAACCTAAACGTAAATTGTGAGTATTTGCGGCAAGATAGCCTATTAACACCGAGGTCGCCGCGCTGGCAATCCCAGTCATATTATGGTGTTCCGCAAGCCAATAGCGGTGGTAACCGAGTTTTTCTGCTAACTGAGCAATATCAAGGGAATGAGCAAAGGCCTCTTTCGCCGTCGAACCCTGAATGATTGGCGCAAGGTCGAGTAAAGAAAGGGGTATTTTTTTATCTGACATACACACTCACTTTGTTAGAATTTTGTTTAACCTAGCTTACCATCCTAGACTATCCCCTTTGATGTCTCCAGCACTGAAATTTGCATTAGCACAAGTGGTCTAAAAATGTAAATTACCGTCTAATAAGCCACTGTTTTATATAAATTATGGTTCAAGCTTGAATAAAAAGTGCAGTAATTATGGAGCTTCCGTCAGGGGAGGTAAAAGCGATTGCGAGACAATATGAATTGGTGAATGATTTGCCCATCACCAATACAGAGGATACTGAAATGAAAAAATTAAATACCAGTTTATTAGCTTTAGCATTATTAACCGTCGGCTTTACCGCAGCAGCAAATGGCGTTAACCACAAAATGCCTCGTCAGCACATGGGTAACCATCACAATATGGTGTATAGCGTTGCGGAACAAACGATGACACCAAATGAAACTGCAAAAAAGCTGGCCAATAATGCGCCCAAAATTGAAGATGGCAAACGCTATATTGTCAAAGTTACAGTGATGGAAGTCCCTGAATTTAAACCAATGAATGCCATGCCAACACCAGAGCCAATTCGTGTCCCAGCTACACAGTAATAATGGTATCAATAAAAATTAATTAAGTTATCGGCAAAACCTTTTATATTGATAAGTACAACCAGATAGCACCTATCAATAAAAGCCGATATCTTATCCAGACAATAAAGAGTTCTACACTCTAAATAACTCATGGTGCAGTTAGGCGACGAATGAATTCCGTCAACAACGCTGTAACTTGAATTATGACGAGTATATATATCCTACGATTGCCTCTGTATACCAGAGGCTTTTTTTTAAAAAAAGTTTCTCTGAATTGGACCTTCCTCTCTAGTAATAACACCTAATAGCGACTACTCTTAATTCAAGCAGATTGTTAATAACTGTAATTTATTAACACTTTGTTTGACATCCCTTAAATAGAAAATCAGGAGCTTATCATGGGGTATTTTGAATTAAAAAAATCCACTAAAGACGTTGCTCAGCCTTACTATTTCGTTTTAAAAGCAGCAAATCACGAAGTGATTGCAAAAAGTGAAATGTATGCATCTAAGCAATCTGCGCTTAAAGGGATTGCCTCTGTCCAAAAAAATGGCTCTTCTGAAACAATTAAAGATCTAACTGAGTAAGTTTCTGTGGCCCCAGTCTTCTGCGAATCGGGGCCACTTTTTTATCTGTTGGCTTATATAACTTACATAAATACACGCTATTGCAAGTAACACAATTTAAATTAATTGCTATTCAATTTAAGCACTAAGTAAATTAGCCACTAATCAAATGAACCTAAGTAACGCAGTAACAAGCGCTGCTGACAACACAATGATAATAAATGGTTTTTTAAACCAAGTCAGTACACCTGCCACGAATACCCCTACAATTTTAGGCCAATCCGAAACTTCATCACCTGAAAATAACGTAGACGTTGCCGCAACTGAAAATAAAATAACAATGGCTGCTGCTGAAAATAATACTTTGCTATTCTCCGAAAGGACTACTCGACCGCGTAGCAAAGCCCCTGATGCTCGCATTAAATAAGTACCAACCGCCAACAACAGTATTCCGCTAATAATTAACCACGGGTTATTTGTCACTATTATTTCCTTATATAAACAACCAAGCTCAATAATGCCAGTAATACAGGGATCCCCGCTGGTAGTATCGGTGTCGTTGCAACAGCGATAACTGCACCGATAACGGCGGTTAACCGCAGGCGTTTATCCGATAACGCGGGCAATGAAAGCGCTAAAATAATCGCAGGAAACATCGCATCCATACCATATATATGAGTATCATTAATAAAGCTGCCCAATACCTCACCTATCACAACACCAATTGGCCAACACAATAGAATACCTATCCCACACAACCAAAAAGCCGCACGTTTTTCTGATTCAGTTTCTTGAGCTAAGCCAAATACAACACTCTCATCATTCATAATATGATAGCCCAATAGCGACTTTGCTCCCTTCCCCGTTAAATCACTAGTTGCAAAACTAAAGGGGATATGTCGTGAATTAACTAATAGCCCCGCGAGTGCAGCAGAAAGCGGGCTTCCACCAGCAAAAATCACACCGATAAACAAAAACTCGGATGCCCCTGCGAGCACTAAAATAGATAAGGTCACTGGTACCCACCAATCAAATCCCTGTGAAAGCGCCAATGCACCATAAGAAATGCCAACAATTAAGTCAGCAAAACAGACAAGAGCTATATTTTTCACTGTGCTATGATTTAGCTTTGAGCTTATTGAAGTTAGCATCCCTAGACCGTTCGATATATAATACATTCGTTCATTATGTCGATAGATAGTATAAAGTGCAATCTAAATAGGAAAATTAAAATTGAATCTGCCTTCACCTCCCATTGAGTTGATTTCAAAAGCCCTTGTTCGTGAAAGACAAAAAAGCGGGCTATCCCTATCAGAGCTATCTCGTAAAGCGGGTATCGCTAAATCTACACTTTCTCAATTGGAATCAGGTAGTGGTAACCCAAGTATTGAAACCTTATGGGCTCTTTGTGTGGCGTTGGATATTCCTTTCGCACGGCTAATTGAAGAAAAGCAAGAAGCTGTCACAGTGATCCGCCATGGAGAGGCGATACCGGTCAGTGCCGAACACGCGAATTATTTGGCCTTTTTACTCTCATCAGCTCCCGCAGATTCGCGACGTGATATTTATACTGTGGTTGCCCAGCCCGGTCGTGATCGTATTTCAGAACCTCATATGCATGGCGTCAGCGAGCACATCATTATTATGTCTGGCAGAGCGTTAGTCGGCCCATTGGATAACCCTGTTGAGCTACAAGTTGGGGACTATATTCACTACCCCGGAGATGAGCCACATATAATGCGAGCCTTAGAACCGAATACGATGGCTGTTATGGTGATCGATAAACAAAATTAATCGCCTATCTAGCCCAATAGATTTTGCGTTATTATAGCTTTAGTGAATATTAATTGGAGCCTGTGTTATGTCCTACTATGATGAAATTGTTGAAAAAGTAAACCAATTGATTGATGAAAATTCAGTTCATAAGATGAATGAAATGCTGATGCAGCTATCCCATGACCCGCAAATCAACCAAGAACAACGTTTTGAACAACAACAGCGCTTAAGAGAAGCTATTTTTATTCATCACAACAAATAGCAGCCAAATATATGGCCGCTATTCGCACTCTTAACTGATCTTAATAACCAAAATAAATAGGCAGTAGGGTTAGTGGTAATCCCGGTATTGGTAAAATAACTAGCCCTAATAGCATTAACATACTCAATTAAAACTCCTGTTGCTGTAAATAACTCCACGCATATTGGGCATGAAGTTCAGCACCTGTCGCCATCGTGTCTTCATCAATATTAAAACAACCATGATGATGTGCCCATTGAGTGTCCTTTTCGGCATTTCCTGTGCCTAACAGCGCAAAGCACCCCGGGATGTTTTCAATGTAGAAGCTGAAATCTTCACCACCCGGTGTTGGTCTTTCGTTAATCAGAGCTTGCTCACCAAAAGCTTGTGAAATGACTGATTGAGCCAGTAGCGCACTGCGCTCCTCATTGATAACCGGTAGTGTCCCATAGATATAATCAACCTGCGCAGTCGCCCCATAAATAGCCGCAGTGTGCTCGGCATAACGACGGATCGCAGCTTCGATACGGTTACGAGTTTCAATATCAAAACAACGTACCGTACCATCCAATACTGCATTTTCTGCAATAACATTGAAGCGTGTCCCGACATCCATTTTACCTATCGTGACCACGGCTGAGTCTAAAGATGAGGTTTCTCGGGACACAATCGCTTGTAAATTCATGACAAATGCTGAAGCAACAACTGCTGCATCAATAGTTGCTTCTGGCATAGAACCATGACCACCACGGCCTTTAAAAGTGACTTTCAGTAAATCAGCAGAAGCAAAAGACCCACCCACATTACAAGATACTTTTCCTGATGGTGTGGTTGTCCAAATATGCATACCAAAAACGTTATCCACATTTTCGATTGCGCCTTGTTTGATCATGGCTAATGCGCCTTGAGCAATCTCTTCTGCAGGTTGGAAAATTAAACGCACATTGCCGGCTAATTCTTCTCGCACCTCATACAATGCTTTGGCTGCCGTTAATAGCATTGCCGTATGCGCATCATGACCACAAGCGTGCATTTTGCCTTCAATAGTCGATTTATATTCTAATGAATCATTCAATTCCAAAACGGGTAATGCGTCTATATCTGCACGCAGAGCAACTGTTTTACCTGGCTTACCGCCGTTAATTTCCGCAATAACACCGGTAGGCTCGGTTAGCCGATACTCGATTCCGATTTTGTCTAATTCTTCAGCAATACGTTGCGTGGTGCGTACTTCTTCAAACGGTAGTTCAGGGTGAGCGTGTAGATCACGACGAAAAGCAATCATTTCAGGTGTATATTTTTTGATTGCGGCTGTAATTGTTTTATTAATCATTTTTCTACCTTTTACCCTATTGCTCAACCAGATACTGTATCTGGCTCACTTATTAATTAACATTCTATTAATGACTTAACGGTAGCAAACATCACATCTGCTCCTCGCGCGATTTGTGCATAATCCGTCCATTCATCTGGATGATGGCTTAACCCATTACGACTTGGCACAAATATCAGTCCCGTTTGAGTTATACCTGCAAAAATCATAGTGTCATGCCCCGCGCCACTGACCATTGAACGAAAACGTAAGTTTTGGTCGCTGGCATGTTGTTGCATTAGTTGATGAATATCACTATTGAGCTCCGTTGGCTGAACATATAACGGCTGAACAATATCGCTTGAAATCGCTAACGAATTGCTAACCTGTTCTGTTAATTCGATTATTTGTTCAATCACTTTACGTAACGCAACGTCATTTTTAGAGCGAATATCGACGCTAAAAGTGACTTCGCTTGGGATGACATTCGCCCCATTAGGTAATACTGATAACCGGCCTACGGTCGCAACCGTATTATCCCCTGCCGCCTTTGCTAGTTCAGGAATATGACTAATAATTTGGCTTGCACACACTAATGCATCGGCTCGCATATTCATCGGCGTAGTACCTGCATGGCCTGCTTTACCTGTCAGTTTAATCTCTAACTGACTGATACCTACGATAGTTTCTACGATCCCTATATCTTCATTTGCCTGTTCTAACACCGGGCCTTGTTCGATGTGTAATTCTAAAAATGCTTTGACCTTTTTAGGGTCGAGCACAGCTTGTGATGCATGATCAGCATTGAACCCTGCCTCTACCATACGCTGCGCCGCACTTACACCCTGCCTATCTTTGAGTTGGTATAATTCTTTTGTACCAATCAAACCCGTTATCACACTTGAAGCCATCAATCCCCGGCCAAAACTGGTCCCTTCCTCTTCAACCAAGGCAATGACTTCTAAGGGATATTTCGGAGTTAAGTTTTGTTCGCGAATACGCGCTACGACATCCAAACCTGTAACAATCCCTGCCGGGCCATCAAATGCCCCGCCATGAGGAACAGAGTCAAAATGAGAACCCACAATCACCACAGGCAAATCAGGTTGCTGGCCTTCTAAGCGCCCATAAATATTACCAATAGCATCTTCTCGAACTTGTAATCCTAAAGCGCGCATTTCTTGTTTTAAGTAATCACGCGCTTGTTTATCTTGTTCGCTATAGCTCATCCGAGTAGTGCCCTGCCCCGGTGTTGCGGTGTATTCTGCTAACTGTTCTAAATGACGCTGAATTCTTGAAGTACTTGTTTCCATTATTTTTTACCCTGCAATTGGAACAATATAAGCCACCATAATACCTGCTAATACAACAGAAACCATGGTCACAGAAATAAAGCCACCAACTAGCATCGGCCCTAACATATGGCTAGTTAATACTTGGCGTTCTTTTTCATCTTTCGTTAATGCGTTGATCGCTTCGTTAGTAATGATGTAGTCAGCAGGGAAACCATATAAAGCCGTTAGAGCAACAGCAAACGCCATTTCTTTGGTAACGCCTAATATTTTACCAACCACCCATGATGCAAGGTACATTCCAATAACCGCTGCACTAATTAACACCACCATCGGATAAACTAGACGCAATAACATATCAGGAGTCGCATGGTTTAATGTATCGAAGATAAATAACATTAAGGCCATAATGGCGAACCCAAAACCATTGGCTTTTTGTAATGGTTGTCTTTCTAAGAAACCTAACGAAGAGGCAATAACACCAAATAATAAACACAATACAAATGGGCTAATACTCACATAAGGGGCTGCAAAAGATGAGGCTAAATAAGCCAAATACCCTACCGCAGCTAAGCGTAAGAATTTAAAATAGCTGGTGTTATAGTGGTTAGGGATTTTCTTGAACATACGTGGCATTTCATCTTCAGATACCACTGCTTTAACTTCAACATCTTTTGCGCCATCAACAGATAATGTTTCTTGCCATTGGCCATTGCGATATTTTTCTAGAACTCGACGCCCTTCTTTTTTTAACATCACGGCAGTGAGTGGATAACCTGCAAACCCCTGCATAACGTAAATTAAAATAGCGAAAACCGAAAGGTCAACTAAACCTGCCTCAGCGGCACCTTTTGACATAATTAGCGAAGAAACGATTCCACCAACTAACGGAGGAACTGCAACTAATACAGTATTTAAATCAAATAAGGCAATACCGACAATAAAGGTCAAGAAAATAATGCCTAAAATCCCAGCTAAGGAGATAAGAATAGTTTTCCATTGGCGCAACAATTCTTTTAACGATAATAAGGTTCCCATATTTGTAATTAACAAATACATTAAGGTAACCGCAACTACTTGAGGAATACCGGCAATACTCACAATATCTTTCGGGAAAATAGTCCAATAACCTAAAAGAAAGAGCACTGCGCATACAAATACGGAGGGGATCCAAGCCTTAGTTCTAACGGCTATAGCATCCCCAATATATAATATCCCCACTATCAGAAACAGAGCTAACATCTGTGACATAACTTTTTCCCCGCACTTATCTTTTTTTATTAGATTATTTTTTGGTATTTAAAACTATTAATTTTAATTAAGGTTAGATTATAAATTTTATTTGGCGCAACAAAACACCAATATAGAGAGTATTTCGCTACAAATACACGAAATTGCAACAAAATTCATCATAACACCGAAAATTCAGATGTATAGAGAGCTAAACAGGATTTAAACAGCTTGGAATAAAGGTATGCAGTGAACTAAATAGTCAGATATAACATTGAAAGGGGTCAAGCACCTTAATATTCTCTAAATGCAGGTTTATAAGCTAATATTTTATGTCATTTAACTTATTATTTACAAACAAATCAACTATAGTTTATTTTTTAATCTATGAAATTATATTCTATTGTCCATGGCTGTATTTTCAATAAATATCGTAATAAGATGAAAAATCACCTTATAAATATGACCAATATTTCTATTTATAGGAAATATTCTACTTTATTTTATTTTTAAACCGTTTCTCTTTATATTGCTGTTGAAAAGGATGATATCCCTTCATCTCCAATTTAGTTTGTTTTGACAATAAAGTTTATTTAAACAAAGAAAAACCCCATAGATAATTCACTACCTACAGGGTTTAATGAGTAATAGATAAAGTAATTTAATGACTAGTTTGTTGTTCAGCCGCTACCTTAGCTGGTTTTATTTTGCGATTATTTTCAAAGCCGGGTTGTGGAACTTTAATAAAGAATGTCAGTATTCCTGCAAAGATATACAAACCTGTATATGCCCAAACAACACCCACAATATCAAAGAAAGGTAATACTAAACTGGCTATTGCCGGTGCAGCAAAATTACTCAGCCCCGCTGAAAGGTTATAAATTGAGACCGCAGCACCTTTATGGTGTGGCTCAATACTTGGGAATACCGCCGTCATTGGAACAAATGCAGCCACAAAAATACCTAATAAAATGGCGGGTATTAATGCGATGGCAAAATTATGACCAAAATAAACCGGTAAGTAATAAAACATTAAGCTGGATATTGCCATACCTAGGCACCCAAACCACCTGACTTGGCGGATCCAACCAATATGTTCACCAACAATTCCCCAAAAAATATTCGTAAAAATAGTGACAAAGAAGAAAACCGCCCAAATCTGTAACCATTCAGAGATGGTGAACCCTAAGCGGTCAACAAAGAGTAATGGCATGATGATTGCAAAACCAAACAACGAAATAGTGTTGATAATGCGGATTAAACTTGCCATAAAGATGTCTTTGTTGGTAAATAAAATGGTGGCAGCCCGCGACAATTCAGCCATTTTATCTTTCATGGGTAAATTAACTTTGGAGCGATCAACTGGAATGTTACGTAGGCTAAAATAAGCAATTGCGCCACCAATAGCGACCCAACCGATGGCCATCCATAATGTTCCTGTTTCACCCATCATTGGGATTGAAAAACTAGGCAGATAACTGCCGATAACACCAATGCCTACCGAGTACATCGCCCAGAACCAACCCGTAGCCGCAGCAAGATGCGCTCGAGGGATGACTTGCACCAGCATCATCATAAATGAATAAATAAACAATGGATAAGCCAGCCCACGAATACCATAGAATAACAGCATCAAGGTATAGCTTTTCATACCGAGACCAAATGCCATAAATAAGGCATGCATGACAATCCAGAGAATAAACCCGATCATCATGGCTTTTAGGGGGGTGATAATTTCAGCCACAACACCAGATGCCCACGCCGCAACGGCTGCCATTAAACCATAGACAGTAAATACCATCGCGGATTGCGCCGGTGTAAACCCTAAATCAGTAATATGTTTTGATAAAAAAGCCATTTCAAAGCCATCACCACTCATAAAGATAGCGATGGCAATAAAACCCCAGAACAAATGCTTAGGTAGACCAAGCCAATACTGCTTCTGTTCCATTGCAGTTTCCTCATTTTAATTTTGTTATTTTAATCAATCGCGAAGAGATAACCGTGGCGGTGATATGTAGGGAAACACCGCCACACTCGCCTACTGCGGCAATAATTCCCTTGCTTGTTTTTGCTGTTGGTATAATAAACGGAAAACATCAAGCCGTTGATTTAACCAAGTTTGGCACTGTTTTTGTGGTAAATAGGTACTCAGCACTTCTGGTTTTTGGCACACGGTTTCTGTATTACCGCCGTCCGCCAGCCATGCCAAACGAGCCGCACCTAAAGCCCCCGACGAACTCGCCGGGTGAGTCACAATCGGTATATCGATAACATCAGCAATAAGCTGCGCCCAAACAGGACTTCGTGCTCCTCCCCCTGTTAAGCTACACTGGCTAATTTGCGTTCCCGTTTGCGTTAAAACCTGCATGCCATCCGCCAGAGCGAAGGTCACTCCTTCAATCACCGCATAACCAAGCTGAGCACGCGTTGTTTCATTTTTTAACGCAAAGAATGAGCCCATTGCGTAAGGGTCATTATGGGGTGTTCTTTCCCCTGATAGGTAAGGCAAAAATACTGGCGCTTGCTTCTTCTCGTCATCGGTCAATTGCCCCACTTCATCCATTAGCTGGTTTTCCGTTGTGGAAAGAAGCTGGCAAAGCCAACGCAAACAGTTGGCAGCACTTAACATCACACTCATTTGGTGCCAACGATTTGGCAATGCATGAGCAAATGCATGGACGCCTTGGTGTGGTGCTGCTTGTAGCTGATTATTAACCACAAAAATGACGCCAGAGGTGCCCAAAGAAATTAGAGCATCTCCGTCATTAACCGCACCAACACCAACAGCAGAAGCCGCATTATCACCGCCTCCACCAGCGATAATTACATCGGCGCTAAGCCCCCATTGGGAAGCTAAATCCGCCCGTAACACACCGCTTTTTTCAGCGCCTTCAACTAAAGAAGGCATTTGTTCACGAGTTAAATTAGTTGCAGCCAATAGTTCATCAGACCAATCACGCTTAGCCACATCTAGCCATAATGTGCCCGACGCATCAGACATATCACTGGTAAATTGACCAGTCATTTTCCAACGTAAATAATCTTTAGGAAGCAATACCTTAGCAACTTGTTTGAATATTTCTGGTTCATGGCGTGCGACCCACAATAACTTGGGCGCCGTGAAACCTGGCATCACTAAATTAGCACCAATCGTTAGAAACTCAGGGTGATTTGCCATTAACCATTCACATTCCTTCGCACTGCGGGTGTCATTCCATAAGATACAGTCACGAAGTACTTGGTGCTCGCTGTTTAATAATACTGCGCCGTGCATTTGGCCCGATAAACCAATCGCTTTCACCGCTGCCCATGCTTCTGGGGCTTTTTGGCGCAAGGTAGCCGCAACCGCGTTAGTGGCTTCCCACCAACTATCTGGTGATTGTTCTGCCCACTGAGAATGTGGCCTTTGTACTGTTAATGCCATGTGACTTGAGGCAACAATTTCGCCCTGAGCATTAATTAATACGGCCTTAAGTTCTGAAGTGCCTAGGTCAATTCCGAGGTACATCGCCTTTCTCCTTACAGAGGTTGTTGAGGTGACTTGAGCCAATTTTCAACTTTTTCAACCGTGTTGCTCATCAATTCGTGGAATTCCGTAGAATGAGCGAGTGAGCCGAACAACATTTCACTTGAGACAAATTGCGACAATGCGTCACTGCTATTCATCATTTTTTGATATAGTGCCACATCCAACACACCATCCTGATATTCATAAGGTAATTCACCACGAGCCCAGCGCTGTAAAAATACGAAAAATAAAGCGGGCAGCACAGCCGTCGCAGCCGGAGTCTGCTGACGCTGATAGCATTCTTGGAGTGTTGGCGTAATAAAACCAGGTATTTTTGATAAGCCATCTGCGGCTACACGTTGGTTAGTATCCTGAATATAAGGATTACTAAAGCGTGCGAGTACCACATCACGGTATTGTTCTAAATCGAGAGGACTCGGCGATAATGACGGGATCACATCTTGTGTCACATAATTCCATGCCATTTGTTTGATAGCAGATTGGCGGGTGCTTTCATCAATAAAGCTCAAACCGATTAAGGTGCCTGCCCAAGCAATGCAACTGTGGCTTGCATTCAGAATACGAATCTTCGCTTCTTCCCAAGGTAAAACGGACTCAACCATTTCTACATCGACATTTTCTAATGCAGGACGTCCATTAATAAAGTCATCTTCAATCACCCACTGAATGAATGCCTCTCCCATAACAGGTGCTTTATCATCCCAACCAGTATGCTGTTTTACACGTTCAGCCACATCTGGGGTTGGGCGAGGCGTGATCCTATCAACCATGGTATTCGGCGAACGCGTATTTTCTTTCACCCATTGGTACAGCTCAGTTTCACCTTTTAATTGTAAAAACGATAAAAAGCCGTGTCTAAAGCGTTCGCCATTGTGGCGCAAATTATCACAATTTAACAAGGTCACAGGTTCACCATGAGCTGCTAAACGTGCACGTAAAATTTGTGTTAATGCACCATATATCGTGCTCATTTTGCCCGTTAAATCTGCTTTAATGTCTGGCTGTTCTGCATCTAACTCATGCTGTGGGGTTAAATAATAGCCCGCTTCTGTGACTGTAAAAGCAATAACACGTGTTGCTTTATCACAACCTTGTTCCACTAACTGGCTTAAATTCTCATCCCAATGCAATACTTTGCGCACTGAAGTAATTTTTTCATAATGACGCTCACCTTCAGGTGAAACTGTTTCAAGGGTATATTCCCCATTTTGCTTGGTTAAGTTATCAAGCAATGCATTCGCATCATTGCGAATATTCCCTAAGGCAATTGACCAACTATCATCCCCTTGTTGACACAAGCGGTGCAAATACCACGCTTGGTGAGCACGATGAAATGACCCAGCACCGATGTGCATCCACACTGATTTCTGCTTTAGCATTGTGACTCCTTACCCTAAAATTAAATAATTGCTATTTTTTTGGGCATATGCCCGTTTGTTATATTTTAGTTTCAATCTGATCACAATTACTGCGATAATGCTCACAGTATTGACTTTTGCCCTTTTAATAAACAATTGCCCAGAATTACAATAAGCGAAACCAGCAGGAGAATGTTCATGCAGAAAGAATTAAAAAAAATGGAACAAGCTGCACGTGCGGCATGGCTATATTTTGTGGCAGGCAAAACACAACAGGAAATTGCGCATGAACTTGGGCTATCAAGACAAGTCGCCCAACGCCTTATTTCATTAGCAAAAGAACAAGGTATGGTTCAGGTGCAAATCACGCACCCGATTACGGAGTGTTTAAGACTCGCTAATGAAATCCAGCAAAAGTATCACCTAACACATTGCTTTGTCATCCCGTCAGGGCAACTAGATACAGAAGCGACACTCGACATGATTTCAGTGGCAGGTGCTGAGCTCATGGAGCAATTAATCGAACCCGATAAACCTCAAGTTATTGGTATCGGTTCAGGCAGAACATTACGCAGTATTATTGACGCTCTTCCTTACCTAGAAACCTCTCAGCACCAATGTGTTTCATTAATAGGCGCTATTGCCCGTGATAGCTCAGCAACACGCTATGATATTCCATTACGCTTTGCAGAAAAATTACAATGCCGACACTATATTCTACCTGCACCACTTTATGCTGATAGCCCAGAAGATAAAGCAATGTGGTGCCAACATCGCGTGTATAAGGAAGTCACGGAAAAAGCCCTGAATGCAGATATTACCTTTATTGGTATTGGCGAAGTCGGTAAAGGATGCCCGCTCAATTCTGAAGGTTTCGTCACGGATGAACAATTGGAAATGTTGTTAGAAAAAGGTGTCGCCGCAGAGCTATTGGGGCATTTTATTCAAGCTAACGGTGAGCGACTTTCTACGGCTTTGGATGACACGCACACCAGTGTTCCGCTGTTTCCCTCCCCAAATAAGCCTGTGATCGCATTTGCGGGTGGCGCACACAAAACAAAAGCCATTCAAGCCGTTATGAATGGCGGTTGGGTAACAGGTTTAGTGACCGATGAAGCCACTGCGCATCATTTATTAGCGAATAAATAAATTATCCCTGTGTCAGCCAATGATGGCATAACATACCAAGCAAGGTAAATATTAAGGCACCAATTACGTGGATAGCAATGGTGCTAATAGCGAAACCCAATTTACCTTCTTGGATTAGCACCAACACTTCGAGTGAAAAGGTCGAAAAGGTGGTAAATGCGCCGCAGAAGCCAGTCACAATGAATAATTTATAGGCAGGGCTAATATTTGCATTGGCAAAGTACGAAATGGCAAAACCAATGACAAAGCCGCCAACCAAATTGACCGCAACGGTACCTAGAGGAATATTTGGGTAAAGGTGATTGAGTCTTAGGCTAACAAACCATCTTAGCCATCCGCCAAGCACTGAACCAATCGCAATTGCAAATAATGAGGCATACATAGAAACTTCCTTTAATGTCTGGCGGGATAAATGAAAGGAAAGTCTCCCAGTTATACTCTAAATAATTCGAGTTACATGTAGGCGACAAACGAAGATAGTCCGATGAGCATACACAAGTATGTGATTCGGCTAGCGCAGTGCAGTCAACACCCATGTAACTTGAAGTATGACGAGTATAGATCATTTATGCCCTAAATTAGGGCACATAATACCTACGTACCCCATCAAATGAAAAGGTTAACGTAGGCATCATCAGCCCTCTACGGGCGGTTTTATATAAGGAGGAATGCCATCTCCCAAAGGTTTACATAAAAATAATAAGGCAACTAATTAGTTGATGCAAACCTATTTTATAATAGATACCCTAAATAGTTAGGGGTCATAACTAAGCAGAAAACGAATAAGTGAGTGTCGTCAACAACGCTACAGCTTGAAGTATGACAAATAATAGCTCTAAATAATTCAAGTTGTAGCTAGGCGACAAGTAAATGAGTCATTAGGAGCATACACAAGTATGTGACTAATGCGAATGAACGTAGTCAACAACGCTACAGCTTGGAGTATGACGAGCTATTGGGACATCTTCAAAATCGTCCGCACATTACTCGCACTCGTTGCAATAATATCAATCGCCCCCGTACGCAGCGCCCCCATGATAGCCATGGCCTTGGAGGATTCGGAAGCAATCGCTATTACACAAGGAATTTTCTTGAGTTCTTCTATGCTTAGGCCAATTACTCGGTCATTCATCACCGTATCAACATGTTGCCCTTGCGCATTAAAAAAATCATAACCCGCGATATCGCCAATCACCCCTTGATTCAAACTCGCATCAACAATTTCACGCGGTGTAAACCAGCCTAGTTTGACCATATAGCTATCTTCATTCATATCGCCAATACCAATTAAGGCAATATCCGCTTTACGGGCGCGATCTAAGGTTTCCTTAATGGTCCCATTTTTCATAAAAGATTGCTTTAATTCGTTATTTTCAACATAAGCAGGGGCGTATAGGGTTTCACTGGTTCCGCCAAATTTCTTCGCTAAGCGACGGCTGATATGGTCCGCATTGATAGAGTCGCCAGGCCGGTGTGTTCCGCCGATTCCGCAAATAAAACGGCAATCTTTTTCAGGAACGGCCCCGCCGCTATCGGCTACCACCGCGACATTTCGCCCCTGACCGACGGTGACTATCATATTGTCACGTAATGTTGTCGATAAATAATTAGCGACAAGTGTGCCAACTTGATAGCGTTGTTCTTCTTCATCGGGATGATCGAGGGCAATCAACGCACGGGAAATCGGAAAACGAGAAAGTAGCTGTTGCTCTAGCTGAGTGCTAAAAATAGGATGATAGCGAACATTGATCTCAACAATACCTTCTTCTTTTGCTCGCTTAAGTAAGCGCCCCACCTTAATTCGCGATATACCAAACTTATTGGCGATCTCTTCCTGAGTAATTTCATCGCGATAATAAGCTATCGCAATTTCAGTCAGTAGCTCGATTTCGGAAGATGTTTGTGATCTATCCATAAGATAGTGGTTTCCTCTTTATTGGTGTTAATCGCAACAAGGATGATAAGGTTTTAGTATAGCGTTTCTAGTGGCAATTAATAAGTGAGTTATAAAAGAGAGTGGATATATAGCAATGGTTTTTGACTATATATCCACGAAAAGAGTTATATAAAACAATTATGCATTGGTTAATGCGCTCTGTTTTTCAACACTTTGCGCTAATTGGCATAATAATAAACAACAAGAAGTCGCGCCTGCATCTAACACGCCTCTTGAACGCTCACCAAGGCGGCTTGCACGGCCAATTTTAGCCACTAAATCTACCGTGGAATCACGGCCTGCAACTGCAGCGGCCTGCATCGCATCAAGCGCTTGTTTAAAGTTTTTCCCTGCTTTTGTTGCCTCTTCAAAGGCATTAACCGCAGGGATCAATGTATCCATTAGGCACTTGTCACCCACTGTTGCACTGCTGATGTCTTGCAGTTCGGATAGCCCATTTTTCAACATAGCAAGAAAATCTTGTTGCGATAACTCATTTTTCCCTGAAATGCTGTCTGACATTCCCATAAAGAAACTGCCATAAAGTGGCCCCATTGAACCGCCAATACCTTCCATCAAGGCATCAGAAATCTCTTCAAAGCCTTCACTGAGTGATAATTCACGGTCCGCGATTGCTTTAGCGCATAGATTAAAACCTTTTGCCATATTGATGCCATGGTCTCCATCCCCTATTGCTCCATCAATATCGCTGAGGTATTCACGGTTAGAAACAATAATGTTCACTAAATCAAGGGTAATTTCCTTGCCGTTGCCCGTTGAAATAACTTGCATAGTTGTCTCCTTATTTGACCTGTGTTAGACCCAATGAATATGCAGGGACATCCATCAATGCTTTCAATTCATCATCCACTTTCATTAATGTCAGCGTTACCCCCATCATTTCTAATGACGTAAAATAGTTACCAACATAGTTACGAACAATACGCACGCCTTTTTCGCTGAGTTGTTTTTCAACCTCTGCATAATAGATATACAATTCCATTACGGGTGTGGCACCTAATCCTGAAACCAATACGACGACTTCATCACCTTGTTTTGCCTGCATATCATCTAAGATTGGCGTTAACATAGTTTGTGCCATTTGCGCTGCAGACTGGATTGGCATGATTTCAATGCCTGGCTCACCATGGTGGCCAATACCGAGCTCCATCATCCCATCTTCAATATGAAAATTTGGATGACCCACCGCAGGAATGGTACAAGACGTTAGCCCAACACCAATAGAATGGCAGTTATTAATCGCTTTTTGTGCCGCATTAATCACGCCGTCTAAATCATAACCTTTACTTGCTGCGGCAGAACCCACTCTCCACATGAGTATTTCACCCGCGACACCACGGCGCTTTTCTTTCTCGCTCGCAGGGGCTGAAGCGACGTCATCGGTAGCAACCACGGTTTTAACTTTCATGCCCGCTTTTTCAGCTTTTTTCATCGCCATTTTGACGTTCATGTTATCGCCTGCATAATTACCATATAAACAAGCAACGCCCGCCCCACTGTCTGCGGCTTTGAACGCATCTAAAAATGCCCCAGCGGTTGGCGAGGAGAAAATTTCACCAATTGCCACCGCATCTAACATGTTTTCGCCCACATAGCCTAAAAATGCAGGTTCATGGCCGGAGCCACCACCAGTAACAATGCCCACTTTCCCTTGTATTGGTGCTTTTGGGTATTTTAATACGCGCGCATTATCAGTCTGCGCAAAATATTCAGGGTGCGCTTTCAAATAGCCTTGAATGGCATCTTCAACAACAAGATCAGGTTCATTAATGATTCTGTTCATAATTCCCTCATTTACTTATTTTCTGGTGTTAGCTGCATCTCTGCCGACTTTTCAAGTAATTCAGCCGGCACAGTAATAAATTTCATCAATATCGCACTAAATAAATAGAGCCCCGAGAAAATCCAAATCACGCCAAAAGCACCTACACTACTAATAAAGAGCCCAACTAATGCAGGACCGACAAAAGTGCTTAACCCTGCCCCTAAATTAAGGACTGACATTGCTGCACCTTTATTTTCAGGCGCTAAACTCGGCATGATGGCTGAAAGTGGTACGTATCCAGCGAGGCATGCACCAAATAAGCCAGCGGCTATCATCATCAGGGTATAATTGTGCCCAAAATAATAAGGCACGTAATAAAACATTAAGGTACAAACCATACAGCCGACACAACCAAACCAAATCACAATATTGCGCCAACCGATACGGTCACTGACAACGCCAAAGATCAGATTAAAAGCGATGTTTACTGTCCAAAGTGCTGCGTAGATATGTAACCATTCTGTGCGGGAAAAACCAAAGTCGGCAAGAAACATTGGCATGAAGATCACAAAACCATACGCTGCAGAGGTATTAATAGTACGAACAATGCCACCTAAACCAATTTTTGGGTTTTCAAACGCAATCGTGATCCCTTTAAACACATAGCTAAGTGAAACTTTTTCTTTCGGTGAGTCCGGTGTATCTCCCGCTTTGTTGCGGTTAAGCGCGATAGCAATAAATGCCCCGATAGTGACAAAAATTAGTCCACTCCATAACGTTGCCATTTCACCTAAAATTGGCAGCGCATAACTCGAATACATCACCCCTAAAACACCGAGTCCGCCACTATAAACAAACCAGAAGATCCCGACAGCAGAGCCCAATTTTTTAATTGGCGCCTCATAGGCCACCCAAACTAAGAAGCCGTAGGCAAACATTGGATAACCAAAACCACGCAACGCATAGGTTGGGATCATGATAGACAGGCTGTTACTCGGTAAACCAACAGATAAGAAAATAACCGAGCCAATCACAAACATCACAAAACCAAAAATCATCACACGACGAGCAGTATAAATTTCAGCCAACACACCGGATAACCACGCGGCGACAGCAGCAAAAAAACCATACACACTAAACAGTAATGAAGACTCTTCAATACTCATTCCACGGCTAATAATAAAAGGCGACAACCAGCCTTGTTCAAGCCCTTCCCCCATCATAAAGATCAGGACGCCAAAATAGCCAAGTAGTAACTTTGGTGAAAACCCCGTTACTTTAGACAGTTTATTGATTATCATATTGTTGACCTCAGTGCTTGTTCGCTGGGTTAGGACCTGAATAACAAGCCTTGGTAGGGTGACATTTATTCAGGTCCAATTTTTATCGTTATATTTTTAATTTCGTATTTTTTTCAACCCACTACAGCACTACAGGTTTGGGTCGAGAACCACTTTAATGTGCGGGTCACCTTTCGCCATCATCGAAAAACCTTCCGCAAATTTATCTAAAGGTAAGATATCCGTCACCACCCCTTTAGTTGGGAAATCACCATTACCAATGCCTTCAATCACTAACGGGTAGCAATATGGGCCAAGGTGAGAACCTAATAAATCCAGTTCTTTGCGGTCACTGATAATGCTCCAATCCACGGTCACAGGGTCTTTAAATACAGAAAACTCAACAAAAGTACCTAATTTACGGATCATCTTAAGACCTTGCTCTACCGATTTAGGGGCCCCAGTCGCTTCAATGTAAATGTCACAGCCATAACCTTCAGTCATCTCTTTGACAATTTTATCTACATCATCACGTTTAGGGTTTAATACGATATCAGCACCAAATTCTTTTGCTAATTCAAGACGTTTATCAAATAAATCCAGAACGACTAACTTGCCTGCACCGGATTTTTTAATTGCACCAATCATGCCTAGGCCTAATGTTCCCGCCCCCGAAAGCACGACGACATCACCCAATTTGACATTGGCACGCTGCACCGCATGTAAAGAACAGGCGTAAGGTTCAATTAAAATAGCGTCTTCAATTGGCATCTCAACAGGTACATGGTAGTTAATGGCCTCTTTGGTGAACTTCATATATTGCGCCATACCGCCGTTCACGTTGTTTTGGAAACCATACAAGTCATGCTTCTCACACATCCAGTATTCACCGCGTTTACAGAAACGGCATTCCCAGCAAGGTACGATTTGCTCAGAAATAACACGGTCACCTAATGCAAAACCTTCAACTTTTGAACCAAAGCCTACGACATGGCCAATAAATTCATGCCCTGGGATCATCGGTGCCTTGATATAAGCGGGCTGCTCTGCATCCCCCCAAAAGCTTGGCGCACCTTCAAAAGCCTTCACATCACCCGCGCAGATACCACAAGCTTCTACGCGAACCAAAATTTCTTCTTCACTAATTTTAGGGACATCGACAGTTTCTAAACGGTAGTCTTTTGGTGCATAAGCAACCACGGCTTTCATTTTTTCTGGAATGCTTTCGCTCATCGTTGCTTTTGAATCACAGTGTTCACACATAGTTCTATCCTCGGCGGTTTGTAAAATGAACATAAGTTCAATGAAGATACAAATTAACCATACCTTCTTTTCTTCATCCTTGCCCATAGTCAGATTGTCAAAGTGTGATTCAGTGCAAAAATTCTTATAAAATCGCCTTGAAACGCCTATTTTTTACATTTTTGGCAAAAAAAATTAAATTTGAAGCTGTAGATCACAGAATTCATCATCACAAAAATAAAAACATATGTTCACCTATTGATTATTTGTTCATAAGATCCTATTTTCTAAATAGTACATTTGATTGATTAATGAACTTTTGTTCAAGAATAAGGATCTCTATCATGCTATCTATTGCTATTGGTGCAGATGACGCTGCATTTGAAATGAAAGATTTGATTAAGGCTCACTTAGCAGAATTAAACATTGAAGTGACTGATTACTGCTTAAATACTGGGGTTGCAGATGAAATGTATCCTGATGTTGCCCACGCTGTTGCAACTGCAATCGTACAAGGTAAACACCAGCGCGGTATTTTAATTTGTGGTACCGGAATTGGTATGTCCATTGTTGCTAATAAAGTCACAGGCATTCGAGCAGCACTGTGCCATGACACATACTCCGCTGAACGAGCACAAAAAAGTAATGATGCACAAATTATTACCTTTGGTGCCCGTGTGATTGGCCCTGAACTGGCTAAAACCATTGTCGACACATGGCTGGCTTCCCATTATGAAGGGGGACGGTCAGCGCCGAAAGTGGCTCGAATCAGTGAGTATGAAAATGGGGAACGTTAGTTTTACTTTAGGCGCTTTTACTTTGGGAGCTTTGTAATGTCCACTCAACCACAAAATAAATTAGCCAATGCCATTCGATTTCTTTCAATAGATGCCGTACAGCAAGCCAACTCAGGCCACCCCGGCGCCCCAATGGGAATGGCTGATATTGCCGAAGTCCTATGGCGAGATTACTTACAGCACAACCCTGCTGACCCGAATTGGCCTAATCGTGACCGTTTCGTCTTGTCAAACGGCCATGCATCAATGCTGCTCTATAGCTTGCTTCATTTAACGGGCTATGATTTATCTATCGACGATTTAAAACAGTTCCGTCAGCTCCATTCCAAAACACCGGGTCATCCTGAATTAGGCTATACCCCCGGCGTTGAAACCACTACAGGTCCTTTAGGCCAAGGCATTGCCAACGCGGTTGGTATGGCAATAGCAGAAAAAACGTTGGCTGCTACGTTTAATCGCTCTGGTTTCCCCGTTGTCGACCACTATACCTACACATTTTTAGGTGATGGCTGCTTAATGGAGGGGATCTCTCATGAGGTGTGTTCATTAGCAGGGACGCTAAAACTCAATAAACTCATTGCCTTTTATGATGATAACCGTATTTCTATTGATGGTAATACTCAAGGTTGGTTTACTGATAATACCGCAAAGCGTTTTGAAGCTTATGGCTGGCATGTTATTCGCCAAGTCGATGGCCATTCTCGGCCTGCAATCAAAGCGGCCATTGAACAAGCTCGCCAACAAACCTCGAAACCAACCCTCATTATTTGCAGAACCACGATTGGTTATGGTTCGCCCAATAAAGCCGGTACCGCAGATTCTCATGGTGCTCCTCTCGGACAAGATGAAATAACACTGACTCGCCAACAACTCGGTTGGGCGTATCCGCCTTTTGTGATCCCTGATGAAATATACCAACCTTGGAATGCCCTAGAACGTGGTGCTGAGCAGCAATTACGTTGGGAGCAAGCATTACGAGAATATGCCAAACAATACCCAGAACTTGCCGAGCAGCTAACGCAGCGATTATCCAATCAACTTCCTGAAAAATTTACAGATATCATTGATAACTTCATTCAACAATTAAATGAAAACCCTGCAACTATAGCTACACGTAAAGCGTCACAAAATACACTCAATATTATTGGCCCTGTTTTATCTGAATTAATCGGTGGTTCCGCAGACTTAGCCCCAAGCAACCTCACCTATTGGTCTGGGTCACTGCCAATTAATGAACAGCCTTCAGGCAACTATATTCACTATGGCGTCAGAGAGTTTGGTATGACCGCCATTGCTAATGGAATTGCATTACACGGCGGTTTTCGCCCTTACACAGCAACTTTTTTGATGTTCTCTGAATATGCGCAAAATGCCGTGAGAATGGCCGCATTAATGAAATTGCCCCAAATACTCATTTATACTCACGATTCCATTGGATTAGGTGAAGATGGCCCAACGCACCAACCTGTTGAGCAACTTGTTTCACTACGTGCAACACCTAATTTGTCAGTCTGGCGCCCTTGTTGCCAAGTAGAAACAGCGGTGGCTTGGCAACAAGCTATCTTAGCGAAACATACGCCAACCGCCTTGATATTATCGCGGCAAAACCTAATACAATATTCGCGAACAACTGAACAACTCGCCAATATTGCATATGGTGGATATATTTTGCGCAGTAATAGTGAAAACCCTGAATTACTATTAATTGCCACAGGCTCTGAAGTCACATTAGCGGTTGAAGCTTGGAAACAACTGACTGAACAAGGGTTTAATGTGAATGTTATTTCGATGCCTTCAACAGATACCTTTGACCAACAACCCTTAGAGTACCAACAGCGCGTTTTACCCAATCACGTTCGGCACCGTATTGCTATCGAAGCCAGTATCAGTGATTACTGGCGTAAATATGTAGGAATTGATGGATTGGTCATGGGAATGAATAGCTTTGGGGAGTCAGCTCCTGCAAACCAATTATTTGAATATTTTGGTTTCACCGTAGAAAAGCTTATTACTATGTCGCTTTCATTATTAAAACCTAATGATTAATTGATATAGCAATAATTAATATCTGTTATCCTACTTTGTAATTTTCTATTACAAGCCAAATAATACCTATGTTATTTGGCTTATTTTTTATTTAAATAAAATCATCAATAATAAATAAAGCGAGTAGCTACTCATACTCACTTTATTCATTATTATTAAATATCACTATTGGATACTGTAGCCACCATCAATAACCAAATTATGTCCGGTGATCATATCGGATGCATCACTGGCCAAAAATAATGCACATGCGGCAATTTCGGACGGTTCCGCAAAACGCCTTGCAGGAATTTTTTCTTTCATTTCATCACCTTTTTCACCTTCCCACGCTTTTTTGCCCAGTTCTGTCATCACAATAGTTGGTGAAATGGCGTTGGTTTGTATCCCTTTAGGGCTCCATTCAAGTGCTAATACTTGGGTTAAACCAATAATCGCTGCTTTACTCGCACAATAGGCGGCATGTTGGTCTAAGGCAATCACGCCTGCTTGTGACGCCATATTAATAATTTTCCCTTTTCCATTATTAATCATGACATTACCTGCAGATTGGCAAACCAAAAAAGTCCCTTTTAAATTCACGTTCATGGTTAAATCCCAGTCTGACTCACTTAAATTTTCAGCGGGAGCAAGCGCTACAATTCCAGCACTATTGACGACAATATCTAATGTACCATAATGCTCAACAACCTGTTTTACCATCTGAGAAACCGCCTCAGAATTTGTTATATCACATTGAATACCAATTGAATTTTTTAATTTCTCCGCAATTTTCACTACTTTATCTGACTTATCAATTAAGGCAATTTTAGCCCCTTTTTCAACAAACAGTTGAGCAATCGCCAACCCAATGCCTGCAGCTCCCCCTGTAATTAAAGCGACCTTGCCATCAAGTGAAAAGTTGGTGTTATAGCCACTAAATTTTTTCATTTTAATTCCTTAATGTCATGATGTGATATTTAATATATAGATGAAATAAATATAGTGTTGCCTTAGAGAGACAACAAAATATTAAGTGCAGATTAGATTACTTGGTATTATTAATATAATATCATCACTAGTTAAACTCTATATTATTTATGTAAAAAAAAGAGATATCTCTCAAATTAAATACCATCCTAAATTCTGAATGCACATATGTTCAAAATAATAATTTGAATGATTATTTGTGCTTTATTTTCAACTGTACAAATCTTTCCTAGAACTCATCTACGTTGTCCTACTTCATTAGAAGTGTATTTTTTCTTCCCCTATAATTTTTCAATTAATTGGCGCATAATATTAGTTATATCTAAATTGATATTGAACAATATCAGCGCTGTATTATTGAGTAAGATATTGAATGAATATCATTTACACTAAATGCTGCGCACTTAATTTATAGGTCATTGATAATATGGAACAAAGCAACTTGCTATTACAACTTAGTAACATTGGCTATAGCATTGAGCAAAAAACAATTCTTGATAATGTGCAGATTAACTTACAGGCAGGCGACTTTAAACTGATTACGGGTCCTTCCGGCTGCGGTAAAAGTACCTTATTAAAAATAGTGGCCTCGTTAATTTCACCCACTCAAGGAACGATTAAGTTTCAAGGGAAAGATATCAATACCATCCTCCCAGAAACTTATCGTCAGCAGGTTTCTTACTGTACTCAAACGCCCACTTTATTTGGGCAAGCTGTGTATGACAACCTCGTTTTTCCCTATCAAATTCGAAAGTTGCCATTTAATAAAGACAAAGTCATCAGTGATTTGCACCAATTTTCTCTACATGAATCTATTTTGGATAAAGGGATCAATGAACTCTCTGGAGGAGAAAAACAGCGTATTTCTCTTATTAGAAACTTACAATTTCTTCCGCAAGTCTTACTATTAGATGAAATCACCAGTGCCCTAGATGAAGAAAACAAAATTATCGTAAATGAATTTATCCATCATTTAACGAGTAACAAAAAAATAGGCGTGCTATGGGTAACTCATGACCAAGATGAAATCGCTCATACCAATGAAGTTATCACCCTTCCTGTTCATCACAACGAATCATAGGATATCACAGTGCATCAACCAACTATTTCCAATGAATCCTTAACCTTTTCAATCCTGTTAGTCCTCGTGGCTATTTTTATTAGCCATAAAGAAAAACTATCCCTTGAAAAAGATATTATCTGGAGTACTTGCCGAGCGATTATTCAACTATTGATCGCTGGCTACATTCTAAAATATATTTTTAATGTTGATCACGAATTGCTCACGATTGCATTGGTAATGTTTATTTGTGTCAATGCTGCGTGGAACGCTAAGAAAAGAAGCAAATATATTGATAAAATTTATGTTACTGCATTAATTGCCATTACCTCTGGCACATTTCTTACATTGTTAATTCTGATATTAACCAATGCCATCGCATTTACGCCTATGCAGGTAATTCCTATTACTGGAATGATTGCGGGTAACGCCATGATTGCGGTAGGGTTATGCTTTAATAACCTTGGTCAACGGTTTTCAAGCCAGCAACAACAAATTCAAGAAATGCTTAGTTTAGGGGCAACGCCCAAAGTTGCTTCCACTGCTATTATTCGTGACAGTATCCGAGCATCATTGATCCCAACGGTAGATTCTGCCAAAACAGTGGGAATTGTCAGCTTACCGGGCATGATGTCTGGGTTGATTTTCGCTGGAGTTGACCCATTACAAGCTGTTAAATACCAGATTATGGTGACTTTTATGTTGTTAGGTACAGCAAGCCTTTCAACCATACTGGCTGGGTATATGACCTATACAAAATTCTATAACCAACGCCACCAATTATTGGTTACAACTCTGAATAAACAATAACCTTCCGCCGCTTATTGGTCATCAACGATAAGTGGCACTTTCTTAATATCACTCTTTAACCACCCCCACAGGTAACACTTCAATTAATTGTGCTTTGCTATTTTCATTATCTATCAACTTAAAAATATGATTTAACATCGTTGGCACATCCTGTTTAACCATTTCGATGTCATTACCTAAAAGTGCAACAAAAGGATCCCAGTCAAAACAGCCTAAGTGGGGTTGCTGTGAGCCGATATAGCCCTGTTTACCTAACCAATCAATAACCCCTTCTAATGAAATAGTTGAATTAATAAACAAACCGCATTTCACTATTTTCTGTGGATCATCATTATTCTGTTCAAAAAACTGTGAGAGTGCTCTTTCAGCTTTTTCGGGGGCATAACCACAAGCCAAAATATTTTCTTGTGGAACCGTGATACCTTTTTCATTATGCGCATCAATAAACCCACGAATACGTTCACGTGTATTGTGGTCATGCTCACGACCACCAATAAAAATTAAGGCTTCATTTATTGATGTTTGAGACTTATTTTTGCTTAAAATACGTTGGGTTAAATTTTTTGCGCCAAGATAGTTATTTGAAATAACCGAAGGCGCCAACGAGCCCGGTAAGTCTAAATTTAAGGTCGAAACCCCCGAAGCTTGGCAAATTTCAGTAATTTTATCTGGGTTCGTTGCCCCTGTTGAAATCAACCAATCAACCTGATAAGAAATCATTGCGCGTGCAGCTTCTATTTCTAACTTTGGGTCACGCCGCGTACAAGTAATAATAGGAAACAGCCCCCTTTCACGCGCCATTTCTTCAAAATGCTCGACAATCGAACCAAAATAGCGGTTGTCATACTTCGGAACCAACATACCAATTATTTTGGATTTATTACTGCGCAATAAGCTGGCTTGCTTGTTAACTGCATAATTTTGTTCTTCGGCGATGCGGATCACTTTTTCCGCAAGTTGTGCGCTAATTCGCCTTTTTTGCCAATTACCGTTGAGTATTGCACTCACTGCACTCGCTGAAACCCCAGCTAATTCGGCAAGGTCATAGATCGTTGTTTTCTTATTTTGTCTGATCTTTGTCACAGATTCTTATCTCCATTTTTTACTAGCTTGACACCAAAGTCGAAAAGTCGCAATACTGCTACATCGATTGAGCAAAATTGAAATTGATGATGCATGAGTTGATAAACTGCAAAATAAATACTATCAATCCATCGCATGTAGCCACCTATCCATTGTTGTGACTCATTGCTGTTTCATTAATTTCAGACGCTTTTCATTCTTACATTTCGCTAAAATATCCGATTGGAGTAAATTATGGCTATTTCTATTGAGAACAAAGTCGCAGCAATTACCGGAGCTGCCTCAGGTATCGGGCTTGAATGCGCACGTACACTGATCAAGGCGGGTGCAAAAGTCGTTCTAATTGACCGTGCTGAAGAGCGATTAAACCAACTTGTTGAGGAACTAGGTGAAAATGCGATTCCATTAGTAGTCGATTTAATGAAGCCAGAACAAGTTGATGGAATGCTAGATGCCATCTTACAAAAAGCAGGCGGCTTAGATATTTTCCATGCTAATGCCGGTGCTTATATTGGCGGCCCTGTTGCTGAGGGTGACCCAGATGTATGGGATAAAGTTTTAAACTTAAACATTAATGCGGCCTTCCGTTGTGTTCGCGCAGTGCTACCTCATTTTATTGCCCAAAAATCAGGTGATGTATTATTCACCAGCTCAATTGCAGGTGTAGTCCCAGTGATCTGGGAGCCAATTTACACCGCATCAAAATTTGCTGTCCAAGCCTTCGTCCATTCAACTCGCCGCCAAGTTTCTGAACATGGTATCCGTGTTGGTGCGGTATTACCTGGCCCTGTAGTGACAGCCTTACTCGATGATTGGCCGAAAGAAAAAATGGAAGAAGCTCTGGCAAATGGTAGCTTAATGCAACCGATTGAAGTCGCTGAAGCCGTATTATTTATGCTAACTCGCCCACGCAATGTCACTATTCGTGACCTTGTTATTGTGCCAAACAGTGTTGATCTCTAACTTGTCACCTCGCAATTCATTGCAGTTAGCACCTTGGAGGGAAAATGAATAATTCACATGCACGATTAAAAGATAACGATAAAGTCGTTATTGGTATCGATGTTGGCACAGGCAGTGCACGCGCCGGGGTCTTTGATATGTCCGGCAATATGTTAGCATCTGCCAAACGCGATATTACGCTCTTCCGTGATAACGCCAATTTCGCTGAGCAATCAAGTAACGAAATTTGGGAAGCGGTTTGTTATTGTGTCAAGCAAGCGATAGCATCATCAACAGTAAAACCACAACAAGTTGCAGGTATTGGCTTTGATGCAACCTGCTCACTGGTTGTCATTGGTTCAGATAAACATCCTATTACGGTTAGCCCATCGAATGACCCTGAGCGCAATATTATTGTTTGGATGGATCACCGTGCAACAGAACAAGCTGAGCGCATTAATCAATTAAAGCACCCTGTTCTAAACTATGTTGGCGGTAAGATTTCGCCCGAAATGGAAACGCCTAAGATTTTATGGCTAAAAGAAAATTTACGTCAATCCTATGATAACGCATGGCAATTTTTTGATTTAGCCGATTTTTTAACTTGGAAATCAACTAACTCCTTAGCTCGCTCAACTTGCACAGTCACCTGTAAGTGGACATATCTTGCCCATGAAAAACGTTGGGATGCAGGCTACTTTCAACAGATTGGTCTATCTGAACTTGCCGATGAAAACTTCGCACGTATTGGTCAGCTTATTGTAGAACCAGGAACGCCTTGTGGTGAAGGCTTAACGGAAACCGCAGCCCAACAAATGGGATTACTAGCAGGGACACCTGTCGCTGCAGGCATGATAGATGCTCATGCAGGCGGTATTGGTACCGTTGGCGTAAATGGTGATGCAACCGCTAATATGGCATACGTATTTGGCACATCTTCATGCACGATGACAACGACTAAAGAACCCGTATTTATACCGGGTGTATGGGGTCCGTATTTCAGTGCAATGGTACCGGGCATGTGGCTAAATGAAGGAGGCCAAAGTGCGGCTGGTGCTGCAATTGACCAGTTACTTTCCTTACATCCCGCTTCAGTACAAGCAAAACTTACGGCAAAAGAGCAAGGTAAACCCTTGCCTGTGATGTTAGCGGATTTAGTATTAGAAAAATCATCGTCACCATCACAGTCTGTTGAACTAGCTGAAAAAATACATGTGGTTCCTGAATTTTTAGGGAATCGAGCACCTTTTGCTGACCCTCATGCCAGAGCTGTCATTGCTGGATTAACCATGGATAACAGCATGGAAAATTTACTTTCTTTCTATGTTGCTGGTCTGTGTGGAATTGGCTATGGATTACGACAAATCATTGAAGCACAAGCAAAATCTGGTGCTGCTATTGAAAATATTGTTGTTAGTGGCGGTGCAGGACAGCACCCGTTGATCCGCCAGCTACTTGCTGATGCTTGTGGCGTTCCTGTGATTTCAACACAAGCCAGTGAACCAGTATTGCTAGGTTCTGCTATCCTTGGTGCCGTTGCAGGGAAAGTCTGTGAAGATGTCTCGCAAGCTATGGACCAATTTAGTGCTATCGACTTAACCTACCAAACCAATGAAGCATATAAAAACCGCCATGATACAAGATTCGCCTCTTTCTTGCATTTGCAACAATGTGCTAGAGAATTAAAAGGTTAATCACGTTGATATGACACTCAAGTAATATTTGGACTAAAGAAAGCCGTAAACCGGCTTTCTTTAATAGAATTCGTTTTGCTTATCGAGCTTAATTTAATAGAAAAACCTGCGCTATAGCTCACTTTTAGAAGCAATATCTTGTCCATAACGAATCGACCATTTCCTTTGGTACCAAATCGTAATCTCCCTCGACCATTGGAATAGACAAGGAGACCTTCCCTTGTTTATCACTGTAAGCTTTCACAATGAATTTTTTATAGCCTTCTAGCCTTGCATTCTTAACTCGAAACACTTCGCCACATACATAACCTAAATCCCCTTTATCCGCAGTTTGGCGAATAAAATTATATTTCACATTTTTAAATGAAGCAGATTCTGGATAAGATAAATAGTCTTCAACGCTACTCTTAGCCATTTTCACAAGATCAGGTGTAGGGGTATAGTTCAATGTCACACCTAAGATAAAAGAGCCCCCAGTTAACAATAAAATTGTGAGCAACTTTATGATATTCATATTACTAAGCTCTCATTTATTCAATAACAAGCCAATTGACCAAAATGACCTAATAATTTCGCCCCAAAATATACTTAAGCAGTTATCTTCAGCCAATTGTAAATAAATAATAATTATTTTAATAACAACCAACCTTATCTATATAAGAATACCTTATTAGATAACTTGTTTTTCTAATTATTACCCCAGATAACTGCTACCAACAAAGCGAATAAGTACAATTAGATTGATATGGGCTATTCGTATTTATACTTTATTTTACACACCTAATGAGTAAGTATACCAGTATTAAACTAAGAATATAAATAGTACTCGAAACATTAACTGTTTCAATTTGTATTTTTTTAACTAAAATAGTTTCAATTACCCAAAAACAGAAACAATAATAAGCCTTAACTGTTTATCATAACTTAACAAAAATAAACAAAAATATGTAATAAAACAATTCAATTCAATAATAGTCATGTCTAAATGTTAATTAACCCACTTAATGAGTATTTTCACTCAATATAAGCGTAAAATAGAATTAATTAATAATAAATCCGTTATTTTCAATTAAAATTCATCTAGCTTATTTAGATATTATAAAAACAAAAAATACCTAAAATTCAATTCACTACGAAATAACATATTAATTTGCATCATCTCTTAGCTTAATTTTTAGCATATCGTTAACGAGTATCTTTATTTCAGGCTAAATTAGCAATTTTATAGTACCCGTTAAAATGCAACGCAACCTAATCAATTGATTAATAAAACAAAAATAACAAATAAATTGATTAAAACGACGTTAACCATATGATAAAAAATAGTTAAAACCATCAACCCACCTTAAGAAACATAAGAATATTTAACTATATGCATATTGTAATTTACCATTGAATGCCTCTATATCTCTTCTTTTACACAATTTTTGATATATCTGACCAATCAAAATTACAGAATATTCCTAGGATAATTGATGCATTTAACCAATACATAAAATTATCCGGCTAAATTTGACAAAATATTTTTTTTATCTCATGTAGCATTGCTTTCCAAAGAAAAAGGGTTAACCATGACAAATACTCAATTACTATTACTTGCAACTAATAACATCAGAAATAACGTAGATCTAAGCCACACTCAGGAATCTTATGTATACCAGTTTTACTATGCTAACGTCGTAGGTCACTTCGACAGCATTCAAAATTTTCTTACTGTATTTAAACAGCAGACGAGCGCAATATTAGATGCATCACAACAATTAGCAGAACAGCGGCAGCAGATATACTCAACAGTTGAGTATTATTTAGAAATAGCTGAAAAACGCTATATTGAAAGGAAAAAAATACTAGGCAATTAACTTAGCATTACAGTTGGAAAGGCCTACAAACCAAATGAGGCCTTTTATCGAAAATTTCTCTGTAAGTGTTTATTGCTCTTGTAGCTCTAATTCAGCAATTATAGGTAGGTGGTCGCTAACACTTGACCATTGAAACTCTTTACTATCCGTTGGAATTTCCATTTTTTTCACATCCCAAACTTGCCCTTTAAATGTAAAAATATGGTCGATGTCTATGGCTGGGTTTACCGCTGGCCAACTACGATAATCAACACCTTTAAACTCAACTGGGTTCCACATATAACGAATTTCTTGGATAGGCTGTTCATTAGCTGTTGAATTGAAATCTCCCGCTAATATTTTTATTGAGGCCGCAATATTATCAAACCCCGTATCTGTATCCCCAATACTCGCATCTAAAATATGGCGCACTTGCCCAATGCGAATGGTTGGATCTTTCTGCCAATCCAGATGTGTTCCCATCACAATAATTGGTGCATCAAAACCTGGCTTTGATATTTGAGATATTAATACAACCCGTTGTTCTGCATCACCAGAAGGTAAATTAATTACTTTAGATTTATCAATTTTATATTTTGATAAAATTCCTACACCGTACTCTCCACCATCAAAATCTAATGCCTTACCAAAAGCAAAATCCATCTTATTGGCTTTAGCTATTTCTTCTAGCTGGTGAACTTTTTTACTACGAGCGGTTTTATTATCAATTTCAGTTAAAACAATCACATCAGCATCTATTTTCGCAATCGCCTTATTTAGCTCATCAAGATTACTGACATCTGGTGACAACTCATTTTTACCAATGTTATACGTTGCGACTTTAATGGTCGGCTTGTTCGAAGTGTAAACTTTATTCGGAGTTCCTCCATCCTGTACTTTCAGAATTTCGGAACCCGACATTGTTGCCATCGCACCACAAGAAACTAGAATTGTGGTGGAAATAACTGTTTTTAGTAATTTCATTGTTTTCCCCTGTTAATGACTAATACAACAGAATAGTGCAAGTATTTAATAAAATTCTCGCGGAGCTAACCCCCGTTAACTTGCAGTTTTCATACATTAACAGAGAATAAAAAAGATATAGTGACCCAGTCTACAATCTTATTTCGAGAGAAAAAAAAACATCTTTTTGACCGTCAAAATAGAGAGCTATCGCACTCCTATTCACTTAAGGATAAGCAATAAATTCAAGAAAACGAGATCAACATACGATAAATTATATTTCACGCACTTTGTCTTGCTTCAAATTTATATGGGAAAACAACCCCTTCTTTACGTTCAACAAAGTCACAATCGACATCTGCAAGCCATTTTTGTAGCCTTTTCGCTGTTTCTCGTGCCATTTTACTGTAATCAATTCGCACAGATGTCAGTGACGGATGGATATGATCACAATTTGAAGTACCTTCAACACAAGCAATTGCTAACATTTTTGGTATCTGAATTAAACGTCTTTGGCACTCAAAAATGACACCAAGTGCAATCATTTCATGACTGCAAATCACAGCTTCAAGCTCAGGTTGGCGGGTCAACATCTCACTAATTGCCTGACGACCAAAATCCATCGTTGCGACATACGGAGTTGTAATACTTTGATCTGCACTTTGGTTATACGCCAGCATCGCTCGGTTCCAGCCACTTAATTGCTGACTTTGCATTTTACTGTCCATTTGAGCACCAATATAACCTATCTTCTTATACCCTTTTTGTAACATATAGTTGGTTAAAAAATTAACCGCATCTCCAACGTTACTTTTTATGTTCAACGTGACTGGATGATTAGATTCCCCCGCAACACTGACTACAGGGATATCTAAATTCTTCAAATAATTTGAAACGCTTTCTGAGTTTATCGCCCCAAAAACAATCAAAGCTGCGGGGTTACTCTGCAATAATGTCGATAAAACCTCAGACTCTTTTTTTTGCTGGTAATCATGGCTACCAATAACAACTTGATAACTATTTTTGTTCAGTGCTTCTTGTAAAGATTGCAGAAAAACTGAACTGGCATTATCACGCAAAGACGGAATTAAAACAGCAACGGTACGGCTTTGGCCTGACGCTAAAATACCTGCCGCGGAATTAGGTATATAACCAAGTTCTTCAACAGCAGCATTAATTTTTTCACGTAACTTATCAGACACTAATTCGGGTGTACGCAAAGCCCTAGATACCGTCATGGACCCAACGCCTGCGAATTTTGCGACGTCCTGCAACGTGACTCGCCCTGTATTTTTTCTTTTTCGTATTTTTTGCATGTAATACTTTTACTTAGCCTAAACTGATTATTAACCCTAAGGTTATTGATCTTTGATGGTCAATTTTCATTCGAATCAAGCATGTTTTTTGCTTTTTCTCATGTTCTAGATTAAATGCGCTAAAAATAGCCAATATGGTTCTATTAAATCTAAAGAAACAGTCAATATCACCAGTCCTAGTTAACTTACCACAGGTTGAATTTGTTAATCAGCAGAGAAGTGTGTTCATTTCATATTTGCTCGCTATATTTTTTTAAAATGATAGCGCTATCACGAAAATGAAAGATTCAACTAGATAGCGCTACCATAGAACACTACTATTCATTCAACCATTACAAAGATAATAATTTCACTCTACCAGGAGCAACCCGATGCTAACGACATTACTGACCCCTAACGTCATTCAAGTCGTCGACAGTGCCAATAATTGGCAAGAAGCGATAAAAATCGCCTGTAATCCATTAATTAATAATAAGTTCATCGAGCCAAGATATATTGATGCAATAATTCAATCACACGAAAAAATCGGCCCTTACTATGTATTAGGCCCAGGTATTGCCATGCCGCATGCACGTCCAGAAGACGGAGTAAACCAATTATCTCTTGGGTTAACCGTTATCAAACAAGGTGTTGAATTTGGCTCCGATGGCAATGACCCAATCAAATTGTTAATTGTACTGGCAGCAACTGATAGCAATAGCCATATTGGTGCTATCGCGAAACTCGCAGAACTATTTGATAATCAAGACGATGTAGATAACATCATGCAATCAGAAAACGTAGATGACATTCTAAAAATCATCGCTAAATACGAATAAGCTAAATATTAAGGTAAACATTATGAAAATTACTGTTGTTTGTGGAAATGGTTTAGGTACTAGTTTGATGATGGAAATGAGCATCAAAAATATCTTAAAAGATTTGCAAGTTAATGCAGATGTTGACCATGTTGATCTAGGCTCAGCAAAAGGCACTGTGAGTGATATCTTTGTTGGTACAAGCGATATTGCTGAACAATTAGTCGCTCAACAAGTTGGTGGCGAAATCGTTGCTCTCGAAAATATGATTGATAAAGTTGCAATGAAAGAACGTCTCACCATTGCTTTACAAAAACTCGGCGCGATGTAAGCGGAGGCACTATGTCATTTTTTCGTTTTCTGATGCAGGATGTTTTATCTGAACCAGCCATTCTTGTTGGTCTAATCGCACTTATTGGTTTGATCGCGCAGAAAAAACCCGTCACTGAATGCATTAAAGGCACCATTAAAACCATAATGGGTTTTGTGATCTTAGGCGCTGGTGCTGGCTTAGTTGTCAGCTCTTTAGGTGATTTTTCCGCTATTTTCCAACATGCTTTTGGTATTAATGGTGTGGTACCAAATAACGAAGCTATTGTTTCTATTGCACAAAAAAGCTTCGGTCGTGAAATGGCAATGATTATGTTCTTTGCGATGCTAATCAATATCTTGATTGCTCGCTTAACACCATGGAAATTTATATTCCTTACTGGGCACCATACGTTATTCATGTCCATGATGATAGCAGTTATCTTAGCTACCGCTGGAATGGAAGGAACTCTATTAGTCACTGTTGGCTCACTGATTGTTGGCTTTTGTATGGTATTTTTCCCAGCAATTGCCCACCCTTACATGAAAAAAGTGACAGGCTCAGATGATGTTGCGATTGGGCATTTTTCAACGATTTCTTATGTCCTAGCTGGGTTCATTGGAAGCAAATTCGGTAATAAAGAACATTCAACAGAAGACATGAATGTCCCGAAAAGCTTACTATTTTTAAGAGATACACCTGTCGCTATCTCTTTCACCATGTTCATTATTTTTATCATTACATGCTTATTCGCAGGCGGTGATTTCGTTCGCGAAGTCAGTGGTGGTAAGAATTGGTTCATGTTCTCATTAATGCAATCCATTACATTTGCTGCAGGCGTATACATTATTCTGCAAGGTGTACGTATGGTTATTGCAGAAATCGTCCCTGCGTTTAAAGGTATCTCAGACAAATTAGTCCCTAATGCGAAGCCTGCTTTAGACTGCCCAGTGGTATTCCCATATGCACCAAACGCCGTATTAGTCGGATTTTTAAGTAGTTTCGCTGCCGGTGTTTTGGGAATGTTCGTTCTGTATGCATTAAATATGACGGTCATTATTCCAGGCGTTGTACCGCATTTCTTCGTAGGTGCTGCTGCCGGTGTTTTTGGTAATGCAACAGGCGGTCGTCGTGGAGCTATCTTGGGTGCATTTGCTCAAGGGCTGCTTATTACCTTCCTACCAGTATTCCTATTACCTGTTCTTGGGGATATTGGTATTGCTAATACTACATTCAGTGACGCTGACTTTGGCGCAATCGGAATTTTATTAGGCATTATCGTCCGCTAAAACAGAACTCCCCATGGCAAATTTGCTAGTGGGGAGTTTTTTTACAACGCCCCTACTTTCCCAACCAAGCACCATCCCTAAATAAGAATTCCTGTAATAAAATTAAATCATCAGGTGTTACGTGGATCATACCTTCACCAGGAACATCAATTTCTGCAATCATAAATAGAGCCAACGTGGTTAATGACGGCAATATGAGTATCAACCAATTTTTCCCTTTTGTCCCGCGTATATTGTAACCAATAAGAATATTTGAACAGATAGCAAAAAAGATCAGTAAAAACCAAGTTGCATTTGGAATTTGGTGTCGCCAACTTGCCATCGTTTTTTGTTGAGAAAGATAAAGGTCGCTAAATGCACTGAGTACAGAAGCCACAATAGGGTTTGGTGTTTGACTTGCTTCTTTTACCGCGATTTCCCATAATTGACTCTGCTTTTCCAAAGAAGTCATCCGCCATTGGTTATTTTCGTCACTGATACCTGACTTAAAAAACTCAATCCGAGCTTCCAAGTATTGTTGAATAAGCTGAGAGGCTTTTCCTCTATCATCAGTGCTCAATAACTGTGCTCTCTGATATGCCGTACCAATAGCAATAGCTTCATTTTCTTCTGTTTGCTGACGGTTGTTATAGCCATTAATCGAAATTGATAAAACAAACCCTATCAATAAACCCAATAAAGATAAAATCGCCCCTAAAATAATTTTAGCTTCATCATCCGTCGCTTCTTCGTGGGCTGATTTACGCTTAAAAATATATTTACCAACGTAGGCAGAAATAACTAACAAGATAAATGTGATAACAAATAAAAGAATGGAATCGATTGGAGAATCATTGATCAACTCAGAAATATTAAACATCGTATAAACTCATGAAATTTATTTCCTGATGATATAACACAACTGCAATACAATTATCTAGACAGTACTATTTTTTTGCTAAATTTCAGATAATAACAACAATCAGGCATCATAATACGACATCCAATTAGCTAACAATAAAGCACACCCCCCCTAATACAGAATTCACTCACTATATTTACCTTAAGTTGATTATCAAAATATATTTTCATTACATTTTTTCGAAATAACCCCTAATTTTCATGATTAAATCAGGTGAGTTCTCATCCAATATATCAATATGGTGCCGTTTAAATAGTGCAGCACAGACCCCCATACCGACTTTTAAAGTGCCATCAAACTGACCATTATAGATATGCTGACTACCGCACGAGGGGCTATTACTTTTGAGTACAACCAATCTCACATTCATTAATTGAATTTTTTCTAAAGCAATATACGCACCACGAATAAATTCTTGAGTGACATCGATATTATCGCTTCCGACCACACTAGCTCGCCCAGCGAGTACATCATCACCATTTCCCCCCATTATTTCTGCAGATGCTCTCGGTGTTGGTAACCCGCCAAAAACTTCAGGACAAATACTGATGACCAGACCATCCTCATAGAGTTTTTTCAAAGGAGTATATAATTGATGCTTCCCATCATACCTTACACAATACCCTAACAAACAAGCGCTTACTGCAATCATAACTAATCCTATTAATAGACCTGACTTTTTAAGGTATTTTTCATGGTTATATTAGACAATAAGTTTACAAAATACTTCGCGCTAATAGTGCTCGTAGAACAAATAAAAACGCTTACAGCTTCATAGATCTGTAACTTGTGGCTGTTTACACCCATAACGCGGACTAAACTTATCTTAGTTTATTGACAATTAAAACGGAGACCTGTATTGTCCTTGTTTATAAATAGATGCTTAGGAAATTTAAATAAATGGCACACATTACTGTCAGTGTTGAATATGGTATCCATTGTCTACTTTGGTTTGTTGATAATCCCGAACGCTCTCTTAGCAGTAGAGAACTTGCAGAGCTACAAGGCATCTCTCCAAGTTTTCTAGCAAAAATTTTACCTCGGTTAGAAAAAGCAGGGATCGTGAGTTCGAATGAGGGAATTAGAGGTGGATATCGATTAGCATTACCCCCTGAAAAAATCACATTTCTATCTATAATTGATGCTATAGAAGGTTATAAACCGCTTTTCGAGTGCCAGGAAATACGACGCCGCTGTGCTGTTTTCGAAGAAAATGGTCTACCACAATGGGCCATTTCAGGTACCTGCTCCGTACATAAAGTCATTCTTCAAGCCGAAAATGCCATGAGAGATGTATTAGCTAACCAAACCCTCGCTGATGTGGCGCAGCGTCTATGTCAAATCGCCCCTAATAGTTTTTATAGAGATGTAAACTCATGGATGGATCAAAAAATTGAAGCTAGAACAGTGCGTTCGAGCAAAGGAGGTCGAGGTAAAACATAACATATAATCCGATAACCATAAATTATATCGTTTGTACCTAATTTTAATAACATCCTCACTGGTGCGGTTTTTTATTATTTAAAATTTGCAACTGAGCATTTAAAGTTAAACTCCAAAGGAATTCAATAATGACAGCTAAAATTGTTATTGCAGGATCTGGTTTTGCTGGCTTCTGGGCAGCTATTTCAGCAATGCGGGTAATTTCACAAGAAAATAAAGAAAATAGCATCAAAGTTATTTTAATTTCACCAAGACCGAATCTCACTATACGGCCGCGTTTATATGAAGCAAAGCTGGATAATATATCCCCTGATATTTCAAAGCAGCTAGCTGCCGTCGGTGTTGAATATATTGCAGGTGAAATCCAGAATATCGATACAGATGCAAAGTTATTAACCGTTAATCTAGCTAATGGCAACCAAACTACGTTAGTCTATGAGCGCTTTATTCTGGCAACTGGTAGCCAATTAAATGTACCTCCCGTTCCTGGATTTGATAGGTATGGCTTTGATGTTGATTCATTAGAAACTGCACATCGTCTTGAAACACATTTACAAGCACTAAAGAACAAACCGGAAACTTTAGCTAGAAGCACCGTTGTTGTTGTCGGTGGAGGATTAACAGGCTTAGAAAGTGCTGCTGAAATGCCAGCCCGACTAAAAGCAATTCTTGGTGAAACAACAGAGGGCCGAGTATTTATAATTGACTCAGAATCCACTGTGGGAGCAGGAATGGGAGCCGAAATTTCACCTGTAATTCAACAAGCTCTAACTGAATGCGGCGTTGAATTGCGCGCGGGATTACGAGTCGAAGCACTAAGCCATGATGGAGTTACTCTGTCAAACGGTGAGTACATCGAATCAAATACTGTCGTATTAGCGACAGGAGTAAAAGCAAGTTCTCTAACGGAACAGATTCGCGGTGAACGTGACGCTAGTAATAGGATTATCTCGGATAATTATTTACACGCACAAGCTGTCTCAAATGTTTTCGTCGCAGGAGATACTGTCAAAGCACCCACAGATGAACAAGGAAATCATAATTTAATGACTTGCCAACATGCCCTAAGTTTAGGCCGTGTTGCAGGGCATAATGCAGCCGCTGAACTGTTAGGGCTTCCTCTTCATCCTTACAGTCAGCCTAAATATGTAACCTGCCTTGATTTAGGGGCTTGGGGGGCTCTTTATACCGAAGGTTGGCAGAGAGAAATACATTATATTAAAAAGGAAGGGAAAAAAATAAAACAAGAAATAAATACTAAGTGGATATACCCGCCTGAATTAGAAAAAAATGAGCTATTTGCTATCGCCGCTCCAGATTATGTCATCGTTCCTTGAGGTAAAATTTAGATTTAATATATTCAAGTAAAATAAATCGGAATAACCGCATAAAAATACAATAAGTATGATTTGTATTGCTTTGTGTCGTTTATTTTTCAATACTGATAAATAACTAAATATTAATAAGGTTTAAATATGTATATTAAAAAAATTATATTTGCTTTTTCATTAATTACTTTTGGGGCAGTATCACAAGCCCAAGTTGTTAATAATAATAACCCTTTAAAATATAGGCATTTTAAAACAGATTACGCTACGATGGTCGAACTAGCGAATAAAGAACGTTTACCTTGGAGAGTCTTCTATGAAAGTCCTAGTGAAGGCGTCAATGCCGAATGGTTTGATGCCGTAAAGCAGGGAGATTTAGACAAAGTAAAACAAATGGTTACTGAGGGGCAAGATATAGAAGCCAAAGACACCGGTAGCTTAGACCAAACGGCTCTGGGATGGGCGGCCTTTATTGGTGATGAAGCAATGGTTGATTATCTTATATCCCAAAATGCTAATCTTTGGGCAACCGATACAGGTGACGTATATAACGTACTAAAATCCGCGGTACTCGGTAATAATGTCAATGTTGTAAAAAAAGTCCATCAGCTAATGAAAGACGAAGTAGACTTGAATAATCAGCAAATTGAAAGTGATGGTGAAACATTAGTCATGATAGCTGCAAGTAATAATAGAATGGAAACGGTTAAATACTTATTATCGCAAGGCGCAGATATTAACCGGAGCACAACGACTGATGATGTAACCATGTTTTCTTATGACCAAAGTGCATTAACTTATGCATGTAAGAATAATCTTCCAGAAATGCAAAAATTCCTTATTGATAATGGAGCTCTAAATCATCGTACTGGTAAACCATCTTGTGATTGATTTATAGAAATATAGGGTAATAACAGAAAATTTTGCGTCAATCATGTAAAAATTATTTTCAGTAGCTCAAGAAAAGTATGTATTGTTAACATTCCTATGCATTTAAGTGAATATTCTAAAAAAGATATTGTATCACTTAGCATAATAAAAAGAGAGTATTGAGCGTACCCTTCCATAAATTGAATGGCCTGATTCCGGTTCAATATCGAAATCAGGCCTTATAACCCGTTGACTAAAAGTGCATAACCTTATGTGGTCACCTCAAGCTTAATAGAACGAGTTTTAACTGTGGTAATTCTTTTAAATTAATATTACTGGCTATTACGCATATCCATAATCATTTTACCATCGTAATCTGCACCAACAACAATATTAGGTACCTCACCTTTATATTTATGAGCTTTAATCTGCTCAATCTCTAACTGTTTCCAATTGATCATTTCACGGGTAATAGTACGTTGTAATATCGCATTCGCTTCAGCTTCTTTCTGAGCAGCATACAATTTTGCATCTGCTTCTTGGCGCATCGCAAATGAACTTGCTTGTGCGTTACGTTCTCTGGCGATGGCTTGTTGTTCAGCAGACTCTCTTTCCGCTTCAGCAATAACAACCTTTTTCTGAGCTAATTCACGCTCTTTTTCTGCCTCTGCTTTTGCTTGGTTGATTTGCTCTTGGCGCATTTTGGTATTAACCACTTGCTCTTGTACAACCTCAGGCAAAGTAATATCTTGGATCATGATTTCTTTTATTGTATAGCCATAAGGGGAAGCATACCCTTGAATAGCATCACGAATAGATTCTTGTAATTTTCTTTGTGTATCTGCAGTATAAAGATCTTGTGCATTAGCAACATCTTTACCAAATTCTAAAATCGTTGAGATCAGCTTTTGGCGTACATATTTATCTAAAGCTTCGCTTTCTGTACCACCATTAATACGTAATACAGGAGCTTTCGCACCGTCAAATTGAAGCATTACCGTAATATCAACAATAGATTTTAATTTATCTTGCGAAGGTACTCTTAGCTCTTTTAGTGATACTCGAATATCTTTTGTTGAGTACGTATCAAATGTTGTAAACGGATTAATTGGAAAATGTAAACCTGCATCATAAGCAACTGGGTCGACTTTTCCTAAAAATGTCCCCACCTTAACCGAGCCATCTTGTACAATAGTATATGAATTGATCCCTACGAGACCAATAACTAGAAGTAATGCAGCACCGACAACCAATTTAATCATTGATTTAAATTGCATGAGTTAATCCCTATCAAATTAATAATTATAATAAAGCGCCTTATTGTCACCACTTATTTTCTAACTACAAGTCTAATAATCCTAAATTTAAAAGCACTAAATCTGCTGTTTCTATCTTGGTAAAAATGAATCGCTGACCCATTACAGATAATTTTGTTATAAACCTAGTTTTATCCTTTTAAATTATTAGTGCTTATTTTCAATCATAAAACACAGGTATGATTATTTATAATCACTCTCTCGATCAGTTTAAACAACATCCATTCCATCAAAAAGCCAAATTATCATTACTTTAAGCCAAATTAGTGATGAAAGTTAGAGTATAGTTTCAATTAATGGTAAATGGAATTATTGCGATCTTGATCACTGTTGTTTTTAATTGATTAAATATAATCATAATGACTAAAATAAATCATGGCGGAGAAAACCATGCAAATAAAAAAATCGATTGAACGTATACCTGGTGGCATGATGGTTGTGCCATTAGTACTCGGTGCCCTAATCAACACCTTTGCTCCTCAAGCCCTCGAAATCGGTGGCTTTACAACATCACTGTTTAAAAATGGTGCCCCTGCTCTTATTGGTGCATTCTTGCTTTGTATGGGTGCAGGAATTAGTTTTAAAGCGGCGCCACAAGCTTTATTACAAGGAGGTACAATTACCTTAACAAAACTAGTCGTTGCGATTGCTCTTGGTCTAGGCGTCGATTATCTCTTTGGAATGGAAGGGATTTTTGGTTTAACTGGTGTTGCAATTATTGCAGCAATGAGCAATTCAAATGGTGGCTTATATGCCGCTTTAGTTGGGGAGTTTGGTAATAAACGAGACGTTGGTGCTATCTCAATTTTATCTCTTAATGATGGGCCTTTCTTTACCATGATTGCGCTAGGCGCAGCTGGTATGGCAAATATCCCTTTAATGGCATTAGTTGCGGTTCTTGTTCCGTTAATTGTTGGCATGATCTTAGGAAATCTAGACCCACATATGCGCGATTTTCTAACAAAAGGTGGGCCAATATTAATTCCTTTCTTCGCTTTTGCACTAGGCGCAGGGATCAACTTAGAAATGCTATTACAAGGTGGACTCGCAGGTATCTTGCTCGGTGTGCTGACTACGTTTGTTGGCGGCTGGTTTAATATTCGAGCAGACCGTCTAGTAGGAGGTTCAGGTATCGCAGGCGCTGCTGCCTCAAGTACCGCAGGAAATGCTGTAGCAACACCACTCGCTATCGCACAAGCCGACCCATCCTTAGAGGCTATTGCGCTTTCTGCGGCTCCTTTGATTGCTGCATCCGTGATCACCACTGCTATTCTAACCCCTATCCTGACCTCTTGGGTTGCTAAACGTCAACAAGCAAGACATCCCCAACAAACTGAAGAGTAAGGAGTTATTTATGAAGCTATTAGTTATTGCGGATGACTTTACAGGGGCAAATGATACCGGTGTTCAATTTGCTAAAAAGCATGCGCGCACAGAGATACTTCTTGATAATACACAAAAACATTCTTGGTTTGCTGATGTCGTTGTGCTTAATACAGAAAGTCGTGCATTAAATGCACAAGTTGCTTCAGAAAACCTACGAAATAGCCTGAAACCTTTTTTATCTCAGAAGGATAAACCTGTCATTTATAAAAAAATTGACTCAACATTTCGCGGTAATATCGGGGCAGAAATAGAGACAATTATGTCAGAAACAGGCTTAAAACTTGCTATTGTTGCCGCAGCTATTCCTGCGGCAGGACGTGTAACGTTAAATGGTGAATGTCTCGTTCATGGAAAAGCACTTATTGAAACTGAATTTGCTTCTGACCCTAAAACACCAATAGTTTCATCACGTATCCAAACTATTCTCCATCAACAGACTACCCTGCCCGTTATTGAAGTGAATCTAGACCAAATACGTTCAGGGCGATTCGCAACATGGTTACAAGCACAAGCGCCAACGCAAGGCAGTATCATCGTCACGGACGCTGAAAATGATGAAGATTTAGCACTAATTGCTGAAGCCGTATTTTCAATAGATCAACCTTGCCTACTCGTTGGAGCTGCGGGCTTTGCAAATGCATTGCCTGAGAATATTTTCATGGATAAAAAGCAAGGGCTACCGTTATTTATTGTCGCTGGCTCAATGAGCAGCGCAACAATTGAACAGGTAAACTATGCACAAACACATTGTGATGCCAGTGTCATTGATGTTGATGTCACACAAGTACTTGCAGCCACTACACAAGATAACTACATGGCTGCGCTCATCAAAGAAATTAGTCAAACATTAAACCAACAAAAACACACCATCATACGAACCAGCCGAGATGTGCAAGATAGGCATCATATTGATGACCTATGCAATACCTACGGTATGACTCGTAATGAATTGGGGAAAAATATCAGCGACTTTATTAGTTTGCTGACCTTAAATACGCTGTCTGTTGCCAGCATCGGGGGACTTTTTTTAACAGGTGGAGATATTGCGATTGCGGTTGCCAATACTTTGGGAGCAAAAGGTTATCGAATTCAATCTGAGGTGCTGCCATGTATACCTTGCGGCACTTTTATTGACAGTGAAATTGATGACTTACCCGTGATCACCAAAGCGGGAGGGTTTGGTCAAATAACCACTTTATGCGAAGCCATCAAATATATTGAGGAAATTTATTGTGAAAAATAATGTTGTTGCTATTACCATGGGAGATCCTGCAGGTATTGGCCCAGAAATTATCGTCAAATCCCTTGCAGAAGGTGAACTGGCAGGAGCCTCTGCCGTTGTTATCGGTTGTGCATCAACAATGCAGCGATTAATTAAATCAGGGGTAGTTCCTCAGATAAAAATCAATGTGATACAAAATATCAAAGAAGCTCAATTTTCAGCGGATACCATCAATATTATTGATGAACCCCTAGCCGACCCTAGCGCACTTATTGCGGGGAAGGTCCAAGCTCAAGCTGGTGACTTAGCATTTCGTTGTATTAAACGTGCGACTGAACTAGCTCTCGCAGGTGAAGTGAAAGCGATTGCCACTGCACCTTTAAATAAAGAAGCATTGCACCTTGCCGGGCACAACTACCCAGGTCACACTGAACTACTTGCCCAGCTAACCAATACCAAAGATTATGCCATGGTGCTTTATACCGAAAAATTAAAAGTCATCCATGTCACAACACATATTGCATTGCGTAAATTTTTAGATACATTAAATAGCGAGCGTATCATAACCGTGTCTCGTATCGCATCAGACTTTTTAAAACGCGTTGGCTATGAAAAACCACGTATTGCGATCGCTGGCGTTAATCCTCATGCTGGGGAAAATGGTTTATTTGGTGATGAAGAAATCGTATATTTACAACCAGCTATAGAACAGGTAAGGTCTGAAGGTATTAATGTTTATGGCCCTTGTCCTCCAGATACTGTATTTTTACAAGCCTATCAAGGGCAATATGATATGGTCGTTGCCATGTATCACGATCAGGGTCATATTCCTTTGAAATTATTAGGTTTTTATGATGGTGTTAATATCACTGCGGGCCTTCCGTTCTTGCGCACTTCAGCCGATCACGGAACCGCATTTGATATTGCTTGGACGGGTAAAGCAAATCCTGAAAGTATGGCCATCTCACTTAAACTTGCGATGAATGTAGTATAACTAATGAGCACAATGGATAGATTAGATTTAATACTTGAGTATCTTAAACAGCATAACCTCGTCACTGTTGAAGAACTAGTACAAGCATTATCCGTGTCAGCGGCCACTATCCGGCGTGATCTCATTAAACTTGATGAAACTGGGGTTATCTCTCGCACGCATGGCGGTGTAACCCTAAACCGTTTCATTCCTGTTCAGCCCACTACGTCCGAAAAAAACCAGCGTAATCTAAGAGAGAAACGGGCTATTGCGAAAGCGGCAGCCCGTTTAATTGAACCAGGTAGCACGGTTCTACTTGATGCAGGAACAACCATGCTTGAGCTAGCGCGAGAGCTCACTCATATGCCCCTGCGTGTTATCACCTCTGACCTCCATATTGCCCTTTTTCTTTCTGAATTCAAACAAATTGAAGTCACAATTGTTGGTGGAAGAATTGACGATAGTAGCCAATCTTGTATTGGTGAGCATGGGCGTGTTTTATTACGTAGCATTTATCCTGATATCGCATTCATTAGTTGTAACTCTTGGAGTTTAGAAAAAGGAATTACAACACCAACAGAAGAAAAAGCAGGTCTAAAACGTGACCTAATAACAAATGCTACACGCTCTGTTATGCTTGCTGATAGTAGTAAATACGGTAAATGGTCATTATTTCGTGTCGCTCCAATAGACGAATTGACAGATATTATTACAGATAACCAACTTCCACTCGATATTCAGCAAAAATTTATAGATTCTTGTCGTACTAATCTAATATTGGTTTCCACAAATGCCACTTAATGCTATTGAACTTGATTTCTTTATAAAATAAAGTAGCTCAACCTTCCAACCAAACCGCACCAAACATTACATTTCATCTGACAACAAAATATGTAAGGAACCCCCATGAGCGAACTGAGATTAGCTTATAACAATTTATCACCTGAAGCGTATAAAGGGCTTATTGAATGCAAAAATGCATTGGATAAAAGCGGGTTAGGTAAAGAACTAATAGAGCTTGTTTATTTAAGAGTTTCACAAATCAATGGCTGTGCATTTTGCCTAGATATGCATGCAAGCTCATTACGTTCAAATGGTGTCAGTAACAAAAAAATAGACACACTCGCTGGCTGGCAGGTTAGTCATCATTTTAATTCATTAGAGCGCGCTGCATTAGCTTGGACCGAAGCTGTCGTTAATATAGCTACCAGTGGTACATCAGATGCTCTCTTTAATGAATTAAAACACCATTTTTCTGATGAACAAATTTCTGATTTAACTATCGCTATTGGTTTAATGAGTGCCTTTAACCGTATAGCAATAGCACTGAGACAATAGTAAAAATTTGTATAAAAAAAGCTTGCTACCTTTATGGCAGCAAGCTTGTAAATTCTACTTTTAACACTATTTTTCTTCATCACGTAATGTTAAAACTTCATACCCATCTTTAGTGACTAATACCGTATGTTCAGATTGAGCAGATAATTTTTTATCTCTTGTTACGACCGTCCAACCATCTTTCTTTGTTTTAATTTTCATCCCACCCTGGTTAATCATTGGCTCTATCGTAAATGTCATTCCTTCTTTTAATTCAACCCCTTTCCCTCGTACGCCGTAATGAAGAACTTGCGGATCTTCATGCATTTCACGGCCAATACCATGCCCACAATATTCGCGTACGACACTGTAACCTTTAGATTCCGCATAATGTTGAATAGCGGAACCAATATCACCCAATGTCGCACCCGGTTTAACTTGTTTTATTCCTTCCCACATAGCAGCATAAGTATCTTTAACTAATTTACGTGCTAGTGGTGAAGCTTCTGGCATTACATACATTTTACTTGAATCAGCGATAAAGCCATTTTTCTCTAGCGTAATATCAACGTTAATGATGTCTTTTGCTTTTAAAATTTCATCTGTTTTTGGAACACCATGACAAACGACTTCATTCAACGATGTATTCAAAACATATTGGTAGCCATATTGCCCTTTACTAGCAGGCCTTGCTTGTAATTCATTAACGATATAGCTTTCAACTTTATCATTAATCTCCATTGTGGAAATACCCGGTACAATAAATGAATCCAACATTTTAAAAACGCTAGCCAAAAGTCGTCCAGACTCACGCATCAGTTCAATTTCTTCTGCTGTTTTAATTGTAATATTATTCATGAACTTTTCCTTTTAATTCAATTGACTCTTTTTCTAACATTTCATTGACTAACATAGTAAATGTCTTATTCGGGTTTAGTTCAGCTTGCATACCAATTTTAATCCAAAACTCTGCCTGTGAATTAATCGAACGGGACATAACCTGGCTCGCATGGCGCAGATAATCATGCAATTCATCTGAAATTTTTACGATACCCAAAGCAACCTCAACAATATGATGTGTATACAAATCATGTATAGATCATATAACAGGAAGATGATGATTCAAAGCATTCACGTTTTGTATAGCACAAAGCGCATGAAAAACAGCCCATAAATACTACTTTAAGTTGCTTAAGTTGATTCCGCCGTCAAAGTATTTGAATCGTTGATCCGCTATCATAAATTCCGAAAAATGTAATGATTATACGTAAATTAGCATTATTTTGATTAACTCGGCCATGTGCTGGTTTAACTGCCGTACTATTAATAAACTAATGATCCGATTACAACATGAGCTCAATAAATAAAAGCTGGAGAAAAACATGTATAATAAAATTTTAGTTCCTATTGATATAACAGAAAAAAGCTTAGCACATTTAGTTATGGCTCATATTCAATACCTTGCTGAATATGAAAAAGCACATATTCATTTTTTGGCAATTATTCCTACTGTTCCTTTCTATACCACAATGGGATTTGGTTTTGCTGAAAAAGCGGATAGTGAACAAGAAAACGTCACGAAGCAGCTCGCTGAAATAATTAAAGAATTTAATATTCCAAATGATAAATACAGTGCTCAAGTTTTAATGGGAACACCAAGAGATGAAATCTTACGTGTTGCAGAGGAAATTTCTGCTGATTTAATCGTTATTGGGTCAAGGCGCCCAGGTATGTCCACATACTTTTTAGGTTCAACAGCATCAATGGTTATTCAAAATTCAAAAATTTCTGTTTTGACTGTCCGATAGCCGCTATTAATTATAGTAATCTAGGTAGCCTATTATTGGGTTACCTTGTTTTTTCGTGTTAATCTTACATACATGAATTATTCACTCCACTAAGCTATGTATTGCAGATTTATTTTTCACTCAAGGAATGTAATGAAAAAACACTTACTCTGGATCAGTATTAGTATCAATATAATTTTAGCTATCGCTTTAATTACAGTTATCTACTCGTTTTTAAATATGAAAAATCAGGTGATGACTATAGTTGAGCAAGCAAAGTCAGGAAAGTATATCGAGCAAGTACAACAGCATACGAAACAACTTATTCCAAATACTCTTAATGAACTAAAAATCTTAGAAACGGGTGGCAACTCGTGTGACCAGTTTTATCAAAAAGTCGATGGAGTTATTGAATACTTACATAATAATCCAGAGATTATTGGAGCACAAACCTACACCGAACAGTTATCTTCAGTAAAAATGGCCATTGATAAAACCCCGATTGTTTTAAAAAATAAAGCTTGTAAGAGTGGCGTTTCAAGTATTAATTATATCATTGAGGCACTACAACCGGATGAGCCATAATTGGCTCATTTATTAACAACATTAGAATGCTCAACATCCAACCAGCTGATAAACTGGGCTAAATATTTCAAAAATTCCTCATCAGCAAAAGGCTCTATACTTTGACGTAAAAAATAATTTATTTCATTTTGTCGTTCTGGATAATATTGAACGAATTTTTGTATATATTCAAATAATGTTTCTGGCCAGTCACTATCATTTTTCCAACGTAATATATTAGTGGAACGAATGAGCTTTCTCGATGCCGCCCGATATAATAACTTTAGCTCAGAGTCATCATGACAATGATTAATTTGATCGATATAATCATTCAATACATTAACAAAATCGCCATTAACTGCTTCTGCTATTTCTCGCGAAGGAACAAATTGGCTAAAATGTGTTGCTAAGTCATATCCATAAATGCAACGGCAATGATGCTTAATCCAATATCCCCAACTATATAGATTAGCCTCACTCATCACATCCGTAAGAATACCAATATCAAAATCAATTTTGCTGACCTCAATATGATTAACTGTTAATTGAACTTGTATTTCATTCAATCTGGTTGTTTCTAATTGAGTAAGGGCACCACATAATATAATGCATAGATCTAAATCCGATTGCTGTGGCTTCGCACAGCCTTTTGCAACACTACCATACACATAAATGCTATGGAGCTTGTCTTTTAATATGCAACTCAGCCAATAAATAGATTCTGTTATTATTGACTGAAATTCTGGTTGAAACGGCCTCTCTTCAGGAACAGGAATATACTTATAATCTTTTAACTTCATAACCACCTAACTCTCAAAAATAAGTGTTTCTGCTTGTACTAACCATTCATAGTAGCCAATAACCTCGCGACCATTTAACCAACGAGACAACATATCTAATATTAACATTACACTGACTTCTTGTTTTTCTTTCTGTGAATGATTATTTGGTAAATAATGAATTCTCTGCGCATAACACATATCTGGTGTTGATAGAGCAACGTTTAAATATTGCTCATTATATTCGCCAACCACTAAACCAATAGATAGAGGATGATTAATTGCTATATTTTGAGCTCTTTGCGCTAAAATTTTCAATGTTTGTTCCACGTCAGATGGCAAAATTTGACTGGAAGAAATAGCGATCCCCGCTGAATCTAATGTCCAACTTAACAGCCCTGCGCTAAATTGTTCACTGACTATTATTTGTAATTTCCTTTCTCTTAGGGATTTGCCAATTTTTTGCGCTAAACCTTCTGTCCCTTCAAATATCAAGTTGTCCCCTACTCCTTGCTTCACTAATTGCCAATCTCTTTCCATCAATTCTTTTTGTGACGCAGGTCCCGTTAGCTTTAATTCAATAATAGGCATTGAAGAACGATAGCCTAAAACACAGTTTTCAGGTAAAGGTAAGCTATCAAATTGCTTCGCAAGACTACTTTCACTACGGCCAAAACTGGTTAGGCGCAAACAAACTGGTGGCTCTGGCAATGTAAAATGTGCTCGTAACCTTGGCAAAATTTGCTCATTCACCATAACCTTAAATTCAGAAGGAACACCAGGAGTAAAAAAAATCAGACAATCATTCAAGACTAAAGAAAAGCCACAAGCCGTTCCTACAGGGTTATCAATTAATTCAGCATTTTCAGGGAGTAGTGCTTGTTTACGATTCGTTTCAGGCATAACCCGCCCTCTGGCAATAAAATAACGCTCCATGACTTCAACCCACTGAGAATGTTCAACTAATGGAACTCCCGCAGCTTTAGCCGCCGCCAAAGCGCTTAAATCATCACTTGTTGGCCCAAGCCCGCCGTTAACAATGAGAATATCTGCAGATAAACTACGCTCAAGGAAAGTAGCGACTAAACAATCTAAATTATCACCAACCGTTGTTCTGCTACTCAAAGGGAGACCTTGTTGAAAAAAACAGTCTGCCAACCAAGCGGCATTTGTATCAATTATTTGTCCGTGTAAAACCTCATCGCCGGTACTCAACATTTCAACAACTAACATCTATGACTCCCTGATTATATAAATCACATTAACTGACTAAATTACCTTATTATCAAGATGACTAACATCAATTTTTATTCACCTGAGTTCCCCTTTTAAAATATCCAGAACTCATTAAAAATAAATGGTTTAGGATAATTCTCACCCTATGTGGTCATAAAAAGGCTATAGTTTTATATGCAATTGAATCCATTATTTTTTCACAGCAATAATAGAGGCTACATGTTCAAACTAAAACCAATTAAATCTGTTGCATTATTTTCTTTAGTTTTATTAGTTTCTGGGTGCCAACTTGGAGGATCTCCAAATTCTAATTCAAACTCAGATTCAAAATTTGGAGATTTAAGTGAATTAAAAAGAATAGACTTTCCTTCCACAGAGGCACCTAAAGGTATTTCTGAAGGAGCATTTGAAGTTGAGTACGATAATGGTCAGCCAAAATTTAAAACATGGGTATCTAAAGGATGTTTTGATAAATATATCAAAACCTACTATGAAAATGGCAAGCCTGAATCCCATATTGAACTCAAAGACTGCAAGGTACATGGAACTGTCCGCACTTACCATGAGAGTGGCCGTAACGATATCGAAGTCAACACACTGCAAGGTAAATTATCAGGGCCATTTATAATTTATCACGACACACCTAGTAATAAACCCAATATTACGGGCACATTTAAAAATGAAAAACTCGTTGGAATAGTGACCGAATTTGATGAAAATGGAACGGTTATTTCTAAAGCTCTCATCCGCGATGGTGAAATTACCGTATTGCAATAATTCAACGAACAAGATAAAACAGATGCGTATGATTTACAAAGATAGCTAAAAATAGAAACCCGCAAGTAGCGGGTTTCTAATAAGTTGAAAATGAAGACGAATATAACTAAATTAGCTCTTTCACTTCAAAATTCACTTCACCGCTGAGATCAGCATCATAATCAACACCATTTAGGCCAAAGCCAAACAGACGGAGAAATTCAGCTTTATAGCCTTGGTAATCCGTTAATTCATTGATGTTGTTATCATTAAGCTGCTGCCAAATTTCACGGCATGTGTTTTGTACGTCATCACGCAATTCCCAATCATCTAAACGTAGACGATGTTTTTCATCGGTCTCTGGCACTGCGTCATTGAATAACTTAGTGGCAAATAAGCGTTGAATTTGTTCAATACAGCCTTCATGGATCCCTTTTTCTTTCATAATCTTAAAGACAATAGAGATATATAACGGCATGACAGGAATTGCAGAGGAAGCCTGTGTTACAACAGATTTTAATACAGCGACATACGCTGCCCCACCCTTAGCTTGCAATTTTTGATTGATTGCATGAGCCGCACGGTCCAAATCTTCTTTTGCTTTACCCAATGTACCATGCCAATAAATTGGCCATGTTAAATCCGTACCAATATAAGAATAAGCTACAGATTGTGCGTTATCGGCTAAAACACCCGCTTCATCTAACGCATTCATCCACAGCTCCCAGTCTTGGCCACCCATGACTTTCACTGTATCTGCGATTTCCTGTTCATTGGCGGGTTCAACAACAGCTTCAATCAACACATCTTTGTTGGTATCCAGCGCAACAGATTTGTACGGTTCACCAATAGGTTTCAAGGCTGAACGTACAATTTCACCTGTTTCAGGCATTTTACGCACTGGTGATGCCAATGAATAAACCACTAAATCAATTTGGCCTAAGTCTTGTTTAATCAAATCAATAACGGTTTGACGGCATTCATCAGAAAAAGCATCACCATTAATGCTTTTTGCATACAGGCCTTCTTCTTTCGCTGCTTTGTCAAAACCTGCGGAATTGTACCAGCCCGCAGAACCAGTTTTACTTTCACTGCCTGGTTTTTCAAAAAATACACCAATGGTAGCGGCTCCGCTGCCAAATGCGGCGTTGATACGAGAGGCCAGACCGTAACCGGTGGATGCACCAATAACTAAAACTTTCTTAGGGCCATTTTTCAGCTCGCCACGTGATTTCACGTAGGCAATTTGCTCACGAACATTGGCTTCACAGCCTGCTGGATGAGCTGTAGTGCAGATAAAACCACGAATTTTAGGTTTGATAATCATAGTAATTTTTTCTTGGTAGCTAACAATCAGGGTCTAATATACCTGATATTATCCATTTACTTAAGACAGAGTGAAAATAAATAGGGTGAACAGACCAGTTTATTGGTTACTTTCCCACTAATTACCTATTTTAAATCATTGAGAGTTTCAATAACACGGCGTAATAAATCTAACTCTCGCTCAAGGTTAGTTGCTTTCTCTCTAGAATAATGACCATATATTTTTGTGACGCCAAGGCGACTGTCATTATAGCACTCATCACCCCAGCAAATATAAGACATTGAAATATAATTTTTTAAATATCAGCTGTTGAGATTAAGGAACGTATCATCATGTTTCCAGAGCAATCCTATGACGCATTTGGGAAATACTGCAAGATATTAAAGAACTCACCCAGAGATAAAAAATATGCCTAAAACCATTACCAAGAGAAACAATAAACAACCATAACCTGTACTAAATAATTTACTAGCCGCTTATTGCGGCTTATTGCGGCTTATTGCGGCTTATTGCGGCTTATTGCGGCTTAGGGGGTATTAAATTATGTATAACCATCACTGAGTAAACAATATCTTTTTTATTGTGAATTTTGCGAAAATGGGCATTACTAACAATACCGACCATAATCTGCATGCCATCTTTCTCATAAACCCGCTTAAATGGTGTTGTTTCGTCATCAGATATTTTATCTAAGAAATAAACATTTCGTTTATAGCGTTCAATTGTTTGCTTTGGCAAACCATATACTTCAAACATTTTCTGGTTAATCGCATCATACTCAGCCAAAATGACTGATTGGTCACGGCTATCTTTTCCTTGGGAGGAAACGAGCATTAGAGTATTTTTTTCCCGAGAAAACATCAATAAAAACAGTTTATTTGCTATTTGAGGAGAGTTTGCTGATGAACATAACGCACCTCCTTCTTGAAACTCAGTACATTGCAATCCTTTTAACTGTAATTTTTTTATATCTTCAGGGGTTTGCCCCCACTTAAACCCATAAGGGGCATCTAGCTTTTTCGTTGTGCAGCCAGAAGCGAGTACGAGTATTAACGTAAACAAAATTCCTTTTATCATCACTTCTCAAATTCCAATTAAGTCATCTAATTTGATACTATCAAAAATGAATAATTAATCAAAAATTAACTTTTCTATCATCATATTAAATGACTCGATTGATTTCTGTACCGTTAAAGCTGCCTTACTCTTCTTTGTTCTCCTGTTGTTTAGCCTCTGCCATAGCAATTTCTTTCAACCAATCTGCTAATAACGGTTTTGTTTTTACTGTATCTAATAACGCTCGTTCATGTTTAGTTAATCGTACAACTACAACTTCAGTTTTCATGTTAGACATAGCCTGATCCTCTTTAAGAATCAGAATAGTGACACAAAACACTAACAGAACGGTCTGACTTACGGTTTTTTACACGAATTTCGCGTTAGTTGACACAATCAAAAATACTTATGCTATTTCAAAAGAAACACATTGAATATAAAGAATAAATACACCTAATTAAACGACATCAGTTCAGCAGATACTAAATATTTGAAGGGAGTTAGATACAAAAAAACCACCTAAAGGTGGTTAATTGCTAATTTTAATCATTTCTGATTAAAATTGAGATGGTGCCCAGGGCGGGACTTGAACCCGCACAGCCTAAAGGCCGAGGGATTTTAAATCCCTTGTGTCTACCGATTTCACCACCTGGGCTAAATTGTCTTTCTCAAAAACTTGGATAAATTATTAATCTACCCGACTAACCCATGCATTTAATAAAACACATCGTGATTAGCTAACTTAAAATAAAACACTTAATAGCGTTTAATTACTTTAAGATGGTGCCCAGGGCGGGACTTGAACCCGCACAGCCTAAAGGCCGAGGGATTTTAAATCCCTTGTGTCTACCGATTTCACCACCTGGGCTAAATTTTGGAGGCGCGTCCCGGAGTCGAACCGAGCTACACGGATTTGCAATCCGGTGCATAACCGCTTTGCTAACGCGCCTTATCCGAATTTCTTTCGAAATTTGGAGCGGGAAACGAGACTCGAACTCGCGACCCCGACCTTGGCAAGGTCGTGCTCTACCAACTGAGCTATTCCCGCGTAAAGCTTCACTTTTCAGCTTATGCTTTTCAAACTGGCTGATTTACTTATTTATTTTCGTAAACCATGTTGCCGTTCGATGCGTTGCATTCTACTGATTTCACCTATCGAGTCAATACAATTATTGAAATAATTGGATCGTTCGCTGTTTTTTCAATCATTTCGATCACGCTTCGCTCAAATCACCCCATGCAGCCTTTAAATATTGGAACATTGACCAGAATGTTAAGATAGCTGCAACATACATTAGTGCGATTGAAAGGTTTTCAATCAATGGCGTTGGACGCCACAATAAACCGACCAGTGACATCATCTGAGCAGTGGTTTTAAATTTACCAATCCAAGAAACAGACACACTACTACGTTTTCCTATCTCTGCCATCCATTCACGTAAAGAAGAAATGATAATTTCACGTGCAATCATGGTTGCTGCTGGCAAAGTCACATACCAAACATCGTAACTTTCAGTGACTAACACTAACGCTGTAGCAACCATAACTTTATCAGCAACAGGATCTAAAAAAGCACCAAACTTTGTAGTCTGCTTCCACAGTCTTGCTAAAAAGCCATCAAACCAATCAGTTACCGCTGCGATAACAAAAATAAGCGCGCATGCAAACGGCCCCCAAGTAACAGGGAGATAAAAGGCTAATACAAAAAACGGTATTAGGATGACGCGAAATAATGTCAACCACGTTGGTATGTTTAATTTCATCACGCTCACTAACTTTTTGACCAAGTTGGATATTATGAATATGTTGCCCTAAGACACTCACTGTTTCAATGCATTATAAATCTTTTCTGCAAGGGCGTATGAGATCGAGGGCACTTTTGCGATTTCTTCTATACTTGCATTACGTAAAGGTTGTAACCCGCCCATATATTTTAGCAACATCTGCCGACGTTTCGGGCCAACCCCCTCAATTGACTCTAATGCACTCGTACTTTTGACTTTTGCTCGTCGTTGTCGATGCCCCGTAATCGCATGATTATGTGATTCATCTCGAATGTGTTGGATTACATGCAAAGCTGGGGAATCAGGTGGTAATGAAAAACCTTCGCCTTCTGGTTTTAAAAATAAGGTTTCAAGCCCCGCTTTACGGTCGCTACCCTTTGCAACGCCAATCAGCAATGGGTGTTTTTTATCCCAATCAACCTCTAGTGAATTAAACACATCCCTTGCCTGCCCTAATTGGCCTTTACCCCCATCAATAAAGATAATGTCAGGAACTTTGCTTTCATCAATGTGTTTACCATAACGCCGTGTTAAAACTTGATGCATAGCCGCGTAATCGTCTCCAGGGGTGATCCCTGTAATATTATAGCGCCGATACTCTGATTTCACCGGGCCCGATTTATCAAACACAACACAAGAGGCGACTGTTTGCTCCCCCATCGTATGTGAAATATCAAAACACTCCATACGATTAATGTTTTCTAAATTAACCACTTTTGCTAGTGCTTCCATACGTTGTTGCACCGTCGAGTGTTGCGCTAATTTTGTTGAAAGCGCAATTGATGCATTCGTTCTCGCTAATTTTAAGTAACGAGCCCTCACACCACGTGGCTGACTTTGAATATGAATTTTACGTCCCGCGATCTCAGAAAGAGACTCAGCTAATAATTCTTTTTCTGTTAATGCAAAATCTAATAATATTTCGCCAGGTAGAGTTCTATTTTCACTTCCTTGCAAATAAAACTGACCTAAGAAGGTTTGAACCACTTCCTCAAGCTGTGTATCTGCTGGAATTTTAGGGAAATAACTGCGACTACCAAGGACTTTGCCTTGACGAATAAAAAGTACATGCACGCAAGCAAGACCAGATTCAAAAGAAACACCAATAACATCTAGGTCATCGCTATCACCAGATACATATTGCTCTTCCGTGACAGCTCTTACCGCTTGGATTTGATCTCTAAAACGCGCTGCATCTTCAAAGCGTAGTTCTAAACTTGCCTTTTCCATACGGTCAACTAAACCAGCCAAAACTTGTTTATCTTTACCCGTTAAAAATAAACGTACATATTCCACTTGTTGATTATAGTCTTCATCGGAAACCAATCCTTTAACACAGGGACCTAAGCAACGACCAATTTGATATTGTAAACAAGGCCTTGAGCGATTTCGATACATGCTATCTTCACATTGACGTATCGGAAATAACTTCTGCATTAACGCTAATGTTTCCCTTACCGCATAAGAACTCGGGAAAGGGCCGAAGTACTCGCCTTTGGCATGTTTCGCCCCCCGGTGCATCGAAATTCGAGGATGAGTTTCACTGCTTAAAAATAGGTAAGGATAAGATTTATCGTCACGTAACAATACGTTATAACGTGGCTGGTACAACTTAATATAGTTGTGCTCAAGTAATAGCGCTTCTGTTTCAGTATGAGTCACCGTCACATCAATAGAGGCGATTTGCTTTACCAACTGCTCTGTTTTGCGGCTACCCACATTTTCACGAAAATAACTTGCTAAGCGTTTCTTAAGATCCTTTGCCTTTCCTACATATATAACCGTTTCCCCAGCGTCATACATACGGTATACACCAGGTTGATTAGTAACTGTTTTTAAGAAAGCTTTCGGTTCGAACTGTTCTGACACTCGAGTAAACCCTGTTTTGCTGTGATTAAACCATAACTGATAGCTATATGAGTTAATTCTACATCACTACAGATATTAAGTTTACTAAACATTCGATATCGATAGGTATTTACTGTTTTAGGGCTTAAGGAAAGGGACTCCGCTACCCGTTTTATAGGCATTCCCTGAGTGATCATTAACATGATTTCTAACTCACGCCCCGATAATAAATCATATAAATCTTGTTGATTATTATAAACTAACCGCTGTAGAGCAAGGTCTTGGGCAATATCCGGCGATATAATTTTCCGTTTAACACTTACAATTTGTATAGCTTCAATAATGTCTTCTTCTGTCACATTGATACTCAATAAACCGAAAATGCCAATATCTAATGCTTTTAAAAAAAATGCAGGGTTATTTCTTACATTGTAAATAATGATCCCAACATCTGGTTGAGTTCGACGTAATGTCTGGATTGTTTTTAGTGAGTCATAACGAAAACTATCACTACTGATTAAAATCATATTTGCTTTTTGGCATCTATTCCATGTAATCACGTGTTCTAGTGATGAAAAAGAAGCAACAATTTTATAACGTATTTGACGTGAAAAAATAGCCTCAAAACCACGAATTGCAATATTACTGTCGTCAATTATTATAATATTAATCAATTAATACCCCTATTGGATTTTAAACCTAATAGTGAAAAATAATAAATGAATAAATAAAAAAGTCATATACACTTTTTTATTTATTTTTGTTTTATTAAAAATAACTAAATTATAATTTACATGAATGAATTATGGGTATTAATAATTAAAGGCCACCTTATTGAGTGGCCTTTATATTAAGAATAAAATGATATGTTATTTTTTTCCAACTAAACGACAAATGGTTTCTGATACTAAGTAGCTTTTCTCAAAAGAGCTGATTGGTAAAAACTCAAAACATGAGTGGAAATTAAGTGCACCAGTAAAATAATTTGGGGTTAAGATACCTCTTGCTGATAAAGCAGAGCCATCCGTACCACCGCGCATTGGGATCACCTTAGGTTCAACCTCTTGAATTTTCAATGCATCAAAAATTAAATCAATCGCTGTACGGTCATCTCCTAATGAGTCGCTAATATTGCTATACACATCTACAATGTTGCACTCAATTTTTGCACGCGGATGACGCGCCTTTATTAACTCAATCGCTTGTTTTATAAAGTTTTTTCGAGCTGAAAAACTATGACGGTCAAAATCACGGATCGCCATTTTAATTTTAGCATTATCAGGATTTGCTATTAAATCTGTCACATAAAAGTAGCCTTCGCGATGCTCTGTATGTTCTGGGGTATCAAAACGATCAAAGCAACCAATAAAATCATGAGCCACACGAATAGGATTCAACAATACATTCTTAGCTGACATAGGATGTGCGGTAATACCTTTAATTGAAACTTCAATAGAAGCAGCATTAAACGTTTCGTACACAACCTCACCAAGAGCACAACAGTCAATGGTATAAGCAAAATCAACGTTAAAACGAGATAAATCCATAATTTTAGAACCGCGTAGGCCAATTTCTTCGTCGGGTACAAACGCAACGTAGATATCCCCACAATCAAAATCGGCATATTGCAGCTTATTCATTAATTCCATGACAACCGTTACAGCGGCTTTATTATCTGCGCCAAGTACGCTAGTTCCATCACTAAAAATAATCTCTTCACCGATATAAGGTGCAGCTTCAGGGTGCTCATCTGATTTAAACCAAATATTTTCTTTTTCATTTAAACATAAATCTTTGCCTTCATATCTTAAGGTTTGAGGCTTAACGATGGGAGATAACCCAACATCAACAGTATCTAAATGAGTCACAAAACCTATTTTTGGCGCTGAAGGCTTATTGCCTGGGCGCATTGCATATAAGATGGCACGGTCATCGATATAAACATCTTTCAAGCCATAACTTTCAAGCTCTTGCGCTAATAATTTTGCCAGCTCACGTTGCCCTTCTGTGCTTGGAACAACCGTGCTTGCTGCGTCACTTTGGCTTTCAATAGCGAGATAGCGGTAAAAACGCTGCTCTAATTGCTTACCTAATTCGTTCATTTTATATTCCTTGCATTAACTATATTTACCCTACCTATTTAATAGATAGGGTATTGGCCCTACTTATGGTGCAGGATGCCAGGTGTAACCGCTGTCGAAACCAATTGGGATATCAAAAGCCCAGAATAAATATAATGTTGAAGTTAAAATAATTAATAGCCCAACGGTGAATGGGATCATCATTGAGCACAATGTTCCTATTCCTGCATTTTTATAGTATTTCTGGCAATACATCAGGATTAATGGATAAAACGGAAACATCGGTGTGCTCACATTCATTGCAGAGTCGCTGACACGAAATGCCGCTTGTGTTAATTCAGGTGAAATTCCGACTGCCATTAGCATAGGCACTAATACTGGCGCCATAATTGCCCATTTTGATGTCGCAGAAGTAATCATAATATTTAAGATAGCCGTTAATAGAATAACGCCAAAAACGGTCATTCCAGATGGCATATCAAGTGTACGTAATAACTCTGCCCCTGAAAGCGCTAATAATGTGCCTAAATTAGAATGTTGGAATGAATATAAAAATTGGGCAGCAAAAAAAGCAAAAACAATAAATGGGATAAGTGACTTAGTAATATTTTCCATTGCCTTGACAACATCTTTTGTTGATGTAAAAGATTTCGTCATATAACCATAAACAATGCCTGGCAAAGCAAAGAAAATAAATAATAAAGGCACAACAATTTGCATGATAGGTGCTTTAGGGCTAGTTAAGCTACCATCCGGCCCACGTAATGGAGAGTTCTCTGGCCATAATAGTGCAAATAATCCGATACCTAAAGCAATTAGTACTAAACCTGAAATACGAAAAGCACGATTCTCAGCAGCAGTAATTTTACCTAAATTTTTTTCAGAATCAGTATCAACTTCGTTTGAACTGATTGGGCAGTTTTTATTTAGCCATGGTTCAACAATCTTCTCAGTGATAAACCAACAGGTAAAAATAACCCCGAATGTACCACCCAAACTAAAGAAATAGTTACATAAAACATTTACGCTATAACCCGGCGCTAGCATTTGTGCAGCATCTTGCGTAAAACTTTGCATTATTGGGTCAATAATTGATGGCGTATAGCTTGCAGTAAATCCCCCCGCTAAGCCTGCAAATGCAGCAGCAATCCCAGCTAATGGATGACGACCACTCGCATAAAACATCATTGCTGCAACTGGCATTAAAATGACATAGGCAGAATCTGAAGCAATATGAGAAACAATCCCCACAAACACCACTGTAGGCGTTAACATTTTTGGTGAAATAAACGACAACATTTTTTTCAATGCGGTATTAATGAAACCACTGCTTTCAGCAATACCAATACCTAATGTTGCCACTATCGTGATACCAAGAGGAGGGAAATTAATGAAGTTTTTAACTGCCGCAGTGATAAATAATATGATTTCCTCATACTGAAACATATTAACTATAGCAATTTTTTCTTTTGAAATAGGATGGTAATAACTAAAATCTACGAAAGAAAGCAGATAAGATAAAAACCAACATATAATCAGGGCGTACACAAACAGCATAGTCACATCAGGCATAACATTACCGATGCGCTCGACACGGTTTAAGAACCCTTTTTTCTTGGGAAGTGTTTTTGTTGTCATATTTACAAGCTACTTATGTTATTAGAATAGAAACTTTATAACAGTAAATAACCTATATATAAAAGTAAAATATTTTTGTGATTAGTTTTTACAGGATAAACCAGTTACAAAATAAAATATTAGAATTATTTATATTAATTTTAATTACCAAAAATTACATATCTTAAATTTTATTAACTTATAGATTTAAATGCAGGGTATATCACTTAAGTATTTGACTTCGAGTCTGCGCATACAAAAAAAGGAATAATAATTACACTTTTTTTGTATGCAAGTAAATTACACTAATGTATGTTATTCACGCTTTAATTTTTCAGTATTTGCAATATAAAGTGCAACGACTAGTACCAAAATCGCCCCTGCATGCAACAAAGTTGTCATAGGGTCACTATGATCAACGATAATTAAACGAATAATCGCAGTAATACCAATATAGATAAAATACCTTAACGGGAAATGATAGCCCGACATAAAATATTTTATTATCAAGGCAATAAACTCAAAGTATAAAAAATAAATGACAATGCCTTCTAACAACTCATAGGCCGTCGCCCCTTTTGAGCTACCAAACATTAATGAAGCCATTGTCACCGTTTCTTTAGCTAAAAAGAATACAAGTACGGCAGCGAGTGAGATCAAGCCAATATTTAATATCCATTGTAGTACCCACGCGATATTACTCGCATGACGCATTCCTTTCATACTATTCATTTGTTATTCCTCTGAACAACTTCTAAACCTAGTCATTACCTTAATTGTAAAACAAATTTAAGTCGACCGCATGACAAATAAGAGGTCAATTTAACGAATAGAATCAAAAAATATAGTCTGATCGACTGCCACTGCATTCCTTATTACTTACTATTAAATCTATAGCCACAGAGTTTAATCCGATGATGGGGACATCATTTCCATAATATCTTTCTCTGTCAACATGGGTGTTCTTTCAACAAAGTTATAATATTTGGGCTTACTATCTATGTAAATTTGCATACTCATTTGCGCATCTTTACTCTCTTTAAATAAAGCTGCTGATGCATAATATGTTGAAGGTGTGAGTAAATGATAAAAAAGGTGTGAACCACAATTCTTACAAAATGCACGTTCTCCCCATTGAGATGATACAAAAATTGACACAGACTCTTGCCCCTCTACCATTAAATCGTTACCACAATCAACACTAAAGCCAGGGCCGCCATTCCATTTTTGACACATTCCACAATGGCATACACTGACATGACTAATATCTTTTGCTGTTGTGATTTTTACAGAACCACACAAACATTGGCCTTGATGCATAGAATTTCCTTTATGTAGGTCGTAGATTTATTACTCAATATACGCATGTTTACAGCAAAAAATTCAGATATGACTTACTTTTCCTGTATTCTGAATTGTCGGCCAGTAAAACGTTTATCGTTAACAATATTACGCAACTGAGAACTATCAAGTTCTTTCGCTTCCCGTTCAAACTCTATATCTGCTTCATTTTGATCTGTATTTTGTAACACATACTCATACGCTACTTTATTGTGCGCTATAATTTCTGTTAATACTGTATTATTCGCAGCTTGAGCCGCTATTGAAAAGCCAGTCAAAATAACGATCATAATAAATATACGAGCTAGTAATGTTTTTTTCATCATTATCTCCTATTCCGTTATGACTGTTTTAGCGCAAATCCCTGTCAGAAAAAACAGGCTATAAGTAAGTGTTCTCATGATTAAGTAAAGAGACGTCAGAACTGTCAATGACGTAAATCGAAACCAAATAGGGTACTATTCCCTATTTGGTTAATACCAATATCTAGTTATAATTCTTCATGATTCGCCTTATCTGTAGAATTGACTTCTCTTAACAAATACCAGCAGAAATATATTAATACTAATATTCCAACAAATAACAATACCCATAAGGTAATCGTCAACCAGTTAAAACTACCGTCAACCACTTCCGTTATAGTTAGCCTATCTACACCACCCAACTCAATGATTGTATTATCAAGAAATAGCTGAGGATAATTTGTCATTAACTCATCAACGCTATCTGTTTTCCCTACAAGCTGGCTTGTGGTCAATTCATCAAAACTAGCTTGTTTATTCCCCCAAACAAGTAAATACGGAGCGGGACCTTGCAAATTAAAAATAAGGTTATAAGCATCTCGTTTTCCCGTTAGCCTTGGTGGCTGATCTTCCCAACTCCCTTTGAGGGCTGAAATTCTTACTTTCCCCACCATTTCACCATAGAGCGCTGTGCTCGGATTGCTAATTAAATCACCATCTATTGTTTGATTATATGCAACAATGTTAGTGAGTAATTTCCAGCTTTCACCTCTATCAGATGAATACTCTATTTTTAGTGGGATCACGCGGTTTGATTGTTGCAATTGTATTTGTAATTCACTCAGTGGCTGTGCTCTTGGTAATTGATAGATTATATGATCTTTTGAAACACCATCATTCGTCATCTCAAAATGAAATAGTTCTTGACGATAAGTTGAATTAAGCACGCTAGAGGTCGCATTGACCTTTAATAAGTCAGGTATAACAATATCTGGACCACTTACTATTACAGCCATAAGATAAGGTGCATTCAATGCCTTTGAGTTGCCATTTAATAACTCAATATTATTGCTTGCAATAGTTTCTGAATTTAACTTCAAATTCATAATCGGCTGATTTGTTGCTATATTTAGCCAATTTTCTTTGTCGTCACTGGCAAAAACAAATACCTTTGCCTGCCATTCTTTCTCGCTTTTAGCCCAGTCTAATACTAGGTTTTTAATTGGCGTATCTTTAGTTTGACTTTGATTTTTCGTTAATAAATAAGCCTGATAAGCCACGTTGTCTTTAACTTGCATACTAGGCAACTCAATTCTATTCACTTTGCCAGGGATAGATTCTACTAATAGATGTTGCTTTTCTCTACGCACATCATCATGGGAGTTAACGCTATCAACCTGAGTGACCAAACGCTGTGGTGTAAAAATGATCTTTTCATTTGAAACGGATTTTTCCGTATCAGAAAATAATACTGAAGGTATTTCATTACCAGTACCATTAAAGACTCGAACATCTTGCAACGTTTTGGGGTACGCTGAGTTCATATACGCATTTACGGGAAGCTCTAACCAGTAAAAAGGAGCCGATGAATCAAGCACATTTATTTCTGAGCCTTGATAAAAACTATAAGGAGTAACCTCTTCTACTGCCTCTGCATTCAAATGACTTGAGAACAATAATGACAATGAGAAGACTGCAATGAGCCTTACTAGTCCTGTATTTTTAATTAAACTCATGGTTGTATCTCCTTTTCAACTTTCCCTTTTGTATCTTTTGGTGGTAATGGCGAAAAATACCCAACAATTAAAATTAATAATGCAACACCAATAAAAGAAATTGCACGAGAAATACCACCTTGCCCGTATATATCAATTAAGAATAACTTGGCAATAACACAAGCAAAAATACCAGCCCCCATAAACCACCAAATTCGATTTTTCTTAATAGAGGCAATAATAATGCAGGCTAAGGCAGCCAGTGCCCAACTGATAGAAAGTACAGTTTGCACTAAGCGTGAATCATAAAGTGTGTCATAGCTCCAATTTAGCTCAGCAAAATCTGCTATTGCACGAATTAAAATACCGTTAAACCAATAAGCAGAAAGTGCAATTGTGACTACTAACAAACTACGTAAAACCCAAAAGTTAACCGCTGTTACTTTACGTATTTTTTGAGAAAGCCCTTTACGTATTAAAACTAACGTAGCGATACTAAATAACCCAGCTTCATCTAATGGATTGATTAACGGTATATAATTCCAAAATGTCAATTTACCATCTTCTAAATTAGCATAGCCGGATAATATAATTAGCCCGATAGCAACAGGAGTCATCGAATACCAATAAATCAGTCCATTACGTTTCATCGGTGGCATTCTATTTTGTTGTAGCCAATAGAGAACAATAACAGTTAGCGTTATGGCCATGACATAAATAAAATATCCCATTTCGTGCATGCCCCAAGGTAAAATGGAGACGAACCAATTTACTTGGGTAGCAATGAACGCAAGAATTAGCCATAAATTGGCGCTATGGAGTATTCTTTGCATCCAACGGTCACGAAGCTTATATGCATGAATAACAAATAAAACAGAACTACCTAAAACAACTGGCCATATGAGAGAACCTTCACCACGCCCCATTGGGTTTTGGTCGTTTAAGAAATCTAAACCAAGATAATAATAACCTGCAATCCATAGAATAGACTGGCAAAGAAGCAAAGGAACCCAATTAATATAGATAGCATATAAACGCCAGAACCAAACCGAAATAACAACCAAGACTAGAATAATAAAGCCTTCAGACTCACGACTCCATGATAAAATATCAGTAAATAACGGTAACCAGCACAACCAAGTCACCAAACCAATAATTAAGAATCCATAACTAAATAAAGTAAAGTTACTGTCTTCTTTACGACGAATATGGAAAAGCCCACCAGCCATAAAACAGGCTATTAATAGCACTGGAACCATATAAGTACTACTACGACTCCAATATAAATAAGGATAATCACTTAACAAAGTGATTGCGCTAATAACAATTAATAACGAGCCGATAGCCGCCATTTTTTTCTGGTTTTGCTGTAAACCGAACCAGAGGATTAACAACCCTTCTAATGACCAAATAATCGAGGTCCACTCAAATGTTAGCGCTAATGGAATAGCTAAAGTGATAAACCCAGCACCGATAATAATATTTGCTAACGCCATATTCTTGCCAGCGGATTTATAGCGTTTATGCACTTGTAAACCAGTAATCAGATATAACAAACCTACTATCAGTGAAATAAAGGCTGGCAGTAAACCTTCCCCTTCTGAAATAAAGAATTGAAGTGCAATACTGATAAAAGGAGGGACAAATAGAAGTGTATTATCAACAACCAATTGCTTACTGTGTTCAAAGCGTAGTGAGAATAGCTGTGTTAAGGCATTAAATACCACTAAATTAGCGATAATAAAAAGTTGGCAAGATAAATAATAGTCTGACTGGTAATTATCTAACCCCCATAAAATGGCAACACCATAAGTCATCACCATACCAACTAAATTTAAAGGTCGCCAAGCTTGCAACACACTAATAACTAAGATACCAATTGATAACATCAAATAATAAGAAAATAAAACAACATGGCTTCCACCGCCAGTCGAAAGCAATATAGGTGCTAAATACCCACCTATCGATGCAAGAACAGCTAAACTAATTGTGCGTTGCAATAATGCCAAAGCAATACTTGCCGCGCAAATAAGTAACATAAAAGCAAATGCCATCCCATAAGGCATCATCGTATACAGTTTAAATGCAGCAAAAATAGTAATATACAAGCAACCAATTGCCCCCCCTTGTAAAATCAACCCAAATAATGCCTTTTTATTCCGTAGCCACCAGCCAGTACCTAATAAAGCTAAGCACCCTACTGCGCTGAAGATTAAACGCATTTGAGGTGAAATAATTTCATTTTGCACACTGTAATTCAGCAAATATGCGACACCTAGGAATAACAGTAGGATACCAATTTTAGCAACCGGGTTTCCTTTCATTAACCAACTAAAGAAATGATTGAATATTGATTTATCGTCACTGGCAGTATTTTGCTTTGTCTCAGGTTGATTTTGATTAAACCGATTTGCGTCTACTCGCTGTGCTTGCGTGTTATCAAACCTATTCGGATTGATACTTTCATTACTTAAAGGATGATTAAGGGAATTTTCATGGGTAGTTTGTTCCCTAATGAGAGGCGAGTTTTCTGTATCCGATAAATCATGCTCTTTTTCAACTGGCAGATAAGTCACATGGCTCATTGAGGAAATTTCTTGCTGTTTGTCTTGTTTAGCATCAACACCCGAAAGAGATTCGCTCCCCTCTTGCTCTATGTGCGTATTTTGTATTTCATCTAAACCTGATTGGGAAGACGTCACACTATCGACAGATATACTTGGCGTGTATTTAGCGTTTAAAAGCTGGGCTTCTAATGAAGAAACCTTCTGATTTAACAGCGAAATTTGGTACTGCATCCGACCTGTTCGATTGATGGCAATGATAGCAAGTATCGGAGCTAGCACTAGCAGGAAAACGAATACAAGTCCTATTAGTATCCAAGTGTCCACAAATAGGTTTCCTCATAAAAAAATTCACAATTTAGAATCTGGAAAATAAAGGCTGTGATTACTGCTAGTGTAGATAGCATTGATCCCCTTGCCAACTGAATGTAATAAACTGTTACAAAATAATTCATTACATCCTGCTTTAGGTATACTCCTGATAAAAGAAACAATACCTTTCTTTGATGATTTATTAATACTCTCGTCAGTCATTTTAGTAACTAAGAAAACCCTTAATCATCGTTTAATGACTATTTTTCTCATAAAAAAAACAAACAATTGATTAAGCGCCTATATTTTTTGATGCTCTGTTTTTGATGATCATAATAGTACTAATAAAATTTTATTAGTACTATTATTTTTATTATGTTATGTATACAACACCTTTAACATCAATATATTAATCTAATAATTACTATCCTTAAATGACTATGATTATTTAAAATCACATTAATTAGTTTCTTTATTAAACACTGCTAAAAATATATATTTTTTAATTTAAATAAAAGTAACCACAAGGGAAAATATTAACTGTCATTTCACTGACTTTTATAAAGCAAAACCTACCGAAAAATATCAGGAGAGTTTTTAATGCTAATTCACATTATACTTGCCGCTTTAGGGCCCATAGTTCTTGGATTAGCCGTTGGTTGGCTATCGGGTAAATATGGGTTTATCAAACGAGAGTATTCCCAAGCCTTTGCTGACTTTGTGGTTAAAATAGCATTACCGTTTGCATTATTTCTTGCAGCCGCACAAGCACCACCTTCAGTATTGCTCAATATTGACTATTTATTAGCACTAGCCGTAGGACTAATTGCAACGTATGTGATTGGTTTTATTTTTGGTAAGTTTATTTTTCGCCACACTAAAAAAGATGCGGCTATGCAAGCATTATCGGTGTCTTTTCCTGATATGGCCTACTGTGGGCCACCTGTATTACTTGCAACTGTCGGGTCATCAGGCTTGATAGCTATGGTATTAGGTAACCTGATTTATACCGTTATTATTATCCCATTTACTCTATTAATGATCAGCGGATCACAGCAAGGTAACAGTATCTTAAAATCAGTTGGTAAAGCCATTGCTCAACCCTTAGTTTTTCTCCCTATTCTAGGCGCAATACTAGCTATTTTAGGTGTTAAATTACCTGAAATATTACAAAACTCGGTAAACGAATTGGGCAAAACCGCGGGCGGAGTCGCTCTATTCTTTCTTGGTCTGCTCCTTTCAGGGATCAAACTTACAATTAGTAAGGAAATTATATTTAACGTCTTTATTAAAAATTTTGTTCAAGCCGCACTCATTTTAGGCACTGGACTCGCCTTAGGTTTACAAGATGATTTACTTAAAGCCGCGTTTATCATTGGTGTACTACCCACGGCGACCGCAGTTCCCGCATTGGCTATTAGCAACCAAGCCTATACTGAAACCTCAGCAGGAACCGTGTTATTAAGTACATTAGCCGCATTAATTTCGATTATCGGTGGTATCACTATCGTCGAAATGCTTTAATTATCAAATAAATAGTTGCCTATATTTAGGCGACTATTTCATTATGGCACCAAATTCTCTGATGATTTAATCACCCATTATTTGCCAGACAGATCACAAAAAACGTATCATAGTGATAAGTACTTTTCTTTTATACATCTGGGATATGAACAAAAAATGAAAATTAGTGATGAGTTAGCTTCTGCTATCGCTTCCGTTACCGAGGTTGCAGCAGTGGCTGCCTTCGATTGGGTGGGAAAACAAGATAAAAATGCCGCAGATAAAGCCGCTGTAGAAGCGATGAGAAATCGCCTAAATGAAATTGATTTTCACGGTAAAATTGTCATTGGTGAAGGTGAAATCGACGACGCTCCCATGTTATATATTGGCGAACAAGTTGGCAAAAAATCAGGTTCTATTGGCTTAGATATTGCGGTAGATCCTATCGATGGAACACGTATGGTAGCGTGTAATGAAAAAAATGCCATTGCCGTACTTGCCGCGGCTCCAACAGGAACACTACTTCAAGCACCTGATATGTATATGGAAAAACTTGTTGTTGGGGCTGCCGCTAAAGGGGCCGTTCATCTGGCAAATCCCCTAGAAAAAAATTTAGAATTCCTTTCTTCTGCACTTAATAAACCCATTTCAAATCTTTCAATCGCAGTGCTTGATAAACCTCGCCATCAACATATTATTAAAACTATCCGTAGTTTTGGTGCTAATGTGATTACCATCCCTGATGGTGATGTCCTCGCCTCATTACTTACTATCCTTCCTGAACATCCCATTGATATGATGTATGGAACTGGCGGCGCTCCTGAAGGCATTATCAGTGCAGCTATCGCTCGTGCTTTAGGCGGTGATATGCAAGCAAGACTAATTTCGCGAGATAAAGCCAAAGGAAATAGCGAAGAAAACAAACAACTCGCGGCACAAGAAATATTGCGCTGTCAACAAATGGGGTTAGAAATTGGTGAAGTGCTATCTTTAGACCAGATGGTGAGTACTTCTGATGTCATATTTGCCGCCACAGCTATCACACCAACCATCTTGATGGATGGTGTATCAATAGATGCGTACAGCCGTATTTCAAATACCATTTTGGTTAATGGTAGTGACCGCTCGCTAAAACTGATTAATAATCGCTATTTTAATTAATACGTCTATTACCGTATGTCACATATATCAAAAGGGCTTTTTAGCCCTTTTGATTACTGCGATTTAAGATGAAAATTAACGCTCAAGAGTCATACGATTTAACATCGGAGCGGTTAAAACCATCACAATTGCAATCACACCAGTCACTAAACCAATCTTCAAGAATACGTCACTGTACACAGCCAAAGATTCGACTTTGCTGGTAAGTTCACCTTCTGGTGCTGCTGCCATTGAAGCAACGTACCCTGCAATAAATGCGGCCGCTGAGTTTGTTAAGAACCATGCGCCCATAATAAAGCCCATTAAACGCTGTGGAACTAACTGAGCTACCATCGCAAGACCAAGGCCTGAGATCATCAGCTCACCAATACTTTGGAAACCGTAACAAATAACCAGCCATTCAACAGAAACAATCCCCGCTTCATTTGCAAATTTTGCACCTAATGGCAAAACTAAGAATGCAGCAGAACATAACAACATACCAATCGCGAATTTATGTGGCATTGGTAAGTTATCGCCCATTTTATTATAAATCGCGGCTAAAATTGGGCTTCCAATCATGATCCATAATGGATTCAGAGCTTGGTATTGTGCGGGTTCAATAGAAAAACCAAAAACTTCATGTTCTACGTTATGTAATGCAAAAAAGTTTAATGATGTCGGCATTTGACTATAAAGAACGAAGAATACTATCGCTTCAAGCATTAAAATTAATGCAACAATCATTCGACGGCGAGCCGTACCTTTCAGTGCTAATGTTTCTTTGATAAAGATAACTAGAATACCCAAAGAAATAATCGCTAATGCTGTACGAGCGATACCGAGGTTATGCAATAGCCATGTAGAAATCGCGATTAATGCAATAACCCCTGCTACTGTAGCAACTAATCTTGAAAGAACAACAGGAGCAAAGTCAGGTTTTGAGCCATGTTGAGAAACCCATTTTTTACACATATAGAAGTTAATCAATGTGATAATCAGGCCCACAACACTAAGAGAGAACGCGACATCCCAACCATAATGTTTTGCTAACCATGGCGTTGCAATCATTGAGAAGAATGAACCAATATTAACGGACATATAATACATGGTAAATGCGCCGTCTAACCGTGGGTCATCTTTTTCATAGCAGGTCGATAAGAGTGATGATGGATTCGCTTTAAATAAACCATTACCAACTGCAATGGTTGCTAAACCAACATAAACCATCGATACATCATGCCCTGAGAAAGCAACAAATGCATACCCTGCAATCAGAGTGATTGTTCCAAGGACAATGACACGTTTTGTTCCAAGGACTTTATCCCCTAACCAACCGCCAACTGCAACAAAGCCATAAACTAATGCTGCAAACGCTGAGAAAAGTGTAATTGATTCTGTTTCTGACATACCCAGCACTTGGCTTAGGTATATTGGAAGGATCCCTTGAAGACCGTAGTAACCAAAACGTTCCCAGAGCTCGATAGAAAAAATAAGATAGAATGAGCGAGGTTGCTTAAACGCGTTAAGACTAACTTCCTCTTTGTTATTTGTTGTGGACACAAGTTACCTCTAGTACAACCTGTACATATGCAAAAAAACCACGGAACGCTCTATGCGCTCTCGCATTGTTATGATCTCAAGAATTCAAAGTTGAAAAGATTCACTTTTGGTAGGAGGAGTATCATTCCCTGACCTCAAAACAAACAAAACTGTGTGTAGACTTGTTTATGGATCTCAAACATAAATTCAATGAGTTAAAGCATATTTGATTATTTATTCAACATTAACTGGCAGATAACCCGCCAAGAACGCAATAATCAATTAAGCCATATACGTTATTTATGCACCAAAATTAAAGAATTAGCTAGTATTAATTGCTACATCAATTGAATTTAATCGTGATTTACTTCAATTTTTTACAAAATTGCCAAATTATTATCGATTACTAATTAGTCATTTGTTTATTAAATGTTAAGAATATTGTTCTATAGTGAAACTATAACGCCCTATTTATAACCCTATGATTTATTGCTGTAAGCGTTATGGGAAACTAAAAATATCCATAACAAATGAGCACTTTTTTCTTTTATGATAAGAAAGGATTTAGAGAATAGCAGCTGAATAGACATTCAAACTGGAATTTTGGATAAAAAAAAGCCCAGTAACAAACTGGGCATAATGCATTCTACTCAAGGATCTTTTGCTAAATTCAAACTATCACTACGTAGGTGCATTATTACATTACTTCGTGTAAAGAAATGAATGATGAGGGTAAATATATGAATGTTTACGCAAGCAAACAGTATATAGATACTAATAAGACTGGCTAAGAAGGAAAAAAGTTCATCTTTTTTTTAAAATTTTTATCTATTCTTTGCCTAATGTGCTAATAGCAACAATTAACCATTTGATTTATTAGAATTAATATAAAATGTTTTTCATATCATTGCAGGAACTTATCTAACAAGATAACTTAGCCATTAAGAGCTTAGTCCAAAGGATGTCATGTGAAAAAAATATTTTTATTGTGTTTTATCTTTATTAACGTATTTTGCCCCCCTGCTTTTGCAGAAGAAACAACGCCACTAATAAATGAAAAAACACTAATTGCACTTGCGGAACAAGGCCAAGCCGAAGCTCAATTTAACTTAGGAATGTTTTATCAGTCTCATCAACAGTTTGACCAAGCTTTACACTGGTACCTTCTTTCTGCCAATCAAGGTTTTACAAAAGCACAAATTAACCTTGGCCTGATGTACCAGCAAGGAACTAGGGTAGAGCTAGATGAAAAACAAATGCTGCATTGGATGAAAATAGCAGCCGAAAGTGGTGACCCTATTGGCCAGATGAATATGGCCGAATATACCTTATATGGCATCAATGATTTATTAGAGAAAAACCCAGAAAAAGCTGAACGGTGGCTAAAAAAAGCGGCTGAACAACATTTTCAACCTGCGATGCTCACCCTCGCCTATTGGTATGAAGAGGGAAAAGCTATCACAAAAGACCCTCAAAAAGCCCAAAAAATATATCTTGCTCTTGCTGAAGAAAACCATCCACAAGCTCTGTATTTATTAGGCTACCAAGCAGCAGTAGGTATGTATGATAAGGTAAACTACCCTCTCGCGTTTCAATATTTTACCCGTGCCGCAGAATTGGGCTTTTCCCCCGCCCAAAACAGCTTAGGTATGTTGTTCTTAACTGGACAAGGTACCAAAAAAGATATCCAATCAGCTATAAAGTGGCTAACCCTAGCAGCTGAACAAGGTGAAGCTTCAGCTCAATTTAATATCGCGCTTATCTATGCGCGCGGTGATGGTATCAAAGCCGACCAAGCAAAAGCCTGTCACTGGTTTATCAAAGCCGCTCAGCAAAATAGTGCCGATGCGCAATATGCAGCAGGAGCTTGCTACCAATATGGTATGGGTGTTGAGGCCGATGATAAAAAAGCCCTACGCTGGTATCAACTCGCAGCCGCTAAAGGCCATGAGCGGGCTGAAAAGAAAGTGTTAATTTTAAAAAACCAGCAACAATAAACTCTATTTTTTCAACTTACTGCTGTGCCACTGATATAAGTAAGATAAAGAAAATCTGCATTGTTTATAACCAATGCAGAGCTTCTATCGATATATACTATTAATTCAAACACTCACAACTTGGCACGGTAAATCCGTTGCGGTCGGCCAACTTTGCCATACTCAATTTCAGCTTCAATTTTATCTTTCGCTAAACAATACTCCAAATAACGTCTTGCTGTAGTACGACTAAGTTTGATGGTTTCAGCAATACTTTCTGCCGTATATTGCACATCAGGTTCAGTAAATAACGCGAGTATTTTTTCAAGTGTAATGATATCAATACCTGTTGGAAGTTCTTCCTTTGATTCCCCTCTCGCATAGGTATTAAACATATCGTCAATTTTACTTTGATTGGTTTTGCTATTTTCCTGTACAACAGATTTACGTTGAATATACCTATCCAATGTTTGGCCTAAACGTTCATAAGCAATTGGCTTCACTAAATAGTCAAAAACACCTAAACGAATAGCTTCAGAGACTGTGTCCATATCACTTGCGGCCGTCGTAAATACAATGTCTGCATTATTTCTTTCTTGTATTAACTCATGAACTAGGTCAATGCCTTTTCCATCAGGTAAATAGTTGTCTAACAAGATAAGATCTGGCTTCATGTATTCAATCATTTTTCTCGCTTCCGCAAGATTACCTGCAAGCCAAACTTTGTCACATGCAGGATAGGCTTTTATATATTCGCTGTGCATTTCGGCAAGCAGCAACTCATCTTCCACTATGAGGATTTTTATCTTGATCATTTTATATCTTCACTTTCGGAATAAAAATTGAAAATACTGTACCATGCGGTTGATTTTCTTCAATAATCACTGCACCATTACAGCGTTTAACATAAGATGCAACGAGATATAACCCGATACCATGGCTATCTGCTATATCTGTTTTCGTTGTGACACCACGCTCAAACCATTTGTCTTGAATTTCTGACGGGAAACCACATCCCTGATCAGCGACTTCAATGACAATCTCCTTTCCTTCATCTGAAAGGTATAACTCAACTTGCTTATTACCCTGATTATTTTTCAAACTTGCTTCAAACGCATTATCGAGTAGATTACCCAAAATGGCACAAAATTCAGTACTATTTAATGAATCAGGTAATTCATGTAACTGACTACCCGCAGTAAATTTTAATTGTAAGCCTAGTTCTTTGGCTCGGTGGTGTTTACCAAATAATAAACCAGCAACTTGCTTATCAAAAAACTGCCCACGGAGTGTATCAATTAATTGTTGCTGAGATTCTGACTCCCCTTTAATTAGCGCCAACGCTTGGTCATATTCTTTCATTTGCAATAAACCGCTTAATGTTGACATCCAATTAAGGTGCTCGTGCCGTAACGTACGTAAACTTTCTATATATTGGCGAACTTGAGTCAACTGAGAGTTTAGCGATTCAATATCATTTTGGCTACGAAAGCTAATGACCGCCCCCACAAGATGTTCCCCATCACGAATGGCCACCCGGTTTGCAATCACGTTTAGACCATTAAATTCGCAAATCACATCATGCTTAGTCGTTTCAATATCGGTAATAAAAAAGTCAGCTGGCGAGATATGCTCCGACACAAAAGTCCCTGTTAACTGCCCTAGCGGCTTGCTTAGAGATAACATTTTCCGGGCATTAGAGTTAATATTAATAATCTGCCCTTGTATATTCACTGCGATAACACCTTCAAAAACAGCTTCAAATATCCCTTTTTGTACTAAGACTAATTGGGTTATTTCCTCAGGTTCCATACCCAACATTTGTTTTTGAATTAAACGTGAAAATGCCCATGATAAGAAGAGCAATATAATCAGTATCCCTAAAAAAGTGGCTCCTGTTTGTACGAATAACTCACTGAGTGATGTTTCTATTTTGTTGGATAGATAGCCAATAGAAACAACACCGATCACTTTACCTTGCTCATCAAAAATGGGGGTTTTTGCTCTAACAGCATTCCCCATTGAACCTTCGCCATTGATAAAATAGCTTTCCCCTTTCTCTAAGGCTCCTGGTTTGTTCCACTGCATTTGAAAACCAATTTTTTGACTATTTGGGTGATACAAACGAATCGAATTTTCATCACCAATAACAACATAATCGTAGTTAGAATCTTGGTTTAGTTTGTCAGCGATAACCTTCAACCCAGGAATATCTCTATACTTTACGGATTGAACAACACCATCAATAGAAGCAATCAGCTTTGCTTGGCTCATTGCTAACGATTGAATGTTCGCAATCAATCGATTTTCAGCTGTGTCCGTAAAATATTTACCCAGCCCGAGAGTTAAAAAAACAGAAACTATTAATAACAGAAAAAATACTCGTACTGAAAATGAAACTGAATTTACTTTTTTCAATGAGGAGAACGTATATTCTTTTTTCATGTTATATCTCGTTACTGGCTGAAAAGTAAAAATTTTGTTAACTCAAAAATGGTAGAATAACCGATAAATCGGATTCAAGCCAAAGATATAATACACATATTAATAATTAAACACATTAAAACCAAGCAATAAAAAACATATTCAATAATTAAAAACTTTAAAACCATTAAACAAATACAATCTCATTTGAGAAACATGAAATAGGTCAAATATATTAAATACAGTATCTTTAATATAAATATCAGAGAGGGTAATTAAATAAAAATTTATATTTGTTTTTATAAAAACAACCTAAGAGAATTTATTTAATTAACTTTAACATTAGCAACATTTTAAAAACATCTCTAAATGAGATGCAGGATACTATTATGTTCGAAAACATAACGTTTAACCAAGTAAAACGTCATGAGAACAGGAAACTTGCTGAAATAACTCAGTTTTTAAAGGAAAACGATTTAGAACTTGATTCAAGTATTGACGTTTTCATTACGATTTCTCGCAATGAAAAATTAATTGCGTGTGGAGGATTAGCAAAAAATGTTATTAAATGCGTTGCTATTAGCGATGATGCTCGAGGTGAAGGCCTTGCATTAAAATTAGCAACAGAACTGGTTAATCTTGCTTACGAAAATAATACAACTCATTTATTTATTTATACCAAATTTCAAAATGAAAGCTTATTCCAACAATGTGGTTTTCATACCATTGCCACAGTTCCTGATATTATGGTATTGATGGAAAATAGTTGCTGTTATCTAAAACGTTATATCGAAAGTTTAAAAGCACAACGTAAGGAAGGAAAAAAAGTTGGCTCAATCGTTATGAATGCCAACCCCTTCACTCTTGGGCATCGTTATTTAATAGAGCAAGCTGCGAAGGCCTGTGATTGGCTACATCTATTTGTTGTCAAAGAAGATACCTCACGTTTTCCTTATAAAGTTAGATTAAATTTAATTGAAGCAGGAACCAAAGGAATAGAAAATCTTACTATTCATAAAGGTTCGGAATATATAATTTCTCGAGCGACTTTTCCTTGTTACTTTATTAAAGATAAAACAGTTGCTAATAACTGTTATACCGAAATCGATATTAAGATTTTTCGTCAATATATTGCCCCTGCTTTAGGGATAACCCATCGATTCGTAGGCTCGGAACCTTTTTGCCAAGTCACCAACCAATATAACCAAGACATGCGCTTTTGGTTAAAAACCGATGCTATGAATTTTCCACCTATAGAACTCATTGAATTTCCGCGAACAATCATCAATGGAACGGCTGTTTCTGCCTCACAAGTTAGACGATTGCTCGCTAAAAAAGATCTTGCGGCGATTAAGCCGATTGTGCCTGAGGCAACCTATCAATATTTACAAGAGATGGTCGCCAATCAAGTCGCATCTGCTCAAAGCCACACCGAAAGTTCTGAATTAGCCATAGGTGAAATATGAAGATAAAGCATGCAGCAGTAGCTGGCACACTTGAATCAAGTGATGTCATGGTTCGCATAGAGCCACTAGAAGACACTCAAGAGGTCTCAATACAAATTACCAGTAGTGTTGAAAAACAGTTTGGGGATGCTATCGCAAAAATCGTACAAGAAGTTATCCAGCAACATGATATTCAAGGGGCACAAATCATTGTAGATGATAAAGGAGCACTAGAATGCGTACTCAAAGCCCGCTTAGAAGCCTTATTGGCTCGCGCTTGTGATATCGACTATCTGCCTTGGGAGGATAAATAATGACTCCAGAACAAAAATCACGCACACGCAGAAGTATGCTGTTTGTTCCCGGTTCCAATGCAGCTATGTTGAGCAACTCCTTTATTTATAAAGCAGATGCTTTAATGTTCGACCTTGAGGACTCCGTCACTTTGCGCGAAAAAGATACGGCTCGTCGCTTGGTTTACCATGCATTGCAGCACCCACTTTATCAAGATATTGAAACCATTGTACGGGTCAATGCATTAGATTCCGCTTTTGGTGTTGCTGACCTTGAAGCCGTTGTTCGCGGTGGTGCGGATATCGTCCGCCTTCCTAAAACGGATACGGCACAAGATGTTATTGATATTGAAAGTGAAATCTTGCGTATAGAAAAAAGCTGTGGCCGCGAAGAAGGCAGCACAGGTTTGCTAGCCGCTATTGAATCACCAATGGGCATCACTCAAGCTGTGAATATTGCTCATTCATCACCAAGACTTATAGGCATCGCATTAGGTGCCGAGGACTATGTCCGCAATTTGCGCACCGAGCGGTCTCCAGACGGCGTAGAACTCCTCTATGCTCGGTGCGCCATTTTACAAGCCGCTCGATCAGCAGGTATTCAAGCGTTTGATACCGTTTATTCTGATGCTAATAATGAAGAAGGTTTCCTACGCGAAGCCGCTCACATAAAACAGCTCGGCTTTGATGGCAAATCATTAATTAACCCAAGACAAATTGAGTTACTTCATAATTTATATGCACCAACTCAAAAAGAAGTCGACCATGCGCAGCGTGTTGTTGAAGCCGCTGATGCCGCAGCCCTTGAAGGTAAAGGCGTAGTTTCATTGAACGGAAAAATGGTCGATGGCCCAGTTATTGACAGAGCTCGCCTCGTATTATCACGAGCAGCATTATCAGGAATTAGGGAAGAGTGAGGCAATAAAAATGACAAATAATACTCAGCGCCAGGCTCGCGTATCCGCCTACTTACAACCATATACTGACGATGTACTACGTGAATTTAAAGATATTGGTAAAGTACAACAGCAGGTACAAAAGCCGAGAAATCGCAAATTGTGTGATGACTTGCAAGTCGCTATTCGCCGTTCTGGTCTTAAAGACGGTATGACCATTTCTTTCCATCACGCCTTTCGTGGTGGAGACCTTACGGTCAATATGGTGATGCAAGTCATTGCAGAGATGGGCTTTCGCAACTTAACACTTGCATCCAGTTCATTAAGTGCTTGCCATTCACCACTTGTTGAACATATTCGTCATGGGGTTATTCGTAAAATTTATACCTCTGGTATCCGAGGCCCGCTCGCTGAAGCCATTTCACGTGGTGAGTTAGAAGAACCCGTACAAATCCATTCACATGGTGGAAGAGCAAATCTAATTCATAGCGGTGAACTAGTTATTGATGTGGCATTTATTGGCGTGCCATCATGTGATGAATACGGTAATGCAAACGGATATACCGGAACGGCCTGCTGTGGCTCTTTAGGTTATGCCAAAATTGACGCTGAAACTGCGAAAAAAGTGGTAATGTTAACGGAAGAGATACGCGATTACCCCCATAACCCATCCAGTATTAAACAAGATGAAGTCGATTATATCGTCAAAGTTAAACGCGTGGGTGATGCGGATAAAATCGGGGCAGATGCAACTCGTATGACATCGAACCCTCGTGAACTTCTGATTGCGCGTACCGCAGCGGATGTTATCGAAAAATCCGGTTATTTCAAAGATGGTTTCTCATTACAAACCGGTACTGGTGGCGCCTCTTTGGCCGTTACTCGCTTCCTTGAAGATAAAATGAGACGCCATAACATTCAAGCTGGTTTCGCACTTGGCGGTATTACCTCAACTATCGTTGATTTACATGAAAAAGGGTTAATTCGCAAATTATTAGATGTTCAAAGCTTTGATAAAGCGGCAGCTGAATCACTTGCTCGCAACCCGAATCATATTGAAATCAGTGCTAACCAATATGCCTGTTTTGATTCGAAAGGTGCTTCCGTTGATATGCTTGATGTCGTCGTACTCAGTGCGTTAGAAATCGATACACGCTTTAATGTCAATGTGTTAACAGGGTCTGACGGTGTTATTCGTGGTGCATCTGGAGGTCATAGTGATACTGCTGTAGCCTCAAAACTGTCAATTATTGTTGCTCCGCTTGTCCGAGGACGTATTCCAACGTTAGTGGATGAAGTTCTCACTTGTGTTACACCAGGTTCCAGTGTCGATATTCTTGTCACTGACCATGGTATTACGGTTAACCCTGCACGCCCTGAATTAAAACAGCAACTTGAAAGCCAAGGTATTAAAACCGTTTCAATGAGCTGGTTAAGAGAGCGAGCACAATTATTAACCGGTACTCCTAACCCAATTGAATTTACAGATAAAGCTGTTGCGGTTGTCCGTTATCGTGATGGTTCAATCATTGATGTTGTTCATCAAGTGAAGGAGTAAATATGTTTTACCCACTGCCTGATACTCAAGAGCAATTTGAAATTTCTTTACCTGAACTGTTGGATAGCCGTGATGCCCGTCAGGCTCGCCAACAAGCGTGGATTGGTCTCCATCAGGTAACCTTGATTTCATTTACTGTCGTTTTTCCTGGAGCTGTCAAAGACAATTCTCTTGTTAGACATGTGTTTAATCAGGGCTTAAATGCGCTTGAACAAATTGCTTCATGCGGGCAGTGGGTGTTTTTATCACAACAATCTTGGGCATTCAAAACGGGGCCGGAATGCTTGGTCGCCGTTGATGGTGATGCTATCGAGATAAAAAAAGCGTTAATTCACCTAGAAGGATCGTCTGCTGTTGGTCGGTTATGGGACTTTGATGTGTTTGATGCGAATGGACAGCAATATTCGCGATCTCAATTAAATTTGCCACCAAGACGATGCTTAATTTGTGAAAATGAAGCAAAAATTTGTGCTCGTCAACGGACACATTCATTGGTTGAGATACTTGATCGTATCGAGGAGTTAGCAAATGCAACCTATTAAACAACTCAGCCATATCAATGAAAAATTAACTCGCTATTACAGCCAATTAGCATGGCAAGCGATGTTGGCCGAAGTGAATTTAACCCCTAAGCCCGGGTTAGTTGATAAACACAATACCGGTGCCCATAAAGATATGGCATTGACTGACTTTCATTTAAGTGCCAATGCCATCGCGACACATTTTCCACGATTTTTACAGGCAGGCGCTCAATATAAAAATTGCCCTATAGCGCAACTATTACCTTACATTCGCCCTATTGGAATGGATTGCGAAAGGTCGATGTTCCGTGCAACAAAAGGCGTTAATACCCATAAAGGCAGTATTTTTTCCTTAGGTTTAGTCTTAACCGCAATAGGTCGTTTGATTGCACAACAACAATGTGTCTCACCGGAAAATGTCAGCTTATTGGTTGCTAGTATGTGTAAGGGAATTACCAATGAACTTAAACAAAAAACCGAAAAACCCACCGCAGGCCAGCGTTTATACCAGAGCCATGGGCTAACGGGTGCAAGAGGTGAAGCCGAAGGCGGTTACTCGTTAGTAATCAAACATTCACTTCCTTATTATTTACAGCAACTTGCTAAAGGCAAACTAGCCGATATTGCCCTACTTGATACCTTGATTCTATTAATGAGCCTGAATGACGATACGAATATTGTCAACCGTGGGGGTGTCAACGGCTTAGCATGGGTAAAACAACGCGCGGAACAGTTATTAATTGCTGGTATCAATACCTGTGATGACTTAGTTAAAGTTAAACATTTTGATAATGAATGTATTCAGCTAAATGTGAGCCCAGGGGGAAGTGCAGACTTATTAATTCTGACTTGGTTCTTTGCACGATTACCCAATCATTCTTTTATTTAACATTAAGTAATTTTTTAATACTAATAAAATAGGAATAATTTAAAGAATAAAAAAATTTAACCAAATAAAAACCAATTAACTATTTAACTAAATTATATACCTTAGGGTGAATTACTAATGAAGAATTAAAATCATTTTATTCACTCAAGATACAGCCATATTTAAAATATCGTCATTTTAACAAATTCCTAATATTAAAGTTCATTCAATTTAATATTAAATAAATTTAATATTGATTTAATCAAGGAAATTGGCTTATGCAAAAAGAAAAAATATGGAAGCTATTCGTGTTAATAGCCATTCCAATTATTATTGCTTTAATACCAACACCAGCGGGTCTACCACATATTGCGTGGTTGCTATTCGGTCTTTATCTTGCCGCTATTGTTGGGCTGGTACTTAAACCATATTCAGAGCCTGTTATTTTATTAGCCACGATTGCTGCAAGTGCGGTAATTATTGGGGTAACGGGTACTAAAGATGTCAAAGCAAGCGAAGTTTTAAGCGGATATGCATCCGGTACGACATGGCTTGTATTTGCTGCATTTACTCTGAGTGCTGCCTTTGTTATTACCGGTTTAGGTAAACGTCTTTCTTATATTTTGATTGGTAAATTAGGCGGTACAACATTAGGCCTCGGTTATGTAACCGCAATCCTTGATTTAATTATCGCTCCTGCGACGCCATCGAATACAGCACGTGCTGGGGGAATTGTTTTTCCAATCATCAATAGTGTGGCCGTTGCTTTAGGGTCTGATCCAGAAAAAAGCCCACGTAAAGCAGGTCACTACCTCCTCGTCAACGTGTATATGGTGACCAAAACCACCAGCTATATGTTCTTGACAGCAATGGCGCCGAATGCACTCGCCCTTGCCATGATGAGTGACATTATGGGCATCCATTTAAGTTGGGGCGGATGGGCACTTGCCGCCTCTGTACCGGGTTTAATCATGCTGATTTTGACGCCGTTAATGATCTACAAACTGTATCCGCCTGAGTTGAAAAAGGTGAATAACAAAGAGATCGCAGCTAAAGGTCTTGAAGATTTAGGCCCAATGACTATGCGTGAAAAATTGCTGGGGATTGTCTTTGTTATCGCGCTGTGTGGCTGGATTTTCTCTGACCTTATCGGTGTTAGCGCGTCTAGCGTCGCGATTGCGGTCATGGCATTAACCCTGATCCTCGGTGTTGTAACTTGGGATGACGTACTGAAGAATAAAGGCGGCTGGAATACCCTGATTTGGTACGGTGGTATTATCAGTATGTCAGGCGTACTCACAAAAGCAGGCTTCTTCAAGTGGCTCGCAGATACCATGAGCCAATACCTTTCTTTCGGTGACCAAGCGATGCTGGCGTTCTTTGTCATCATGTTCATCAGTGTTGCCATTCGCTATTTATTCGCCTCTGGTGGTGCCTACGTTGCAGCCATGGTGCCGGTATTTGCCACTGTAGGTATGGTTGCAGGGGCTCCTCCGATGTTGCTCGCTCTGGGCTTGCTGTTCTCGAATGCTTATGGCGGAAGCGTAACGCACTATGGCGGTGCAGCAGCACCTATCGTATTCGGTGCAGGTTATAACGATATCCGTTCTTGGTGGATCATCGGCGGGTTAGTTGCCTTCATTAGTTTATTCGTTCACATGACTATCGGTTTAGGTTGGTGGGAAATTTTAATTAGTACTGGATTAATTTAATTCTTCGTTAATAAACCGACACGACGGGCACAATCATGATTGTGCCCTATTTAACAACAAAATTATTAATTTCTCGCTGTTCCAGAGTTATTTGCAGTCTTGGCGCTATAACGTGAACTTTATTGGAGCAACCTTAATTCAGACTTAAGTTTACCCTAATAATATGAGTTAAGTTTACCGTAATAATACTTGACGGGTTTAACCTAATCGAATTCATAGGGTTACCTAATAATATTAAGTCAGTTTACCCTAAATAGTTCGCGTTGTAGCAAGGCGGCAAAACGAAGGCATCCCGAGGAGCATACATCAGTATGTGACTTGGGGGGCTGAGTGCAGCCAACACAGCTACAGCGTGAAATATGACGGGTAAACAGATGAAAAAAATTCCTTGTACACTAATGCGTGGCGGCACCTCGAAAGGCGTATTCCTTTTAGCGGACTCTCTCCCTAAAGACACTCAACAACGGGATGAACTGATCCTTGCTATTATGGGTTCTGGTCATGCTTTGCAAATTGATGGTATTGGTGGGGGTAGCCCACAAACCAGCAAAGTCGCTATTATTAGCTCTTCAACTCATCCTGATGCTGATATTGATTATTTATTCGCTCAGGTTTCTATTACTGAACGTATTGTTGATACCGCACCAAATTGCGGAAATATTCTTTGTGCCGTGGGTTCTTTTGCGATTGAAAAGGGGTTAGTTCCTATTACTGGTAAAACAACCACTGTCAGGATCCGTAATGTCAATACGAACACTTTCGTCAACTCTACGGTGCAAACACCTGATGGTCATGTGGATTATGATGGTGATACCGAAATTGCTAGTGTACCCGGCCATGCCGCGCCTGTTGCCCTGACATTTTTAAATGCGTGTGGAACAAAAACAGGAAAATTGCTTCCTACTGGTCATGCTATTGATACCATTGAAGGCATTGATGTCAGTTGTATTGATATGGCAATGCCTGTGGTATTAATTGATGCTCCTCAGCTCAATAAAACTGGTTATGAAACTGCGGAGCAACTTGAATCCGATACCGAATTTATGCAAAAGCTGGAAACTATTCGTATAAAAGCCGGGGCAGCGATGGGACTTGGTGATGTGAGCAAAAAAGTTATTCCTAAACCCATATTGATTTCACCCGCCATTCACGGTGGAACCATTAATGTCCGCTATTTTATGCCGCATAAATGCCATGGCGCTCTTGCCGTGACTGGTGCTATTGCCATTGCCACAAGTACTATTGTTCCTAATAGTATTACCCAGCAATATGTTCACTCTGTTGATATGAAAAACATTGCTATTGAGCATTTAAGTGGCAAATTTGATGTGTCGTTAAACCAACAAGGCAACTCACCGGAAGAGCTTCAAGCTTCAATTATTCGAACTGCAAGAAAACTCTTTGAAGGCGATGTCTACGTTCCTTAAAACTAATATCTTGGCCTGCCTCTTATCTAGAGGCAGGTGATTAATTTTATTTTTCTGCAAATAACGGTTCAAAATTACCATCAATATAATAGGAAACTTGATGTGCCTCATCTGGCGTTGGCAACTCCAACTTCCCTGCCATTTTTTCCATAACTTGCTCCGGCACTGCATACTTACGTTGTTGATTTTGTTGCCGCCACTGTTTAAATGGCACTTCCAAGTAAACTAAATGGATTTTGGCTTGATAACGTTCAAATAAGCTGATCATGGTTCCCCGTAAAGAGGCACTTAATGATGTTGCATTCCAAATAAAATGTGTTTTAGTGCGTAACAATCGTTTTGCTTGCTCTTTAGCTTGCTGAGCCACCCACCCTTGTGCATTTTTATCTGCTGGGTTGATTTTATGTTCTCGGCGAATATCATCTAAACACACGACTGCCGTTTGTGGGTAAAACTGTTTGCTAAAATGGTCTTTTCCCATCCCCGGCAAACCACATAGCATAATCACTTCGCTCCCTATCTCTTCAAAAGGTTGGTAATCCGTAGTGCCTTTTTGATGATGAAAATAATGGAAGCGCCCAGCTGGTGAAGCGAATGATTTAGGTTTGTCCCAACAGCCCTGCTCACGACAAAATAATTCAAATAGCTCGATTCTAACTAATAATTCCGCTTTATCTTCACATGTACGCCCTATCGCATCAGCTTTCGCTAACATGCACAATAAAGGCATTTCAACGCGCAATGATGCCGCAAATAATGTACGTTCAGGATCTGGCTTTTCCATTAACCAAAGCGGTAGACCATGAAATCGAACTAAAGCCGCAATCTGTTCACGAATAGCAAAAGGTGTTTCTATTTGTCGAAATAATATATTTCGTACAGATAATTCACCTTTTTTAGCATGTCCAGGCGAATGAATCCGCCCCTCTTCATCTTCTTTTGTCGTACTGCGTTTTTCAACATCATGTAGCAACGCTGCCGCCCAAACGATTTGTTGTTTAAGTTCTGGAAGCTGTTGATATTCAGGTAAATCTTCCAAAGCCGCTAACACCATTTGAGTGTGAATGGCCACATTACCTTCCGCATGGTGCAAACGGTCTTGCGGCACATATTGCATATCACGCACAAAATCGAACTGTTTTTCAAGCTGCGCCCAATCACGACATTGGGTTAATTGCCAACTCATGGTTGTTCTCCTTGTAATTCAAAGGCCAACTTGGCTCTCTGCCAATGCCGTTTCCAGTGGATATCTGTTTTGACATGGTTTTTACGCACATATTTAAAAACATGCGCCATAAAATCATCCACATGAAATCCTTGGCTATCACGGCTCACAATCCCTTCCATGCTACAGGCTTTCCCTGTATGTGTATCACGCGCAATAAATTGACTATCTAATGATGCCGCAGTAATTAATGAACTTGCATACTCTTGCTTATCCATCTGTTTACTGAGTGATAAATCTAATTGTGGGACAGTTGGAAAATCAAATAAAGCCGCATAAAATTGCACCTCTTCCCAACTAAGCCAATACTCCCCTTGCCTAACAGCAAACACATAGAAATAATCTTCAATATGTTGATATTCAATGGAATGTATTGCATAAAGGTTTTCGCCGAAGAGTTCGATATCCCCTAAATCATCTTTAATCAGCTGCCAACGTTGGCGAATTTGCTGGCTCCATGCCGATTGGGTTGGGGCACCATGAGAGCGTGCAAAAACTCCATGGCGGTTTAAGCAATTATTTTCACCATCCAGTTTTTCTGTGTGAATCAGTTTGTTTATATTTTGGATGTGCGACCACCAATCGCTATTGATGCGATCATCACTAGTCGTACCAGGGGAGAACGGATAGTGATACGTTCTACCATACTTTCTTGATTGCATATTCATCATGCTTTCTCTAAAGAAATAGAAATAACCACAAATCTTTTGTTAGATTTGCGTCTTTAATTGTTGAGAAATCAAGAGTAGGTATTACATATCTATTCCGAGTAACGGCCTCATTTTTGCTTGGCTAATAGTTAAAATTAGCGAAATTGAAGGAAAACAGTTGAATTTTAGTCTAATTGTCAAGAAAAAGGCTATCAATTTATTCCTAATCTCATTACTAACGCAACTATTCAACTGTTATACAATTTTCATCTAGGGAATATTTCACTACCACTTTATTACGATACAAACAATTATCCTGCAGAGTGATAGGTTCTTGTCCTTTGGTTGTTACTTTTTGCCAAATTTCATTATGACGGTATATAACTTCATTCTCTCGGGTAAATTTATGGTTTTTCTCATAAATATGGTATTTGTGTTCACGAGGAGTGCAGCTCAATAACTCCCCTTCGAGTTGATGTTCTGCAATATTAAATACCAACTGAAAAGCACTTTGTGTCGGATTATAAAAAAACAAATCGATATAATTATAAAAAATTGCCGCCCCAGAACCAAAAGGCAATACCCGCCCTTCATCTGGAAATGGATCAAAACTATGATTAGCACGCTCAACCACTTGTAATGGAGAATGCAATACCATCCAATGAATTAAATTACTCAGTTGACAAATTCCCCCGCCAATCCCTGAACGAGCCTCACCAAACGAAAGTTCCATACCTTCAAGAAAACCTCTGCGCGCAGTTGGTTTTCCAACGAGCCGACAAAATGAGAAGTATTCCCCTGGGTAGATGATGACTCCATTCATCGCTTCTGCAGCAATACGTAAGTTTGTCACTTTGTTGTATTGTAAACGTAGGTCTGACTCACCTAATTTACGGATCAGCTTAGATGTGTGTTTGTTGTAGCGATACTCAAGACGTTCATTGGATTTTAATTTCGCATAATATTTGGCGGAAAATGCCCAATGCAATCGTCGAGCTAAACGTTTTTGGGTGACACGCAGCCAATAGAGAATAGGATGATAAGAAGAAAGCGGCCTACGCATAACAAACCTTATTGATATCATTAACCAATAAATCATGTCATAGCCCTTTGCTTTACGACATAGTAACTATCTGATAAACCCAATAATTGATAAAAGGAAATAATCCAGCACGCAAAATAAAAACCATTTGTTCTAAAGATTTCATGTCCCAGCTAGGCGGCAAAAAAGTAAATCCCTAGGCGCATACACAAGTATGTGACTAGGGTTTACTTTTGAAGCCAACAACGCTATGGCGTGTAGGATGACAATAATTTTCCCTTCTGAATAGACCATTTGCTCTAAGGATTTCATGTCACAGCTAGGCGGCAAAAAAGTAAATCCCTAGGAGCATACACAAGTATGTGACTAGGGTTTACTTTTGAAGCCAACAACGCTGTGGCATTAAAGCCGACGAGCAAATTAATACAAGCCGATTAACGCCCCAGCAGCTAATAAAAAGAAACTAAACAACCAAATCCAGCCAAACGAATAACGTAAGTGGCGGCCCATATCAATTCCAGCCAACCCCATAGCTAGCCATGCCGCTGGAGAAAAAGGACTCACGAAGGTCCCTGCGTTGTTACCTATCGCCATGGCGTAAACAACAGAAGATGGATCAACACCAGCTGTGGCGGCAATTTGTTGAATTATTGGTAGTAAGGCAAAATAGTAAGCATCGGTACTGGTAAAAATATCCATCGGCACACCTAAAATACCAACAAAAATATGGACTTTAGAAACCCATTCGGTTGGTAAGATAGCCGTTAAGTCTGTTGCGATTGACTCAAGCATGCCACCTTCCGATAAAATACCCAAAAATGCTCCCGCCGCTAATATAATAGCAACCATTCCCAACGCTTGTGGTGCATGGGCGGCCAAAATTTTCATTTGGTCTCTAGGATTAGGGAAATTCACCATCAAGGCAATGGAAAGTGCAATCATAAAAACATAAGGTGCAGATAATAAACCAAATGCTAAACACACAACGGAAGCAACAATTAACCCACCATTGATGAGTGGTTTTTTAGGTTTTTGAACCGTTTCTGTTATATCTGCAGTGTCGTCACTGACAGGTAACAAAGAATCCATTTCATATGGCGTAGTTCCTTTCAAACTTGCCGCTGCAATACGTCGTTTCTCACGTAACCCCATCAGAATAGCAAATACCACTGCGCCACCCATACCAATTAGTTGTACTGGGATCAAATGTTGCCAAAGGGTCGAAGCATCAATTCCGGTTACAGCTGAAGCTCGGCCTAATGGCCCGCCCCAAGGTACCATATTCATGACACCCATACTGGCGCACATCAGTAGCAACATTAAATAGGGGCTCATACCAAGTTGACGGTATAAAGGTAACAATGCAGGAATAATAATTAAGAATGTCGCAGCGCCTGACCCATCGAGATGGACAATACCCGCAATTAACGTTGTCATAATACAAACAACAATAATATTCCCACGAGTCATTTTAACCATTAAACGGATCAACGGGTCAAAAATATGCAGATCTTTCATTAAGCTAAAGAATAAAATCGCAAATAAAAACATAGCTGCGACTTTTGAGACTTTATTAATGCCGCTTTCAAAGAATACTGAAATTTCAGCAACAGAATAACCGGCAAATAAAGCACCAATAAAGGGGATACAAGACATTGCGATAATTGGGCTAACTTTTCCCATCATCAATAATGTTACTATCGATATAATGATTAAAATACCAATAATTGTCAGCACATCAATTTCCTTCTTAGAATTATATTTTTCAGGTGAACACAAAGCTTAGGATTAGCTAGTATCAGCTTAATAAGCTTGTTTCTTATATAAACCATTTAATATAACCGCAAGGAATATTTTATATTTTTGCCTCACAAACAATGCATTAACGCTTATTTAAATTATCATTTAAAATAAAAAAATAGTTTTATTCACTATTAGAACCATTAAAACCATAAGCAGGCATTAACGCCATTTTATATTGGTGATTATTAATTTTATTTATAAGTTACAGAATTATAACAATCAAAAAATAATAGTTATTATTATATTTTATTTTTTATCTCATTTTTTTATATTTTTTCCCTCTTTTTGCATCATATTGCTAGGGAAATATACTTTTTATGGTATTGATCAAATCTGTAAAAATTTACTTGATTTTCCTTCAATAATTCGCTGTAAAACAAATTTTCCCCCTTAATACCACACCATCTCACAAAAAAATTTTGGCTAACTGGATATAATATTAAAATAATTTAAGTTTGCTAATAAGGAAAGTTCCAATGAGCCACCTTTTTTCACCCGCATCAATAGGCCAAGTTTCGCTGAAAAATCGTATTATTGTTCCCCCAATGTGCCAATATTCTGCAGAAAATGGTATGCCAACAGCATGGCATAAAGCCCACTACATGAACCTTGCTTTATCAGGTGCCTCTTTAGTTATTGTAGAAGCCAGTGCTGTTGTTCCTGAAGGTCGTATTACCTACAAAGACCTAGGCTTATGGAATGAAGAGCAAATGGCAGCAATGCAACAAATGCTCAGCGATATCCGGCAATATTCAGATGCACGCTTAGGAGTACAAATCGCTCACGCTGGTAGGAAAGCATCAACAGATTTACCTTGGTTAGGAGGTAATAGTATTCAGTCCACACAACCTAATGGCTGGCAGACTGTAGCACCATCAGCACTGGCTTTTGGTAATAATACAATTCCACATGCATTAACTATTGAAGAAATTTCGCAGCTCAAACAGCAATTTATTGAGGCAGCAATTCGGGCAGAAAAAGCAGGTTTTGACGTTATTGAGATCCATGCTGCTCATGGATATATACTGCATGAATTCCTATCGCCAGTTTCAAACTTACGACAAGATGAATATGGTGGATGCTTTAAAAATCGTACTCGCTTACTGATTAATATTTTCCATGAGATGAGAGAAGCCATTAGCCCTAATGTTGCAATTGGTGTACGGATCTCCGCAACAGATTGGCTTGAATCGGGTTGGAGCGTACCTGAATCAATTGAGCTAACAGAATTATTAGAAGATTTAGGTTGTGACTATATCCACGTCTCATCTGGCGGGTTATCAACTGAACAACAGATACCATTGAGCCCAAATTACCAAGTCCCTTTAGCACAAGCTATTCATGAGAATACTATGATGCCTGTCATTGCTGTCGGTCTTATCACTGAACCTTTACAAGCAGAAGCCATTGTGGCAACTCACCAAGCAGATTTTGTGGCAATCGGTAGAGGTATATTATTTGAACCACGCTGGCCTTGGCGAGCAGCAAGTGAATTGAACGAACAAATAGACGTTGCACCGCAATATCTACGCAGTGCCCCACACCAATTCAAACACTTATTTAAGTAAAAATAATAAATTCGCAGCTATTGTTGCTTGATAATCAATAGCTGCGAGTAATAAATAATTAACGTGCGTTAGTCGAGCACTGCTGAACAAATTCAATCATGGTTTTTTGGAATTCAGGCTCTGCAGTACCTGATTTTTCTAATTCCGCATCCATACGTTTAAATTCAGCCAAACCATATTTTTCAATTGTTTTATCATAGGCACAGCCACAAATTGCGGTAACTGCTTTTGCTGTTTCACCTTGAGGATTACCAGATGCAACGACACAGGTATTAACAAAGTTGTCTTTGTATTCAGCAATTTCTGATTTTTCATCAGAACATGCAGACAACACAACCATTGCTCCTGCCATACCTAACATTAATGCTAATTTTTTCATTTTATGCCCGTTTCCTATTCAGCTTTAACTAAGGTGATAATATTAAACCGCTATTATTCCTAGTTCACGCTATTTTGGATATATCGTTTATGTTTTCAATACCATTAATCTTAATATGCTAAATAAGAGGTTCTTATTAAGATTAACATCCCTATCACTGACTATGCATATTAATCATAGCTGTTTTCTTATAAAAAATCTGTATTGACCCATTGTTTATTATGTGTATTTTACCTTGGTAATGAATTAGAACAACGCCATCGGTAATAGAATAATGCCGATAAAATTAGCACACAACCAACAATTTGGACAAAAGGCATTCTTTCATTGTACCAAATAGCCGCTACAAATACGGTCATAACAGGTTCAAGGATCATAATAATTGCAGCATTGCCGGCAGTGGTATTTTTTTGACCAATAAGTTGCAATACAAAGCGTAAACTCGTTGCTATTACAACACTAGCAATAAACCACATCATGGTAGGTACGGTGATGCTACTTGGCCACTCTTCTAAAAAAAATGACAAAACTAACCCAGTCATTCCTGTACAAGCAAGCTGAATGGTCGTTAACGGCAAAAGAGGGATTGTTCGAGTATATAAACTGGTATAACAAAAATAGATAGCTTGGACAATTGCCGCACCAAGAAACCACAGTTGGCTTGCTTTAAATTCAAGCTGTGCCTTAAATAGTGTTAAACATGCCAACCCTAATACAGCGACCGGAAGTGCCTCCCAGAAATAACGTACAGGTTTATTTTTTAAAATAACCCATGCGACTAGCGGGACAAACAACATAGCAAGGCTCATGATAAAAGCCCCTTCACCAATTGAATCTGTTATCGCAACTGCGTGGATCCAGAGCACCATATTTAATGACATCCAACCGCCTGTCATTAATATTTTTGGTAATTGCTTCGCCGTTATTCTATTTTTTTTCCCTCGACAAAAAGGGGCTAAAATGATGGCTGCAAATAAAAAACGGCTACCAAGAAAGGCAAAAATAGGCATTCCCTGCACTGATTCTCGGGAAAATACCCACCCCCAAGCCGCGATTATCGTGGTAAGCACCAAGAAAAATTCTGCCTTTCTTTGTGAATACATGTGTTCCTCTGGATAAATTAACTGACTCGCAGATACATCATACTGGCTTTTGTATGTAAACCAATCACATTTATGGCCTTTCTCTCCGACTTCCCTAAATAAAAAATATCTCGCCAAAGAACGATAAATATGCCCTTAAATTAAGAGCCATTTCCTCTTAATAAAGATAATTTTACTTCTTGGCTGCTTTTTTCTTATTAACTAGACTAAGTCTGATTTTAAACGCGATAAATGGGGAAGTTTGCATAGAATCTCATCAATTTATCTTCTTACATAGCCTGAGATAATCAAGGGCAGACAAACAATGCACAACTTGATGAAAGGTTATATCATGGTTATTCAAAAAACATTACTGATAGATAATGATAAAATCAAAAAAATTAAGACTGCGATCAATAAGAGAAAATATGCACATGCCGATGAAATAAGTTTGTTATGGCAGCACGCTTTAAAATCATCGTCAGTCTTCAGTTGGGGAAAAGTGATGCTAATTTCTATCATTAGTGGTCTTGTTATCACAATAGCCACTTATTTGTAGGATGAGCTTTTAAAAAGAAGAAATCGAGCCTATCGCCCGATTTCTATTAACTTTCTTTGATATAGCTAAAATAGCTAATTCAACTAATTACCAGTAACCTAAGAATTTCCACCAAACGCTACCAATAAAGAACCAAATGGCTAAGTTAACTACGCTCATCACGAAACCTGTTTTCCACCATTCCGCAAGGGTTGCATAACCCGAACCAAAAATAATAGGTGCAGTACCCGTACCATAGTGTGTCAATGACATCATTAGTGATGATGAGAATGCTAATGTTAGAGCTAATAACATTGGTGGAGCACCAAGGGCTAAACCTGCCGAGAAAAATGCTGCATACATCGCCGTAATATGCGCAGTTGTACTCGCAAAGAAATAGTGAGAATACACATAAATTAAAACAAGAATTAGCATTCCCCATACCCAGCTAATGCCTAATCCATCAATAGTTGCACCGACGGTTAATGACATCCACTTTATGAGACCGAGCTTACCTAAAAAACTCGCCATCATGACTAAGGCAGAGAACCAAACGACAGTATCCCATGCCCCTTTGTTTTTCAGAACATCATCCCAATTAATAACCCCTGTCGCTAATAGAACACTCAACCCAATAAACGCCGCGGTGGTTGCATTAACACTATATGCAGGCCCAAAAATCATGGCAGGAACACCAGCCCACAACAAAAGTAACAACCCAAAAACACCGAGAGTTATTTTTTCAGGTAATGAAACTGGGCCTAATTGTTGTAAACGTTCTTTGGCAAAATTTGGCGCATCCGGTGTTGAAGTAATTTCCGGCTTATACATCAAATAGATCACCAAAGGCATTAATATTAATGACACGATGGCAGGAACAAACGCCGCAATCGCCCACATACCCCAAGTTAATTCATTTTCTTGGCTTGTTTCACTAATAATCAAACTGACAATTAATGGGTTTGGCGCTGTCGCCGTAATAAACATTGCAGAAGTGATTGGGTTAATATTGTAGTTAACGAGCGATAAATAACGCCCTATCTTACCTGCGGTTCCATCTTCAGCCTTTGACCCAAAACTATCCGAGATCGAACGCATAATTGGGTGAATAATTCCCCCACCTCGAGCAGTGTTACTTGGTGTCACAGGTGCCAATATTGTTTCTGCTATTGCCAATGAATAAGCAATACCCAATGTTTTTTTACCGAATAAAGAAATGACATAATAACCTATCCTTGCCCCCAGGCCTGTTTTATTCAAGCTCATGGAAACCATGATAGAAATACCAATTAGCCAAATTAGATCATTAGAAAAGCCACTTAAAGCATCCGCAATTGCCCCTTTAGTTGATTCAGGGTTAGTGACCCCGGTTACTGCAACTAATGAAATAGCGACAATAGATACACCTCCTATTGGTAAAGCTTTACCAATAATAGCAGCGATAGTACCTACAAATAATGCTAAAAGATGCCACGCATTTGGATTAACACCTTCGGGAACAGGAATTAAGAACCAAATAATTAATGTTATTGCAACTGCGATTAGAGTTGGTACAGGTTTTAAAGGTGTTAGTTTATTCATAAGGTTATCCATACACGTATAAAGATGGAAATACAGAGTAATTTCAGTTATATATTCTAATTTTATCTTTAGATTAACAATATATAGCTCAAAAACCTTGATATTTATCAGTACGTGAATTCTTTTATGATAAATTTTAAGCCAGTTTGTAACGATGTGTAATATATTATTTCAGATATCAATCGTTCCATATTTCTTGCACAAAAAGATAAGCCTACACTTACATTAATAAGAGTAAGAATAAAACTGGGATTATTATTTGCTCTGTTACTAGGTTAACAGCACACAATCACATTTGTCACATAATCAAATTTGGTTAGTAATATACTAAAATTTCAATTTTTTTTATAGTTCATCCTCAATTTATGATTGCTGAATCGAATTAATAAAATAAAACCAAGAAATATTCAAAATTATATTGAATATATAAAAAATTATAACAATGACAACATTGATTAAAAAACACGCATATTACTATTAAATTAATACCTCTGCTTAATTAACATTAGTTATTATCTTATCTGATAATTTAAAAAACACTTATAGTGATTATGCTCTGTTCTCAATACCATTTTTATCTCTAATCTAAATGTGAGTAATCAAACTTATCAAAATATGACTAATAAGGAAACGAAATGCCCACTGATAACATTTACATCACAAATTCTCAACAACCATGTATTGTATTATGTACAACCAATAGCCATGAAAGTGCAATTAAAATTACCCAACACTTACTCGCTAATCGCTTAGCAGCATGTGTTTCCCTACTGCCTGAAATAACATCTGTTTATCTATGGCATGGTAATATCACGCAAGATAAGGAGGTTTTACTCTTGATCAAAACGACCCAAGGAAACCAACTTAATCTATTTAATGCAATAAAAGAAATACACCCATATGAAACCCCAGAACTCATTCGCTTAGACCCAAGCCAAGTTGAAGACAATTATCTGCAATGGCTGATTAACTCTGTCAAATAATAGGTATTAATCTGAATTTAATAACTATAGCGTTATAAATTGTGAGCTAATATCATTTTTGTATAAATTAATTCAACTGGTCGGCTATGGTTTACCGTAAATTAGTGCTATATAAATAAGCTCGCTTTATATTTATTTTCCCTCCTTAATATTTGGAGGTTTTTTTTGTCTAAAATTGACTAGCGTATATTCCTTCAACCTGCTAAAAGTCCGATTTATTCGCCCCTTTGGCATTACATGGTTAGACAGCTATTATTATTATCGGCATTCTCCTTAAAGAAAAAAGCGACTGATATTAATATCAATCGCTTTGTGTATAAAAAATAGCCTGAATAAGCTAGTCTCGTAATGGCGGGTTTCTCACTTGCCTATCACCTGCTACATAATAATCTGCATTGCTTGTGGGTAACGAAGGACGGTTTCGAATTTTATCGGCAATTTTCTCTGCAATCATGATGGTCGTTGCATTTAAATTCCCTGTAATGATCAACGGCATAATCGATGCATCGATAACCCGTAGATTTTCAATACCGTGAACTCGCCCTGCACCATCCACGACTGCCATATCATCGTAACCCATTTTACAGGTTCCACACGGATGAAAAGCGGTTTCTGCTCTCTCGCGCACAAATGCATCTAGCTCTTCATCAGTGCTAATCTGTTTGCCAGGGCTTATTTCATCCCCACGATATGGGTCAAGTGCTGGCTGAGCCATAATTTCACGAGTAATACGAATGGCGGCACGAAACTCTTCCCAATCTTGCTCCGATGACATGTAATTAAACAAAATACTTGGATGCTGCTTTGGGTCTAGGGATTTCAAGCGAACACGCCCTCGACTAGGCGATCGCATTGAGCCTACATGGGCTTGAAAACCATGCTGATTGACTGCATTACTACCATTATAGTTAATCGCCACAGGCAAAAAGTGGAATTGAATATTTGGCCATGCGAATTTTTCACTAGTGCGGATAAACCCACCTGCTTCAAATTGATTACTTGCGCCAACTCCAGTCCCTTTAAATAGCCATTCAGCGCCTATTTTGGGTTGGTTTATCCATTTTAAGGCTGGATATAATGAAACTGGTTGTTTGCATTCATATTGCAAATACATTTCAAGATGATCTTGCAAGTTTTGCCCAACACCAGGTAAAACGTGCACAGCTGGAATATTGAACTCAGCCAAAACATCCTCAGGCCCAACTCCAGAACGCTGCAAAATTTGCGGTGAGGCGATCGCACCTGCACATAAAAGAACCTCTTTACTCGCCTTCACCACCGTAGGCGTAGTGCTATTACCTTGATAATATTTAACACCAACCGCTTTTTTCCCTTCAAACTCAATGGTATCTGTCGTGGCATGGGTAAGAATAGTCAGGTTATTACGCTTTTTCGCTTGGTCCAAATACCCTCTTGCTGTACTTGCTCGTCGCCCTTGCGGTGTGACTGTACGGTCCATTGGGCCAAAACCCTCTTGTTGAACCCCATTTAAATCATCTGTTTGCGGGTATCCTGCTTGTACTCCAGCTTCCACCATCGCATGAAATAGCACATTATTGCCATTTTTCGGTGTTGCCACACTAACGGGGCCATCTCCGCCGTGATAATCATTCGGGCCAATATCACGTGTTTCCGCTTTTCTAAAATAAGGTAAACAATCAAGGTAACGCCAGTCTTCTAACCCAGGCGCTTCCGCCCAACCATCAAAGTCTAGAGCATTCCCTCGGATGTAACACATCCCATTAATTAATGATGAGCCACCAAGCCCCTTTCCACGACCACACTCCATACGGCGGTGGTTCATATGCGGTTCAGGGTCAGTTTCATAAGCCCAATTATAACGTCGCCCTTGTAATGGGTACGCTAATGCCGCTGGCATTTGTGTGCGAAAGTCGAACCGGTAATCCGGTCCTCCTGCTTCAAGGAGCAGCACAGTAACATCAGGATCTTCTGTCAGGCGGGTAGCAAGAACGTTACCGGCTGAACCAGCACCGATAATAATATAGTCATAGACCATTGTTATCTCCTCTGTTTCAGTCAAATTAAAATGATGTGATTAAAAAACGGATGCAAATTCCCCCAGTTCCACTTGAATGGATTTCACTTGTGTATAATTTTGCAGTGTCATAACGCCATTTTCGCGGCCAACGCCGGAATGCTTATATCCGCCCACAGGCATTTGTGCTGGTGATTCACCCCATGTATTAATCCAACAAATCCCAGCCTCTAATTGATGAATAACACGGTGTGCACGTGTTAAATCTTGTGTCACCAATCCTGCTGCTAACCCGTACACACTATTGTTCGCACGAGCAATCACTTCGTCTTCCGATTGATAACTCAAAATACTCATAACAGGGCCAAAAATTTCTTCCTGTGTGATTTGCATTTCATCGTGGCAATCGGTGAATACGGTTGGTGCAACATAAGCTCCCTGTGCAAAATCGCCATCCATTAAGCGTTCACCACCGCACAATAACCTCGCGCCTTGTTGTTTGCCTAACTCAATATAACGCAACACGTTTTCCATATGAGCAAAACTAACTAATGGCCCAAAGTTGGTGTTTTCGTCAACGGGTGAACCTATTTTAATGCGAGCCACACGTTCAGTGATCTTGTCCTCAAACTGTGATTTAAGCGATTCAGGCACAAAAACCCGTGTTCCATTGGTACACACTTGGCCTGAACTATAAAAATTCGCCATCATGGCAATATCCGCGGCTTTATCTAAGTCTGCATCATCAAAAATAATTAGAGGCGATTTACCGCCTAGTTCCATCGTCACCTCTTTTAAAGAAGAAGCTGATGCATTCGCCATCACTTTTTTACCGGTTGCGATCCCCCCTGTGAATGAAACTTTGGCAATATCAGGGTGCTCTGTTAACCATTGCCCCACTTCACCGCCTTGGCCTGTCACTACGTTAAATACCCCTGCTGGCACGCCCGCTTCAGTGTATATTTCAGCCAACTTTAACGCTGTTAACGAAGTAACTTCACTGGGTTTGAACACCATAGCATTACCTGCTGCTAGTGCAGGAGCTGATTTCCATAACGCAATTTGGATAGGATAATTCCATGCACCAATACCTGCCACAACCCCAAGAGGTTCACGACGAGTATAAGCAAACGAGCTATCACGCAAAGGGATTTGCTGCCCCTCCAGCATCGGAATTAAACCTGCATAGTATTCAAGAACATCCGCCCCTGTAACGATATCCACATAACGAGTTTCAGAAAGCGGTTTGCCCGTATCAAGGGTTTCGAGGTAAGCCAATTCGTCGTTACGTTCCCGTAAAATATCCACTGCACGGCGTAAAATACGTGAGCGTTCCATCGCAGTCATAGCCGCCCAGACTTTCTGGCCTTGTTTGGCGCTTTCTACCGCCCATTGGATATCTTCAAGGGTCGCAGATTGCAGATCCGCGATAGTTTCCCCATTGGCAGGGTTGATTGCAGGAAATCGCCCGCATTCAGGTTGTGAACTGTCGACATAACCACCATGAATATAAAGCTTATGTATCGGTGGATGTTGCATATTATCTCCTCTGAATTGGTTATTAGGTTCCTAAAACCTCAGCACGTTGTAGTTGCATATCGATGTATTCGTTAGTGATTTTGAGTGCATCCTTAACAGGAAATTGTTCATTACTCAAAGCACTACGTAGCCATAGGCCATCAATTAAAGCAGCCAGCCCCTTCGCTGCCATCCGCGCATCTGCCTTGTTTAATACCCGCCCAAACTCATAGCTTAAGTTTGAATACAAACGCCGGTCATTAACCTGTTGTAAGCGGTTTAAATTCGGTTGATGCATACTGCTAGCCCAAAAGGCTAGCCACGTTTTCATCGCGGCCTCACTGGTTTGCGTTGGATCGAAGTTGCCTTCAACAATCGCCTGAATTCGTAGTTTTGCCTCCGCCCCTGTTAACATGCGTAAACGTATTGCCACCGCAAAACCCAACTGGTATTGAATATGGCGCATAGTGGCTTCAAGCAAGCCATTTTTATCACGAAAATAATGGCTGATGATCCCTGTAGAAACCCCGGCTTTACGGGCAATTAACACAAAACTGGCTTCCTGCATTCCAACTTCATTAATCACAGCCAATGTGGCTTGAATTAACTGTTGTTTACGTATCGACTGCATTCCTATCTTCGGCATGGTATTTGAACCTAAAAAATACATTGATCCCTTTTATTAAACGTTTTTTTGATTGAATGTTCAATCAATATTAACTATTGTTTACAACAATTCATTCACAATCAATATAAGAGAGAAGATAACAAAAACCAAATCTTGGCTAATAAATCAATAGATTAGCTTAGAAAGTAATTTTAACCTGTTAAATAAATAAAAATGTGGAATGTCCAATGACAACTCAAAATAGCCCAAAAAATAAGCAGAAGGATAAATTGAATTCTGTGGTTTTTTTTACTTCCGCCGGTCTTATTCTGGCGTTTTCTTTTTTCACCATCTTGATGACTGAAACAGCAAATCAGTGGATCGTTGCCGCGCTTGGGTGGGTATCTAAAACCTTTGGTTGGTATTACCTGCTAGCAGCAACGCTTTATATTGTTTTTGTCATTTTCGTTGCTACCTCACGCTTTGGTAATATCAAACTCGGCCCTGAACAATCTAAACCTGAATTTAGCGTGCTCAGCTGGTCTGCGATGCTATTCGCGGCAGGAATTGGTATCGATTTAATGTTTTTCTCCGTCGCTGAGCCGGTCACCCAATATATGCTGCCGCCAACGGGCGAAGGCGAAACCTTAGAAGCAGCTCGTCAGGCGATGGTGTGGACACTGTTCCACTATGGCCTAACGGGCTGGTCTATGTATGCCTTAATGGGGATTGCACTGGGTTACTTCAGTTATCGTTATAACTTACCGCTAACCATTCGCTCCGCACTCTATCCTATTTTTGGTAAACGGATTGACGGCCCAATTGGCCATACAGTAGATATTGCGGCAGTACTAGGGACGATTTTCGGTATTGCAACAACTCTTGGGATCGGGGTTGTTCAGCTGAATTATGGCCTCAAAGTATTATTCGACTTACCTCAAGGGCTCCCCGTGCAAAGTGGGTTAATTCTGCTATCAGTGATTATGGCCGTGATTTCTGCCACATCTGGGGTAAATAAAGGTATTCGGGTGTTATCCGAGCTCAATGTGCTTTTGGCATTTGGCTTGATTTTATTTATCTTATTTGTCGGCGATACCGAGTTCTTACTCAATGCCTTAGTACTGAATGTGGGGGATTATATCAACCGCTTTATGGGTATGACCCTCAATAGCTTTGCCTTTGACCGCCCAACGGATTGGATGAATAGCTGGACGCTGTTTTTCTGGGCGTGGTGGGTAGCATGGTCGCCATTTGTTGGGTTATTCCTCGCTCGTATTTCTCGTGGTCGGACCATTAGACAGTTTGTGATCGGTACTTTAATTATTCCGTTTGTTTTCACACTATTGTGGTTATCTATTTTTGGTAATAGTGCATTGTATGAAATCATTCACGGCAATAGCGAACTTGCCAAAACCGTCCTCGACGCCCCCGAAAAAGGCTTCTATTCACTACTTGAGCTTTACCCTGGCTTTGGCCTAACCGCTTCTGTTGCAACCATTACTGGGCTGTTGTTCTATGTCACCTCTGCTGACTCCGGCTCATTAGTATTAGGTAATTTCACCTCAAAACTCAGTGATATTAACAACGATGCTCCTAATTGGTTGCGAATTTTTTGGTCTGTCGCAATTGGTTTACTCACCTTAGGGATGTTAATGACAGATGGCGTCGCTGCTTTACAAAATACAACGGTGATCATGGGCTTACCATTTAGTTTTGTGATCTTCTTTATTATGGCTGGGCTATATAAATCATTAAAAGTTGAGGACTTTAGACGCGTTAGTTCGCTAAATACCAATGCGCCAGCACCGCTGTATGGCAATGGAACACTCAATTGGAAACAGCGTTTGGGACGAGTGATGAATTTCCCGGGAACGACTTATACCCAGCGGATGCTTGATTTGGTGTGCATTCCTGCTATGCAAGAAGTGGCAAAAGAGCTCAGTTTAAGGGGAGCGAAAGTGGAATTTAACACCTTGCCACCCATTGCTGATGAGCGCTTAGACCATTTAGAGCTAACTGTTGACCTTGGTGAAGAACAAAGCTTTATTTACCAAGTGTGGCCACAGCGCTATTCCGTTCCCGGTTTTACCTATCGCGCACGTTCAGGGAAATCCCATTATTACCGCTTAGAAACCTTCTTATGGGAAGGCTCACAAGGGAATGATTTAATGGATTACACCAAAGAACAAGTGATTAGCGATATTCTAGACCAATATGAAAAACATATGAATTTCATTCATTTAAGCCGTGAAGCTCCCGGTGCAACCTTAACATTCCCTGAATCTGTATAATTTGACCTCTAAGGGGGCGATGCTCCCTTAGAGTCAACAAATGAACAACTTATCAATAAGGGCGGCCCGCTTGCTCTAACATTTTTTTCATTTGCTGGCGATCATTCATCCAAGCCATTGAATTAGGGCACCCTGCTCCCGTCGGGTTAACATCACACACATTAAAATGTTTTGAAAACGCATTTTCATCTGCATTTCGCTGCTCTAACAAAGCTTGATAACTTTGTTCTTCTTGTGGAAGTTTCTTTTTGGGATCAAAGACAAACTTTTGTTGTATCTGTAATTTTTTAATTCCTTGGTAGTCTTGATTAAACTCGCGATCAGCGGGTGACTTTTCTTTAAATGTAAAGTCGCTGGCAAAGCCATAAGAAGTAAAACAAAGAAAAATAGCAATAATAACCTTTTTAAACATATCAATTTCCTGCTGTATCCATAAGTAAATATTATATGTCAGCAGAAACACATGGTGTTGAATAATAATAAGTGAAATTTATAAAATCCTTAATATTCAAATAAATAATTTACATAGGTTATTAAATCAATTGATTGATACATCATTGAAATTGGCTTAGTCTTGTTATATCAACCCTATGATGGATATTGGTGATAGCCCATTTTCTCTGAAATATTACGCCCCGCCGTTTTCAGTAATTGGACATAGTCATCAATACGCTGCTCATCAAAACGAATCGTTGGGAACGAAATCGATAGCCCTGCAACCACATGACCTAAGCGGTCATACACTGGCACAGCAATACAGCGCAGTCCTAACTCTTGCTCTTCTCTGTCTTGTGCATAATGGCATTCACGAACGGTGGCTAATTCCGCCAGTAGGTCTTCTATCGTTAAAATTGTTGTTGCCGTTTTTTGACTAAAAGTTTCATCTTTCAATGCCAAACGAATGGATACTTCATCTTGCCAAGCGAGTAAAATCTTACCGATTGCGGTGCAATACAATGGGTTACGACGCCCAACCCGTGAATACATGCGTAAATTATAACTCGAGTCGATTTTATGGATATAAATAATGGCATCTTCATCTAATGCACCCAAATGCACCGCTTCATGGGTTAATTGGCCAATACGGCGCATTTCTTTATCTGCAATTTCTATCAGGTCAACATACTCGAGGGATTTTGCCCCTAATTCGAAGAGTTTTAAGGTCAGTGAATACTTATCTGCTTCACCTTCTTGATCCACATATCCTAACTGTTTCATCGTTTGCAGAAAACGAAATGTCGTGGCTTTTGACATCAATAAACGCTGTGAAAGCTCAGACACACCAATCTCTTTTTGCTCACCAAGGGCGCTAAGAATGCTAAATACCTTAACCACTGCTGAAACAGCATCCGTTTGAGTCGTTTTATCCATTATTTTTCCATCATCCTATAATCCTATAATCCTATAATCCTATAAATTGATATCGACATTACACCCTAACTAATAGCATAAGTGGCTATCATGATAAAAACAAGAACGACGATTCGATATTTTTAAAACGGCGTTTCATTTTTATTGAAGTTCTATTTAAAATGGGTTTTAATAGCATCATTAAGTAGCAATAGTTTACTAAGTCGTAATCGCGCAGGTGGTGAAAATGAATACACATCCGCAAGTTGCCGTTATTGGCGAATGCATGGTTGAGTTGCAAAAATCGGGTGAACTTTATAGACAAACATTTGGTGGGGATACACTCAATACCGCGCTATACCTGTCTCGTTTAACTAAAGATCACGGTGTGACAACCCGTTACATCACCGGTTTAGGTCAGGATCCATTCAGCCAGCAAATGCTAGCAAGCTGGCAGCAAGAAGGCATCAATACCGATGAGGTATTTATTTCTGATAAACACCTACCGGGTATGTACCTAATTGAAACCTCAGCAGATGGCGAACGCCGTTTTTTCTATTGGCGCGATAATGCCGCCGCAAAATTTTGGCTTGATGCCGTTTGTCTTGACCACAACAGCAAAGCCCACACACAGCAAATCCTAAATTCGCAACAATTTATCTATTTAAGTGGCATCAGCCTAGCCATTTTACCTAGCGCTTCACGCCAGTTGTTATTTGAAATGTTACAGCAAGCTAAACAGCATGGTGCCCAAATTGTGTTTGATAATAACTATCGCCCCGCACTTTGGTCTTCCAAACAAGCGGCACAACAGGCTTATCAGCAAATTTTAAGCTTAACCGATATCGCTTTTCTGACCTTTGATGACGAACAACTGCTTTACGATGATATTGATGAAACTGATGCAATTGCACGTACCCAACAATATGGTGTGAACGAAATAGTGATCAAGCGCGGTGCTGATGCCTGCTTTGTGATTATCGATAACGAACGTATTGAAGTCCCTGCGAATAAAATCAACCACGTGGTTGATACCACTGCAGCAGGGGATTCTTTCAGTGCCGGCTACCTTGCTTGCCGTATTTTAGGTGGCAACCCATGCGAAGCGGCAAAAACAGGTCATTTACTGGCTGGAACCGTCATCCAACACCGGGGAGCGATTATTCCATCCGAAGCTATGCCAACCACTGCTTTAGAAACATGTTAAGAGGCTTTAACCATGAATCAATTACTTGAAAGAATTAAGAAACTCAATGTTGTTCCTGTTATCACCATTAATAATGCAGAGCATGGTGCGCCATTAGCAAAAGCTTTAGTGGAAAATGGCCTGCCATGTGCAGAGGTCACCTTCCGCACCCCTGCCGCGGTACAAGCGATTAAAAATATGCGTGCTGCTTACCCTGAATTATTGATTGCCGCAGGCACGGTATTAACCACAGAGCAAGTTGACCAAGCCATTGAAGCGGGTGTAGATTTTATCGTCAGCCCGGGTTTTAACCCAAAAATTGTGGCTTATTGCCAACAAAAGAACGTGATTATTATTCCTGGGGTGAATAACCCAAGCTTAGTGGAGCAAGCCCTTGAATTTAATCTCACCACATTGAAATTCTTCCCAGCCGAAGCCTCTGGCGGGGTTGCCATGCTCAAAGCACTCAGCGCCGTTTACCCGGTTAAATTTATGCCAACTGGCGGTATCGGTGTGAAAAATATAAAAGAATACACCGCATTACCATCTGTATTAGTGTGCGGCGGTTCATGGATGGTACCGAATGAATTAATTGACAGTGAAAACTGGCAAGAGCTCGGCAAACTCATTGCCGAAGCCGCAACCCTTTAATTAACAATAAAAATCTCGTTGTTGTTATTGTGCCCTTACTGGATGGTAAGGGCTTTTTTGTTGTTCGTGTTTATTAAAATATTGTTTCATTATTAGCTTTATCAAATTAATCAAAGAATATAATACAATTTACTAATAACTTAGCTTTTAGATTTATTTAAATAACTGACAAATAAATAAGAATTGAATGAAACTGCATACATTTTATTTTCGCAGAAGAAAACCAATAAAGTTTATTTTATTAATACTACTTATATACCCCATTAAAAATCTTATTAACTATCTAATAATATAAAATTCAAATAACACTTCGGCAACGAGATATAACTTCCTTTATCGCTTCACCAAGTTCTTCATCAGAAATACTATCCGGCAAAACAATATAGTCATCCTCAGTAAATCCATCCCCCGTCCATGTTTCTAGTTTTTTATGGAGTGTTGGCGTAATTATTATATGATCACCCTCTCGACAAATGTGGCATAACATCATTTTTAATAAAAAACTTTTACGGTTTTTCGACTTGCATATTTTTTTCCCATCATCAATCCATTTTTGATAGGCCAAAGATACACCATCACGACTAAAAATATCCTCGGGCGTATTTATATCAATTATTCTACTATTATCCAGCGCTAAAAATATTGTTTTGCCTAACTCCCGCGTATCAACCTCTTTCGAAAGATGATAAATAGGCATTTTATAGTCCAAAACACGGAGATTATAACGCGAAATGGTATGTATAAAATAATACTCCTCATTAAAGTAAATGCTTACCCAAGACTCTTTAGTAGAAGAATTACTCATCTATCCTCCTTGCTTTACAATTATTACTCTAAGACTTATATTCTTTTCTGCTGCATATATTATTGACTGATTGATTTCCAGCCATTGTGATGCTGTTGTTTTATCTAGAACTCCTAGCTCTATTGTTTTAGTTTTTATATCTGAGCTTTTCAATTCAACGCCGGACTTACTAGCACCTTTAAAATCATTTACTTTATTAATGTAACTGTTAAGTACTCGATTTATTTCATTCTGCTTTTGGTGTGTCTTTGCACTGGTATTTAAGGTTTTCACACTTACAGCTTCTCCCTTTGAAAAATAATCGAAAGTTTCAAACCCATATGACATTCTTTCTGCTTTCTTAAAATTTCTATGTACACCAATATAATCTTCAAATGGATAGCCTTGCTTGTAAACGCCTTCACTACAGCCTAGACATTTTACTTGACCACACTTCGGCAACGAGAAAGCACTTCCTTTATGGCTTTACCTAATTCTGCGTTTGTTACTGTATCCGGTAAAATAATATCATCATCATCACTATATCCATCTCTCGTCCAATCTTTTAGTTTTTTATGCAAACTAGGTTGCAATATAATGTTACCATTAATTCGTTTAATACTGCATGACATCATATTTAAAAAAAGTGATTTTATACTTTTAAACTTACATTTAATTAACACATCACCAACCCACTCTTTATAGTCTTCATCAATCCTCTTCCTATCAAAAAAATCAGAATTTTCATACGGATCTATAATTCGACACTGACTTAATGCTAACTTTAACATTTCACCTAACTTTTCTTCAGCAGTATTTTTTTCCAAACAATAAACGGGCGTCTCATTATCTCTAACAAAAAAATGATATCCCGAAAGAACAAATATAAAATAAAATCGTTCGTTAACTCGGATTGATACATTATCCCCAGAATCATAATCAAGCATATATTGTTCCTTACTTAACAACCGTTATATTAAGTTTTATGTTTTTATCATTAGCGTAAATTATTGATTTATTAATTTCAATCCATTGTGCTGGAGTAGTTTTACACGGTATAGCTAACTCTATCGTTTTATTTTTTACACTTGACTTTTCAAGCTTAAATTTAATGCTGTTTATTCCTTTGAAATTAACCACATCATTTATATATCCGTTTATTTTTGAACTGATCTTAACTGGGTTTTGATATGTTTTAGCTCCCGTATCTAATGTTTTTACACTTATCGCTTCTTTATTTTTTGTAAAATAGTCAAATGTTTCCGTCCCCGCAGGTAACCTTTCACTATCCGCTAGTTTTCTAGATTTACCAATATAATCTTCAAATGGATAGCCTTGCTTGTAAACGCCTTCTCCAAAAGCCATATAGGTTTTTCTACCGTCCGGCTCAATTCTATATATTTCTTTGATATCTATAATAGGCCAAGATTTTTTACCATTCAATAGCGCATCAACATATCGGCCTGAATTCGCTGATATGCTAGCAGCACTTTTAACAGTAACAATATATCCTGCTACCTTAGTAAATAGTTGACCAGTTTCTAAACCCGCATTAAACGCACCATCAGCTCCAGCTTTCTGATATTCGATTTCAATTTTATTAATTCGATTTAGAATATCTTGTTTTTCACCCTCAGCTATATCACTGAACATTGTTTCACTTGTTAATAAAGCACGTATCCCATCCCATGTTTCTTCATAATTTATTGTTCCATTTACAACATCTTTTAATGTATCCCATAACTCTGCAGGAACTCCCGCAACGAAACCGGCAGCAAAAATACCATCCTGATGACTACTGGCTAATCCCCATTTGATATGGATCCCAGCACGCTTAAAAAGATTAGGCTCAGCAGCTAGCTCTTTTTCCATTAACTCACGTTACTTGTGAGATAAATAGTTATAACGAAAAGTATTCTCAGCACTATTTGCTGCGCTATAAACCCCTCCGGGTTCGCCAGTAAATATCGCACCTGAAAATCCGCCAAAAGCTTTCGCCATTTGAGCTTTTTGTTCTGCTTTCTTTTTCCATTCATGCGCCTGAATTAAATTATCATCTAGAGCAATCGCTGCAAATTCCGCAGCGAGAGCACCAACAACAGCACCTTTTGTATTGTTACCTGAAAGCTCAGCAGCAAGCCCGCTCACAGCAGCGTGACTGAGCATTTTACCTGATTGACCTAAAATTTGCCCATTATCGCCAATTAGCCTAGCACCCTCTGCATTCAGTTGATTAGCGACATTACCTAAAAATGCATTTTTTAAATTTTGAGTAAAACTGCCACCTTGAATTGATGTATTAATGCTTGAACTAACAACAGATTGTGCCGCAACACGTTGTGCCACATTACTCCAATCACCATCACTCAATAAAGGTAGCTTAGCTTCAGCCCCAGTTCCTGCTCCCCACTCCATATGAACATCTAAACCACTGAGTGCGCCGGAAACAGCCATCTGGGTAATAATCGATTTAACCGTTTCGCTCCGGCCTAATGCATTAAATGTTTTTGTTAAATCTCCTTTATTTTCAACCAATGCATTAGCTGTTTGAGCTGATAAAGCCATCACGCCACTATAAGCCGCTCCGGATATTGCACCTCCTGTCACACCACTAGATCCGGATGATGCCCAAGCTGCAAACTCGGTTGCCGTTCCGTGAGTCATTGCTGCAATTGAAATCATAATCAATGCTGACACTACAGGGTTTAAATGCTGACTTTCATAATCCCATTGCTCATAAGCATCTTTAACAATATCCCATTGGATATCTTTACGATCTTTTAAACTGGCTAGCCATTTAGTTTCATCCCTTTTCCCTAATTCATTAAGGACACTTTCTAAATTTTGAGCATTTTTAGCTTTAACATCTGCACTCACACCATTCGCGGCACCAACAGTCAACGCACCACCAATATGTAATGAGGGTAATACCCATGAGTCCTCTTTATATCCCTTATCCCGGTGAGTAATATAAAAGCCAGTTGAATTAGAAATGACTTGCTCAAACTTACTATTTTTAACTGCTTTAAAATTCACCTTACCAGTCTGGCTAGTTATCTTTGCATTTTGTCTGGTGTTGAGTTTTGTAGCTTCTAATGTGATATCGTCTTTGGCAAATAAGTTGATATCTTTATTTGCGACAAATTCAGAGACTTTATTCGTAGCAGATTGAAAGTTTTTTATTTCATGGGTCGAACCCCAGAAGCATGATTTTATACCTAAAAAACGATTGCAATATTTGCGCTCTTCCTCCCACTTAGTCGTTTCAATCATAGATTGTGCGTAAAGGATCCCCCCCTTAGCTGCAATATCAATAAAGCCTTTCGCTGCAAGTTTTGTTGCTTGAAATAATGTACTACCATTTGACAATAAAGTGATATTTTTCCCGCTATGAATTTCTGATCTACGTTGTTCCCTTTTATCTGTATTATTTTTTCGACTTTCCTCTGTTAATGCTTCAAACTTGATATTGTTATCACTTGTAATTGTGATATTTTTACCTGCTTCTAACTTAGCGCCTCGACTAACAAAATCTCCAGCAGAACTTAAAACAATATCTTTACCACTCTCTATTGAAGTGACTAAATTTTTCCTTTCATAAAAATTCCTAGTTGGAAAGTCAGTCAAGGAATATGATGTAGAATCAAGAGTAAGTTGTTTGCCCGCTGATAGTGTGATGTTTCCCCCACTCGAAAGGTTAGCTGAAATAATCCCCATATCTTCACCACTCATCATAGTGAGATCTTTTTTAGCGGAAATGGGAGCAATTAGTTTCTGTATTTGTGAATGAGATAATACTCGCGTTAATTCATTCGCTTTTTCTGGTAAAAAATATGCATCTAGTGTGTCCGTAAGAACAGCATCATATTCACCAGACGAGAATCGAGGTCTAATTGAAAGCTCAGAGCCATTTATAAAATTAATGTTATTATTAGAATAAAAACCATAACCTGATGAAAATAAATTATCACCCGCTTGAAGCAATAAGTCTTTATTTGTTTGTATTTTCCCTCTATTGTTAAGAAAGTTATTAAAATTAGTTTTATATTTTTCACTATCCCATAACTCTTTAACTCGTATCTTAGGGGTATTTATATCGTTTTCCAAAAACAATATATTTTCACCTGCATTTACAGAGAAATTATTTAGAGGTTTTATCACTGAATCGAGGAAAATTACATTTCCTTTTGCTTGCACTAAGATATCATTTTTAACTGAAATATTTCCTTCATATGCTTTCCCATTTTTATTGTAATATCTTTCAGGCGTGTCATTTGAAATCAACACACTGCCTTGTAAAGATTTTATAAACGCATTATTTGCATTTACTTGACTATTTTTCCTTACTTCTATATTTTTATCAGCTGAAAGAATAAAATCATGCTTTGTATCTATTTCTGCATTTTCTAAATCAATATTTGTATTAGAAAATATGTATACATCCTGTTCGGATTTTAACCCATGATTAATTTTAACATTTCCCCCCTTGATAAAAACATTTTTAGCAGTAACAATATTAGGTACATCCTGAATGATTTCTTTATCTTTTGGTAGAACGATGAAAGGTTTATCATCATAATAATCAAGGTGAGAATAGCGATTAGATGGATATAGCTTACTTGCTTTTGAGTTGCCATAATCAGGTTTATTAATAATGCCTTTAACAAAGCCATTACCTAGTGATATTCTATCATTGGATGTATATCTAAAATCCACATCCTCTAAGAAATCACTCATAAAATTATTACCTGCGAAAATACTGGCAGGAGCATAAATAGGGTAGTCTATTTGGCGTAATGCAAAAGTCTCATCAGGTAGTCTATACCCAGTAATACTATAATCTATAAATTGATTGCTAATGGCAGGGCTATCTGTGAATGTTAATTCATTCCGCATGGCATTTGGTGTAAACCTATAATAACGCTCATGTTCGTTTTGAACTAATAAACTACTATTTATGAAGCTCCTCCCTGTCAATATCATATTTTCTTTTGATTTTATATTACTACCATAGTTTAATAATTCATTAGCGGATATATATAAGTTCTTACCAGCCAAGATATCACCTGTTTTACCAATGGTTTTATAGGCATATTTATAATTTCCTAGGTTAATAACAGGTAGGGAAGAAATGGGAACTGTACCACCAAGCAATCTATTTAAAAACTCCAAGTTTCTTTTTGGGTCACTAATCCCAGAATTGACAAAATAACTATTTTGCCAGTCTCTAAAATCATAGGCGGGCACATCATAATTATGTGTCAGAAAATAAAGAACTCCATCATCTGTTATTCCTTCTTTTATCGGGTTTAAAATAATGGGATTTTTAAATTCCTTACCCACTGCATCATTGGAAAAAACAGATTTTTTATCATCACTACCTTGAGCGGTAAAATATAGTCCCTCTAAGCTTCGGTTATTTGCAACCTCTTTCGCTCTAACAACCAAGTCTCCCTTTTCTGTTTTAATCGTTGCGGACTTGTTTACGATAGATTGACTTAAATCTCCAATTGCATTTTTCTGTATCCACAAATTTTCTTTCGCTTGAACAAGTGCTTTTTCACCCGTATTTTTAATTGTATTAGAAAAAATACGCATGTCCTTACCTGCTATAATCTCGCCTTCATTGATTAAAGAATTTGTCGCAAGGGTAATATCATTTTCCGCATTTAATTTTGCATTTTTCTTAATATAGAGTTCTTTACCACTAACATTAATTTCATTTTTTGATTGAATATTACCATTTGTTGTAATTTTCCCATCAGCAGTTAGTATTAAGCTTCCTTGAGTGGTGTAAATGTTATTTAAATTGACTCCTATACCTGATGCTGTACTCGTTAATTTTATTTGGCCAGCATACATGCCTCCAAGTGCTTTTGTATCAATAGCAATAATAGGGCTTTGTATTTCGCCATTAATTGATGTTACAGTTCCTTTTTGGAAATCAATACGATTATTCCCATGCATCAATGAGACATTTTTCCCTTTAATTTGTCCATTAAGAACCATTGCTTGGCTAATAATATCCGTATAATTTGGGGTTTCGGCATTCATTCCTTTATTGCCAATGGTGATCGTCCCTTTTTTTACTTCAATAGCAGATAATTGACCGTCGCTACCAAGAAATGGTTTTCCTGTTGTTAGGGTGAGCGCGGGAACATTGATAAAGCTACATCCATTGCACGTTATTCCATTTGGATTTGCTATAATCACATTCGCAGATTTTCCCGCCACTTCCAATTTTCCAAGTAACTGGGACTGACTATCACCTACAACTTCATTAATAATCAGTTCTGCATTAATTCCTCTTAACTTATTGTTTCCATTTATGTCCCCTGCGAGTTGAGTTTTTACTGTATTCTTTGAATTATTTAATATAATACCTTTTTCAAGTACATTAAATTGTTGGTATTTATTATGCGAAATACCATTTTCATTTGGAGTAGCTATATTAACAATAGTGGTGCTGTTTTTTTGATAAACTGAAGAGTCATTCCCTGAAATTAAAACATTACTACCCCAAGATGGATTAATCGAAAATAATATAAATAAACACATCAGATAGTAGATAATAAAACGCTTCAAACGTGGTATTTTATGTTCAACCATAAACTTCTCCTACACAGATTATGGGTTAGCTTGAATATTCCAATGTAATGACCAATTATTTACCTTTAATTTCGATGGGTAATACAAAGGAGTGCTAGAATTCCTTGTGTTCTAACTTCATTAACTAAAACATATGATGAGTTTGATTCCATTTTTCTAATACTATTTTCATTTCTTCCTTATTTTTTAACGGCAGGTTTTATAATTCTTTTCTTTGATTTAATTCTGATATCAATCTTTGATTTTTCTCTTGAGCATGGATATCCCTGAAAATTGATAGTGATGTCAAAAAAGAATAAGCACATTTATTAAAATGTGAATACCAAGCCAATTATTTTCATGAAAATGATAATAGTATTTTTCATGTATATATCCCTATGTGTTCCAACATGAAAAAAAAAATAACAGTGACATATATATCCAACAAGCATCAAATTTATTATATGTCTTATAAAAATTAAAAACATGATTAGTTTAAAAAACAAATAGCAACTATAACCACCACAAACCTAATTTACTTATTAAGGCTTGTGGTGGTGAATAATTAAATTATTGGCTAACTAACCAATAAAACGTTTTAACTGTAAACGCAACATCTCATTTTCGCGTCGGAGTATTTCATTTTGATCCATTAGGCTCATAGCCATTGCGATGCCCGGCCAGTCAATTTCTAATTCATGGTAAAGACGCACGGCTCTTCTCACAATGACTACCGCTTGGTCGTCAAACAACCATTCATTAGTAGTTTCAATAGGTTGAATTATCCCAAGGCCGACAATTTCCTGTAATTCATCTTCAGCAATACCGGTATGAACGCAAAAATCAATAACGGTTAATGTGGTTAACTGTTCCATTATTTTCCTCCCCAATTTTTACGCGGGTCAAAGTGCGTATGGCTCTCAGCCAACTTCTGCCATAGTGCATCCGACTCTGCATTACTGCTATTCGGCATCACGATTTTTATAATCGCATACAGATCCCCAGCTGTGCCTTTATGTTTCAGCCCTTTGCCTTTAAGGCGTAATTTTTGGCCAGCTTGGCTATTAGCAGGAACGGTGATCACAATCGGGTCTTTTAATGTTGGAATGGTGACTTTAGTTCCGAGGGCTGCCTCCCATGGCGCAAGCGGCACGACCACTTCTAAATCATGGCCTTTGATATCAAATAATGGATGTGGTGCAATGCGGATGGTTATCCATAGATCGCCATTTTCACCGCCATTTTCCCCCGCTGTGCCTTGCCCTTTTAAGCGAATACGTTGCCCATCAATCACCCCTGCCGGGATAGTCACATTAAGTGTTTTGGGAACTTCATTTTCGATAAAACCAAAAGCGTTATAGACGGGTAAGTTATAGCTAATGGTACGTTTATGTGGTTCTTGGGTTTCTTCAAGGAAAACAGCCAGTTCAACTTCTAAGTCCTGCCCGCGGTGACTGCGTGCTTGCCTTGTGCCACCACGTGTACGTTGGGAAAACATCGATGAAAAAATGTCATCAAAACCACCCGCATCAAACCCTTGCTGAGAATATGTGTGGCTTTGTTGACCTTGGTTGGCTTGGTTAAAATAGGGGTCATTTCTGTGCTCCCACATTTCATCGTATTCCGCGCGTTTTTCTTTGTCGCTGAGTACCGCCCACGCCTCTGCAATTTCTTTAAATCGCGCTTCTGCATTTGGCTCTTTACTGACATCTGGGTGATATTTTCGCGCTAAACGGCGATACGCGGTCTTAATGGTTTTTAAATCATCGGTGCGCTTAACACCCATGATGCTGTAATAATCCTTTAGTTCCATAGTCATATCTCGTTCACTTATCTGTTGAATAGAATTCTTATGGTATTTACCCAATTGGGTTAAACATCACAACGACCTTGAATTTAACTTAGGACATTTACGCAGTAATTGGAATAGCTAGGCCATGATAAAATTCCACAAAAAACAGGAAATTTACGCTATTTCAGGCTAAACCTATAAGAGTGCCGTTTGATTAATAGGGGAACTCTATGGATGCTCTTGCCAATCGCCTGAACTATAAAGTCAATTTTGCCATATCTATTGAGGATTTTATTCGATTAATTCGCCAGTCACCATTTAAAGAAATGGTGCCAACCGATAATCTCACTCAATTAGATGCAATGTTGAATAACGCGGATTTATTGGTTAGTGCATGGGATGAGGAACAGGTGGTCGGTTTTGTCCGCACGGTGACGGATTTTAGTTCTTGCTGTTATATCTGCGAACTGGCCGTTGATATGCATTATCAAAAACACGGTATCGACCGCCAATTAATGCGCCTCGTCGCTGAAGAACTCCCCGCCGACTGCCAGATTTTATTTTTCTCCACCGACAGCAACCTCACCGAATATTTAAAACTGGGGTTCTCCCAATCCCCAAGAGCATGGCACACCACGGCAGAGAATTTTTTGGTTAGATCGGCAGAGCTGGATGAATAATAGAAAGTAAAATTACTAAAAACGTAGAAAATGATAGAGTGATAAGCAACTCATCTCGTTAGTAAAAGACTGACATAGACACATAAAAACAAATTTAATTTAAATGAGTATTAAAATATCTCAATACTGATGCTCTAAATAATTCGTGCTACAGCTAGGCGGCAAGCTAGTTTAGCCCTAGGAGCATACATCAGTATGTGACTAGGGTGAACTAGTGAAGCCAACAACGCTGTGGTGCGAAGTATGACGAGCATCTATCTGAGGCGGCCGCGGAGGCGCTTAATAGCCTGACTATGCAGCTGACTCACCCTTGACTCCCCCACCTCCAACACCGCGCCAATCTCCTTCAAATTCAGCTCTTCTTGGTAATACAGCGTCAGCACCATTTTCTCGCGCTCAGGCAGCTGCTCAATCGCCGCCGCAATTTGGTCACGCAAGCTGGAGTCCAGCAACAAGCTCAACGGGTTACCGCCGTCATCTTCATCCATTTGTGGCTCACAGCTTTCCCCGTGAATTTCATGCCACTCATCATAGGAAAACAGTTGGCTATTATTGGTGTCTAGTAGCGCTTGGCGATACTCAGCAAGGTCAATATCCAGCGCTTTGGCGATTTCCGGCTCAGTCGCACTTCGCCCTAAAGATTGTTCCAGCACACCAATGGCTTTGGTCATTTCTCGTGCTTGGCGGCGCACACTACGCGGCACCCAGTCACGACTACGCAATTCATCTAGCATTGAGCCACGAATACGCTGCACCGCATAGGTAGCGAACGATGCCCCTTGAGTCACATCGAAACGTTCCAATGCATGCAATAAACCAATGCCCCCCGCTTGAATTAAGTCGTCGATATCAACACTGGCGGGTAGTCTGACTTGCAGTTTTAGGGCTTCATGGCGTATTAGAGGGTAATAACGCTCCCATAGGCTATTTTTATTAATCACACCTTCGGCAGTATACAAATCACTCACAACCTGAATCACCCTTCAAGCTCTATAAAAGTTATTCATTATCTGTGTTGGTTTTGAATTCAATCCGTAGAGTAAGGCACTAAATGTGGCTTTATTTGCCTTATCCTAAATAGGTAAAATTTGAATGATTGCAATGTTAACGATTGTTTTAACACAATTTTTAGGGAATTTTACTGGTAATACAAGAGGGAGTAGTTGTTTTGTTGAGATGTGATTTTGTCATTAAATTGCAGATTTGGGCTTTAGACTTTGTTATTGACTAAATTAGCCTTCTTAAAGCAAGTAAAGTTATCGGTAAGCAGCAAGCTAGCTTAACACTAAGCATGAGAACCAAAGTAAACATAGCACTAGATATGGAAAATAATGACAATGAAAATAATCAGATTAATGGATTATATATAAATAATATCATTATTAAATACAATTAATATTAATTAAACATTAAGTTAATTCGGACTAACAAAGTAAACAACTTATTATTTGACAGATTTAACTTATATAATGTATTTTTACATTCACTAATGTAATAGCATATTAGTTTAATTAAAAAGTAAAATGACATATAGATATTTTGAAGTTATTATCTTTTAATTTAAACTTAAATAATTAAGAAGAAAAATGATATACAAAATATATTTCTTTTATTTTTTCTTTCTTTTCCCGATGTGGATATCCAAAACATTACAACCCATCTATTGGGAACAGCAAGCGCAATTGAAGTTATTTTCAATTTCATACGTAATGATGGCGGTTGCGGGGGCGTGCTCACTACTTTATGCCAAAGGGCTATCCCGATTTGGTACTAAGACTGGTTTAATTGTGGGCTTTTTACTGTATGGGTGTGGCCTTGTTCTTAGAGCCTATCCCACAGGGATGGCTATCGCCGTGACTTCAGGTTTGATGGCAGGGATGGGTGCAAGTATTATCGCTATTGCGCTAAAATCACTGATTTTTAATATTGATAAACAGGAACAAAATAAAGTCCTGTTGCACACTGATAATTTAAGCACAATTGCACAAAGCCTTGGGGCTTTTATTGCAGGAGGGCTAGTGACGATTTTATCAATTATCGATCAAACTCCATATCGTTCCGCCTTATTGATTAGCGGGGTCATGGTATTAATCGCCATTGTAGCCATTCCTTCATTAAAAATACCAAAAACTGAGAAACCATTAGTAAAAAAAGGCTCCCAAAAAGGCACTTCATTTTTTCATTTTCTCAATAAAGCAGATTTAGTTTTATTTATTGCATTTATTCTCAGTGGCACCAGTTGGGCGTTGATCTTACCCATTATTCCGGTGTATTTAAAAAACATGCACTTTTCAGATACAAATGTTGGCCTAGTGCTATCATTAGGTGTGATCACCGGGCTAGTACTCAAGAACCTTTTTATGTTTATTTTTTCTGACAAAGATAAACCTATCTCATTACTCGTTTTTTCTGGTTTATGCATGCTGATGCTCTATGGTATGTTTTGGTCAATAAAATTTAGTTCCCCGATTGTTTTCGCCATCTCGGTTATTGCCATGTATATGTTTAGAACCGTTTGCTCACTATTAATTAATTTGGTTGAGATGGAGATTGCACGCAAAAGAAATGCCGAGCATATTTTTGGTTTAATACAAACCGCATTTTTGACAGGGGATATCTTTGGTGGAATTGCCCTACCCTATGCTTATGAGTCTGGTTTTCTGGTCAACACCCCTCTCGCTATTATTATTTTTATTCTGTTATCAAATATATTAATTTACAGCTGTGCCAAAACCAGCGCTAAAAGCCATACAGAACTTGTCTGAAAATGCTTAAGCGAGCCCTAAATAATTCGTGGTGCGGCTAGGCGACGAAGGAGATTATCCCGATGAGCGTACATAGGTACGTGATTCGGGTGAGCGACTGAAGTCAACAACGCTGCGGCGCGAAGTATGACGGGCAAAGAAAAGGCCAGCATTGCTGGCCTTTAATCAGGAATACAAGTCTAAATTAACGTAACAGACTTAAAACACCTTGTGGAACTTGGTTAGCTTGCGCTAACACAGCAGTACCTGCTTGTTGCAGGATCTGACCACGGCTCATGTTAGAAACTTCTGTCGCGAAGTCAGCATCTTGAATACGACTACGTGCTGCGCTCAGGTTGTTAACAGAGTTGTTCAGGTTGTTGATAGTAGATTGGAAACGGTTTTGAATCGCACCTAATCTAGAACGGCTTTCATCAACTTTATTGATTGCGTTGTCTAACGTTGCTAAAGCATCATCTTTAACATCTAAAGATTTTACATCTTTACCAGCACTTGCTGTAAATTCACGAGCAGTAACTGCTACACCAGTTTTTAGGTTTACTTGAGTTGCAGTTGTACCATCAGCCTCAAAATCTGCATCAGTTACTAAATAGCTTTTGCCACCCTCTGTTGCAACATATTTACCAGGTACTGCTTTACCATCTTCAGTGTATTCTTTCACTGTCAAACCAGTTTTATAAGTAGTACCACCAGCAACACCAACATCTTTTGCATCGATATTTGCTGAGCCTGCCGCGGTTACTCCTTTCTTAGTTGTGGTTTCAGTAAACAGTTTATCACTTGTAACTTCTAATTCAGTTGTATCAACTTTATCTAATTTAAATTTGATAACTTCGTTATCATTCGTACCTACTTGGATACTCATATCTGTTTTTTCGCCGCTAAGCACTTTAACGCCGTTAAACTGGGTTTCTTTAGAGATACGGTCGATTTCAGCTAAACGCTCTGTCACTTCATTTTGAATTGAAGTTAAGTCAGAGTTAGAGTTAGTCCCGTTTTTAGCTTGAACAGTCAGTTCACGAATACGCTGTAAGTTATCATTGATTTCGTTCAATGCACCTTCAGTGGTTTGCGCGATAGAAATACCGTCGTTAGCATTACGAGATGCTTGGGTTAAACCTTTAACGTTTGAAGTGAAACGGTTAGCAATCGCTTGGCCTGCTGCATCGTCTTTAGCGCTGTTGATACGTGAGCCAGAAGATAAACGCTCAATCGCAGAACCTAATACGCCTTGTGAACGGTTTAAGTTGTTCTGAGTAGTCAGAGACAGAATGTTAGTGTTGATAACTTGTGCCATGATGTGATCCTTATTATTCAAATTAATGCGTTAAGCCAAAATGCTTAACTTGATGAATTTCGTCAGCAACTAAGTTATCGGCTACAAAAAAGTCCCCTTTAGGCTTTTTAATGAAAATTTTTATCCGCAAGGGGGCAAATGGCTTTACAGCCCGCTTTTAATACCGTTTTTTTAACAAACTTATTGGTTTTTATTAATTTTCTTATTATTTAATTTCAATAGTGATAATTAACGGCTTTTACCTCATCAGTTCTCGCCATTACTCTTTTTCAGAATAGTCTAAAATTTTGCTCCGTTTTGCCGATAGCACTCTAAATAAATTTTATTTCAGAGTTTATGTCACAGACATAGAATAGGAGAAAATATGGCAGGAATATCCACTCTCGGTATCGGGGCAAACTTAGATTTAAATGTGCAAATGGACCAAATTGAGGCAATGGAGCGTCGTCGCCTTGACCCATTAACTACACAAAAAGCCAGCTATGATGCGCAAATTAGCGCCTATGGCAAAATGCAGTCATCATTAGAGAAACTGAAAAAAGCGGCCGAGGACTTAAAAAAATACGGCGATATCAGCACCACCAAAGTCACTGGTGAATATAAAGCTTTTGACGTAAAAACCGATGGTAAAGCCGTAGCTGGTGTGCATGATGTGTTAGTGACGCAACTTGCTAAAGCACAAACTATCGCCACTAAAGGCCACGCTGATAATAAAGAATTGCTCGGTAGTAGTGCCAAAGAACGGACTATCACTATTACCCAACCCTCACAGAAAGAAGAAAAAGATAAAATCGTTATCAAATTGGATAACCAGAGTACTTCTTTAATTGAGCTGGCAGAGGCCATTAATAAAACCGATAAAGGCGTGACAGCCTCCGTCATTAAAGATAAAAATGAACAATATCACCTTGTTGTAACATCTAAAAAAGAAGGCACAGATAACCGTATTAGCATTAATGTTGAAGGTGATGATGAACTGGCTGCAATCTTAAACGTTGAATCAGAGTTAGATGCCAGTAAAAATGTCGTGCTGAAAAACCCTACCGGCATTGGTATGGAGCAGAAAGTCGCCCCCCAGAATGCACATTTAACTATTGATGGATTCGAACTTGAGTCTCAAACCAATGAAGCCAAAGATTTGTTCCCTGGCTTAACGCTGACACTGAAAAAAGAAAGCGAAGACAATAAAGCTGACCATTTAATGGTTTCAGAGGATATCGAGCCCGCTAAAGGTAAAATTAAAGCATGGGTAGATGCCTATAATGAATTCCAAACTTTAGCCAAAGAACTCACCAAATATACACCAAATGAACGCGGCACAACCCCAGATAAAACCAATGGGCCATTAATCGGTGATTCTACTCTGCGCGTTATTCAAAGCACCCTACGTACACAAGTTCGTTCACCACAAAATAGTGGTGAAATCGATACGCTCAATAAAATGGGGATCAAACAGAAAACAGATGGCACCTTAGAAATTGATAACAAGTTGCTGGATAAAGCCCTCAAAGAGAACCCATCGAGTGTCAAAGTTTTTTTTGCCGGTGATGGTGAAAAAACGGGTTTTGGCACTGAAAATTTTAACTTTTTAAAAGGGACTTTAGATACAAAAGATGGCTCATTACACAATGCCACTGATGGTATTCAGAAGAAAAAGAAAAGCTTAGACAAACGTATTGAGCAGACCAATAAACAAATCGAAAACACCATGGATATGCATCGCCGTCAGTTCCAAAACCTCGATAAAATGATGAGTTCGCTCAATAGTACAACGAATTCTTTAGGCCGGTTATTAGGCTAATAAATACTTTTAGGTTAAAAACATGTATCAACGACACGCACAGCAAGCTTATCAACAGGTCGATTTAGAGAGTGAAATCACCAATGCGACCCCATACCAACTGATCCAAATCCTGTTTAAAGGGGCCCTTAGTGCCCTAAAACGCGGGGAGATTTTTATGCTGCAAGGTAAGGTGGCGGAAAAAGGTAAAGAAATCTCAAAAGCTATCGACATCATTGACACTGGGTTAAAGCAGTCGTTAAATTATGAAGCTGGCGGCGAACTTGCAGAAAATTTAGCAAGTTTGTATGAGTATATGACTATGCAGCTACTCCGTGCCAACCTCGAAAACAACGTGGCTTATGTCCAAGAAGTTTACCAATTACTCTCCGATATCGCCTCTGCGTGGCAACAAATCGGTGCAAATGTGGATGAAAGATAATCAGGTGGACAATAAAAATCCTATCGATTTACATGAAATATACCGTAATGTCTTAGTATTAAGTGAAAATTTAGTTGCCTTAGCGCAATCCGGGGAATGGGAGACGTTGGTCTCCCGAGAGACAGAATATGTCCTTGCGGTGGAAAACCTCACCAAGTTAACGCAAGCGTTCGAAAAACAGCAGCCAATAACTGAAGAGTTTATTCAGTTATTGCATAAAATTATTGAAAATGAACGCGTTACTAAAGAATATTTACAACAGCATTTAAACTTTTTAAGCAAAGAAATTAAGCAATTAGACCAAAAACGGGTACTCAATAATAGCTATGGTCAATTTGATGAGCCAGACACCCCGTTAGTCGTTCGCCCCATGGAATGAATTTAAGTGTCAGGCCAACAAGCCTGACACTCTCTTCCCTTCGGGATTACAGCCTATTGTTGCTGCTTTAAACGTTGCTGCTTTTTCAGTTTTTTCAACAGCATATTGCGTTTTAACGGCGATAAGTGGTCAAGAAACACTTTACCGTGTAAGTGGTCAATTTCATGTTGCATGACAATTGCTAAAAACTCGTCACTATCCACTTCAAACGCTTTACCGTGCCTATCGTACGCTTTCACTTTAACGCGCAGGAAACGGTCTACATCCGCATAGATTTCCGGCACAGACAAGCACCCTTCTTGATAACTGGTTTCCCCTTCACTTTCGACGATTTCAGGGTTAACAAATACCATGGGCTCATCACGGTTTTCTGAAATATCAATCACCATAATGGATTTAGTTTCAGCAATTTGCGTGGCAGCGAGGCCAATGCCGTTATCCGTGCTGTACATGGTATCTAACAAATCGTCGATTAAGGTTTGTACCGCAGCGAAATCCGTCACTGGGCTGCATTTAATACGCAGTCGTTCATCTGGAATTTCAATAATTTCTCTTACTGCCATAATTTAAACCCTATAAATTCAATTACTTTTATTCAAATATCAATAATTCAAAATATTTTAAGCGGCAGTAGCGATATTCGATAGCCGCTAACTGCCATCACAACTCTGCCAGTGATGTATGACGAACAGATAAAATATTATCGTCTTTCTATTTCATCAACAACATGCAAAAAATGGCATTGTTAATCAGAAAGAAAATTTCACTTTAAACATCAATAAATTATCACTAAGCTGTTTAGTTTAAACCCTTATGCCACACAAGGTACATAAAATTTCACAGAAAAATAACACGTTATTTGGAAAAAAACATCTAAAATAGAAAAATGGTGCTCCTTTGTAGGTTTCCAACTGTTTTTGTTTTTATCGGCTAGTCGCAGTTATTTGCCTATAGATATTTAATTTTATGTTTTTTCATCATAAAAATTCAGTTAGGCCACATTCAAATTATTTTCAAATTAATATACAATAAATAATAAGCAGAGTATCTTATAATTTAATTAATTTAAAAATTCAGATGTATTTATAATAAAAATTTCACCGCCTTTATTCCAATCAAACACGAATATCCCGAATAATTATAATTTAAAAAATCGATTTTACCCGCCAGAAAAATGACCCTATTATAAATAAGTTGAGAAAAACAAATCCCCTCTTCATTATTCTTTAGATAATATTTTAAATAATACGGAAATTAACACATGGAAAAGAAAGCATTAGCTCGTTATTTAGCTGCTATATTACTCAGCGGTTTGTCTTACACTGCAGTAGCCAACACTACACATTCAAATCCCGCACCAATATTAAGTGATATCAATGCACAAGGGATTAGTAATAATACTAAAGGTATTCATAATAATACTAAAAGAATCATTTATATCAATAAAAAAATCGGTGAGATTGATAGCGAAATTAACCAGATGACCTCAAATTTTAGTAATGATATTGAAAAATTAAATATAAGGCATCTTAATCTTAAATTAGAAACGGGAGATATACGAAATGAGTTAGTGGAGTTACAAAACACCGTAGACAGCTCTATACTCACTTCTTACAACATAAACGCCGAAAAAATACAAGACAATACTGATTTAATTAATGACCAAATCACATCAATACAAAAAGATAATGAAACAGAACACCATGCGTTTGACTCAAAATTAAAAGAAGTCGAATTATATGTACAGGGTGCGTTAATTGGTGTAAATGCGGCGGACCAAGTCACCGAACAATTAAATACCAATATTCAGAATCTTGATAAAAAAGTTATTGGAAACACCTCGTCAATAAAAACCCTAAAAAGTGACGCGGCCAAAACACAAAAAGCGAACGAAGTTAAATTCACAAAGTTAGAAAATAAATTTGACCATGGGGTCAACCAGCTTGATAGCAAAATAGATAAACGAGCCCAAGAAGCCAATTCTGGTATCGCATCCGTTGCTGCAATGAGCAATATCCCTTATGCAACAAATACCCGTTTTAGTGCCGGTGTTGGCGTAGGTAATTACAAAAATGGTTCTGCGATCGCTGCTGGGGCTCAATATCAACTAAAAGAAAATATCAACTTACGCAGTTCTGTTTCTTGGAATAACTCTGATTCTGCCGTTATCGGAGCGGGCGTCGCCTTCGGTTGGTAACTATCTAGCCCCTATTTTTCATATAACCTTTATAAATAATTTATAAGCATTAACCAATAGTACCAATGATACATTGGTACTATTTTTAATCGCCCTAATCGGCCAATATCTAAATTAACTAGCTCTGCGTTGTAATTAATCTTGGTGATAAGTCACAATCGCAATTGGTGTTGGATTAATGGTAACCCAAAGATTAGACATACCGACATGAGTTAGCGATGACTCACTTACTTTATTACAACTGGTTTCAGATTGGCATTTCGAGAGAAATCCACTGGCAACTTGCGGGCTAAGCCCTTGCTTTGTCAAATAACCCATTTCATTTTCTAACTTTTGTTGGAAGTCCGTAAAATCTGGTTTTGGCGAGGTATAATCTTCAACCCCAACAAGTGTAGTGGCAACTTGAATGAGTGCACCATCATCAAAAGTTAGTTGGTTTTCATAGCTCCAATCATTAAAAGGTTTTTGCTGCCCAAAAGTACAAACTGTTTTACTGCCATTTGTTTGGCATTTCCCCGCCTTAATAAAACTGATGCTATCCATACTTTGCCCCCAGTTTAGGCCAAATGGTGCAGTCGATGTGGTATCACACCCTACTAATAACAACGCAGCAACCCCACCTACCATCCATTTCATACTCTCACCTCACTAGTCAATTTATCTCATGCTACAGGGTGAGGAGGCTAAATTGAAGTAAAAAAGTCATCAGCTATTAACTCAATCAACATTAATATTTATATTTTAAGTTATTTATTTAACACTAAATTTACATACAATTAATTATTATCAAAAAGATAAAGTTAATACAGATAAATCATCGTATACAGATTGCCAGATTTACTTTGGGTCTATACAATGCTCCGCTTTACAGGATCCCAGTACCACTGCAATACAGATAACTATCATATTATTAGTCAGTTACCCCTCTAGCAATACTTGAAACTCTCTAGATGGTTCTTGAATAACAAGATAGCTGAATCGTTACAACTTAGCTTTATAATTAATTGCTTTTGTAACGAGTGGATTCTGTAACTAACTGGTGGACTAACAAACATTCACCAATCTCATTGTTAACAAATAACCATAACGTAAAGTACAAATTGTGAAATTATTATTCTCTCTTTCTTTAACAACCGCCATTCTCTCCGGTATATGGGCTTGGGTTGCAGATAGCTTAGGGTTAATCGGCTGGGCCGGCTTTTTAGGCTGTACTGCGTATTTTGCTTACCCCAAAGATGGGCTTAAAGGATTAGGTATTACTGCACTAACCGTCAGTAGCGGTGTAGTTTGGGGGTTGGTGATCCTGCATAGCGGTGACTACCTGCAACACTTACCTCATTTTGTTGGGTACTTTGTTACGGGTATTGTTGCCTTTTTGATGTGTATGCAAGCTAAAAAACAGTGGCTTTCTTATATACCAGGCACGTTTGTGGGTACCTGTACTATTTTTGCGGCTGAAAGTGCTTGGTTGGTAACGATTCAATCACTATTAATCGGTGTGCTATTTGGCTTTGCAATGAAAAAAAGTGGGCTTTGGTTATTTAAAAAGTACTTATCGGATAAAAACTAAAAAAAACCGCCAATATGGCGGTTTAAATAAATCAATGAAACCAAGGGAATTTCAAACAGATTCGATATTACATTAAAATTGTCTAACAGCAATACATAACATTTTGATTTAACTAGTAATTAGTCAAACATTAAACTAAGTACCCTTACTTATACCCACAAATATAATAATGATAAGTTTGTTAATAAAATGATAAAATTCGGACTTGAAATTCCAATTTAGATTAATAAAGCTTATACAACTGGTCAAACATCAGTCGAATTAATTCTTTTTAATATAATCATATAGTGAAATTCAGATTTTTCTGCATCCTTATATTATCAATAAAAAAGTAAAACCTTTTCTAAGTACCAATATGTTTTTCTTTTATTAATTGATAACTTAGACTATTAAACCAATCAAAAGTGAAATAAAAGCGTAATAAACTAATTAAATTTACATGGCTAGAACGTAAAATCAGAATCGTTTGAAAAACACACTTTCATTCCTCTGCTATACTTGAATAAGAATATCTTAAGACCTATAACTGAATGTAACGAAAGGAAGAAGATATGATTAAAAAAATTTGCTTTTTAGCCTGTTCATTAGCTGTCGTATTCTCTTTAAGCGCATGCAACACCACCAAAGGTGTTGGTGAAGATATAGAAGCAGGTGGCGAAGCCATACAAAGAGCAGCTAAATGATGGCTAACAACCATCATCCTTAAATATTAGCTACCTCGACTAGAACTGACATATATACCAAACGGTGACAGTTTCGCCGTTTGGTATATAAATTAAAGAGCCTATAAATTCCTAAACCTTACTCTATTGAAATACAGAACATTTTAATATTGGCTAACAGGATCACAATTTAATTATGCCTCTCTTTTACAATGGAAGCCATCCAGCTAGGAGAGCATAATGAACCCGAAAAATAAAATTAATGTGTTAGACCACATTTCACCTGAAATGCAATCTGTAATGCAATTTTATGCAGAAAACCCATCCCCTTCCCCTATTGACACCAGCTATTACGGAATGCGACAAGCGTATATTGAAGATAGAAAATATTGGAATGCAGAAGCGCCAATGATGCACAATATTTACGATATTCAAATACCAACTCAATATGGCAATATTTTGACTCGTCTATTTCAACCCCTGAAGTCACCACCAGCAACTTTATTTTATATTCACGGAGGCGGGTTTATTTTAGGTAATTTACAAACTCATGACCGCATAATGCGGTTACTAGCCTGTTATTCAGGCTGTACCGTTATTGGAATAGATTATTCGTTATCCCCTGAAGCTCGTTACCCCCAAGCCATTGAAGAAATATCCACCGTTTACCAGTATTATCAACAAAATGCCGCAGAGCATAATATCAATATGCAACAAACTGGCTTTGCAGGTGACTCAGCTGGCGCAATGTTATCTCTTGCTTCTATACTTTGGTTGCGTGATAACACTATAGAAAGTGCCAATATTAAATCCGTTTTATTGTGGTATGGGCTTTATGGCTTACAGGATTCAATCAGTCGGCGGCTATATGGTGGGGAATGGGATGGGTTACAAAAAGAAGACTTAGAAAATTATGATAATGCCTATCTCGGGGAAAATGGTGATAGAGAAGCCCCTTATTACTGCTTATTCAATAATGACTTAACCAATGATATTCCACCTTGCTTTATTGCTAGTGCAGAATTTGACCCGCTATTAGATGATAGCTTGGCTTTATTCCGAACACTCGACGCTAACAATATATCTTGTGAATATAAAATGTACCCAGGAACTTTGCATGCTTTCTTACATTACTCTCGCATGATGCAAATATCAGATGAAGCAATTCGTGATGGTGCGAATTATTTTATCAAACAACTTTTATAATATTAACTCTATATTTATTGAAGATAATAGACGATAAAACGAAAAAACCTCGCATTTAGCGAGGTTTTTGAATGCTTAGCGATTCGTTTATCGTTATTTAGCGATAACGTTAGCTGCTGCTGGGCCTTTAGCACCATTTTCAATGGTGAATGAAACTTGTTGGCCTTCTGCTAATGATTTGAAGTTATCACTTTGAATTGCAGAAAAGTGAACAAATACATCTTTGCTGCCGTCTGCAGGAGTGATAAAACCAAAACCTTTATCATCGTTAAACCATTTTACTGTACCAGTCATTGTATTAGACATAGAATTTCCTTTAATTTTTTAAAATTGCCATAAGGCATGTTGCGGTTTGTTCTTGTGGTACTTATGGGAATTAATTAGAAGGAATTCGCAATGAAGTGGTATCTGAGATAACGCTTAATGGTGAACATCTTAAAACTGACTAACATAAATAGGCCTGTACTTCCAAACCAGTGAGCATATTAAGCCACACTTATAACCAAATGGCAAATTTTATTTTCACATCAATTCAAGAAACAAATAGTTTGCTATTTATCCGAACCTAAAAGAAAACATCTTCAGGTTTAATACCTATCAAAAACACCATAATCAGGCCTTTCGCCCCTCATCACCGCTCGCTGTTGCTCATGTACCGCTTCTCTATCGGCTCTTTTTTGTTCGGATGAACGGGCGTCTTTATGTGGCTTTGGCCATGTTGGTTTATCAGGCTCGAAAGAAGGCGTAAATGTACAACCCGTAATTAAAAATAGACAAAATAGCGAAGAGATTACTTTCATAATGGCCTTTATTTTTCCAATACAGTAATTAAGTAAAAACACTTAATCATGATACCGATATTTATCATTTATCTAAATCATTATTTGGATACTACTTTGGTAAAATGACCATTGATAATTCACAATAACAATATATAAAGTAGGATTTAAGATAACAAAAAAGCCGCATCACGCAGCTTTTAAATCTTGTAATCCATTACAGTTATGATTGACTACTTTTTTCAGTTGGGTCAAACGGAAGCCCACCAGCAAATACAAATGATAACCCAACAATAACGAACGAAACCATAACAAAATACTTATCAATAAATCGTTTCATACTGTTATTCCTATGCTCAATCATCGAATTAAAATATGCGAACCGATTATTATTGGCAATAAAAAATTACCCCATTACTTTCCCAACAGAGTACTAAAAAATCAATTAATTTATTACATTCAAATAGATAGTAAAATCATACTGGCATAGACATAATTTCTTGATACGCCGCCACTAGCTTATTACGTACTTGAATTCCCATTTGTAAACTTAAACTTGCTTTTTGCATATCAACCATCACGTCATTTAAGGAAATATCTTGCTTTCCTAACGTGAAGTTTTCAACTTGCTTAGCTGAATCATTACGTGTTTTATTAATTTGATTTACGGAAGCAACTAGGTGATCAGCAAATCCAACTGGCTCTATTACGGGTTTAATTGGGTTAGTGGCTTGGGTTGCCACGACATTTAATTGTGAAATAACCCCTTCAATCGCTTGAACTGTCATTCGATTCTCTTCTTATTAAATTAATGTGAATTTTTCACTAACCTATATTGGCTAGCTTACCCTATCACACCCTTTTTAACTTGAAGCCGATAAATAACACCAATTTTATAGGCTGATTCCGTCATTAGAACCCCTTAAAACAAGAAATAATAGCAAAGTGAAAAAGTGACGTTACGAAGAGGGAAATAACATTGTTTCACCAAAAGTATTTTCATCCGTCTAGTAGTCTGCCAAGCAGGGAATATTTATGAGTGCCGCATCTAAAGACACGGGGGAGGCCAAAAAGGGTTTTGCCTCTATAGTTGAAAGGATTAAAGCTGATCCTAAAATACCGTTAATGATTGCGGCGGCTGCGGCTGTTTCAATTATTGTCGCCCTTCTCCTCTGGCTACGCAGCCCTGACTACCGTGTACTTCTTAGCAATTTAAGTGCTAAAGATGGTGGCGATATTGTTGGCCAGCTAACTCAGATGAATGTGCCATATCAAATTGCTGATAATGGTAGCGCTATTTTAGTTCCTGCAGATAAAGTGCATGAATTACGTTTAAAGCTCGCTCAATCAGGTTTACCTAAAGGTGGCAATACTGGTTTTGAATTATTAGATAAAGAACAATTCGGTATCAGCCAATTTAGTGAGCAAATCAATTACCAACGTGCATTAGAGGGTGAACTCTCTCGTACTATTGAGTCCCTAAGCCCAGTACAAAGTGCTCGGGTGCATTTAGCAATTCCTAAACCCACCTTATTTGTGCGTGAGCAAAAGCTACCAACGGCTTCTGTGACGGTCGGTTTACTACCGGGAAGAATGCTTGATGAAGGGCAAATCAGCGCCATTGTCCATATGGTATCAAGTAGCGTAACAGGCCTAACCGCTAGTAATGTCATTATTGTTGACCAAGCGGGTCGCTTACTCACCAATAACGATAATAGCCAGCAATCGGCAAACAGCGCACAAATCAAAATGACTAAAGAGATGGAGTCTCATCTCAAACAGCGCATAGAAGATATTCTGTCGCCGTTAGTCGGTCGTGCCAATATTCATGCCCAAGTCACCGCGCAAATGGATTTCTCGAAAGTCGAACAAACTTCAGAGGAATATAAGCCCAACCAAACGCCAGATAGTGCGGCTATTCGTTCCCGCCAAAACAGCCAAAGTATGCAAAATAACAATGGCGGAACCGGTGGAGTGCCAGGTGCGCTTTCAAATCAACCCGTTAGTGCACCAAGTGCACCTATTGAAACCAATAAAGACAATAAAGATGGCGCTCAAACGGCGAATAACCGTAATAGCGTCTCGAACTCGCAAAGCGATGAAACCACAAATTACGAAGTAGATCGCAAAATTAGTCACACTCAACGGCAAATTGGTGTCGTCGATAGGCTCTCGGTCGCAGTTATTGTCAATTACCATTCACAAGATGGTGAAAATGGTCCAGAAATGAAGCCATTGCCACCAGAGATGCTGCAACAAATTGAAGCATTGACACGCGAAGCAATGGGCTTTTCCACTGCACGTGGGGATTCTCTCAACATTACTAATTCATTGTTTACCAATGAGGCTCCGGTTGAAGAAACACCTTCGTTACTTGAAAGCCCACAATTTATTGCTCAGTTACTGGATTACGGAAAAATACTGCTTATTGCCATTATTGCTTGGTTTATGTGGCGTTTCGGTATCAAACCTCAATGGGTTAAATACCGTAAAGCACAACAAGCCCAAGCTGAAGCCGAGGTTTTTGTTGCCACACAACTGAAAACCCCGCTCGTGGTTGATGAAGCGATTGATGAAGAAATGGATGAGCAAACACGCCGTCGCCTGACTCGTCAACGTGTTAGTGCTGAGATCCAAAGCCAACGTATCCGTGAAATGGCAGAAAAAGACCCACAAATCGTGGCAATGGTTATCCGTCAGTGGTTAGGAAAATCCCAATGAGTTTAAGTGGAACAGAAAAAAGTGCCGTGATGTTAATGACGCTCGGTGAAGATCAGGCTGCGGAAGTATTTAAGCACCTGAATCCTAAAGAAGTTCAGCAATTGAGTATGGCAGTGTCAAACATGCGCCAAATCTCAAATAATGAATTGGCAGAAGTATTAACTGAATTTGAAGAGTCAGCGATTCAATTCGCGGCTCTCAATATCAACACGAATGACTATCTGCGTTCTGTATTGGTGAAAGCACTTGGCGAAGAACGCGCCGCAAGCTTACTTGAGGACATCTTTGAAAAACAAGAAACCACGTCAGGGATCGAAAGCCTCAACTATATGGAACCCCAAACCGTTGCCGATATTATCCGTGATGAACATCCGCAAATTATCGCGACTATTTTGGTTCACTTAAAACGCAATCTTGCAGCGGATGTCCTCGAATTATTCGAAGAGCGCCAACGCAACGATATTATGCTACGTATCGCCACCTTTGGTGGTGTCCAACCTGCTGCATTGGCGGAATTGACCGAAGTATTGAACAACTTACTGGATGGCCAAAACCTCAAACGCAGTAAAATGGGTGGCGTGAGAACTGCGGCAGAAATCATCAACCTGATGAAAAGCCAGCAAGAAGAAAGCGTTATCGATGCAATGCGTGATTACGATGGTGAGCTTGCTCAACGTATTATTGACGAAATGTTCCTATTCGAAAACCTTATCGAGGTGGACAACCGCAGCATTCAACGTATTTTGCAGGATGTTTCGACAGACTCGCTGGTTATTGCCCTCAAAGGCAGCAACCAAGCACTACGTGACCACTTCCTCAACAATATGGCCGCTCGCGCTGCAGAAATCGTGCGCGACGATTTGGAATCACGTTCTCCTGTGCGTATGTCTCAAGTGGAAAACGAACAAAAAGCCATTTTACTTATCGTTCGTCGTTTAGTCGAAAAAGGCGAAATCGCTATAGGTGGTGGAGACGACGTCTATGTCTAAGTCAACAATTCCAAATGACCAATGGCAGCCTTGGCAGCTTCGTGAGCTTAATCAATGGGATCTCAACTCAGGCATTCCTGCATTAAGTGATGTTCCTGAGCCTGACGCGCCAAAAGTCCCGTGCCTTGAACCAAAAGAAGTGTTAGAGCAAATTAATTTGCTCGATAACATCAAGGAAGATGCACAGCGGACGGGTTACCAACAAGGGCATGAAAAAGGCCAGCAAGAAGGTTACCAAGCTGGTTTTGAGCAAGGCTTACGAGCTGGAGAAGAACAAGGGCGTGAGCAGGCACTTGCTTTGCAACAACCTGTGATTGAAACATGGCAAAAACTGCTGTCTGAATTCAATTATTCTCTCGATACCTTTGATACGGTGGTGACCACTAAACTGTTGCAGATAGCGTTGACTGCGGCTAAGCAAGTTTTAGGTCAATCCACCGTTTGTGATGGCACTGCATTGTTGGAGGAAATCAGCCAGTTACTCCAACAAAAACCAATTTTTGCTGGGCAACCTGAGCTGCACGTCAACCCAAATCATTTTGAATTAATCGAGCAGCATCTCGGTTCCCTACTCAACTTGAATGGCTGGCGCTTAGTGGCTGACCCTAAACTGCATATCGGTGGTTGCCGAGTCGTCGCAGAAGACGGTGAAATTGATATGACTGTGGCGACACGCTGGCAAGAATTGTGTCGTTTATATGCACCGGAGAGCTTTTCATGACGGCACGATTGGGACGCTGGATTGCCTCGTTGGACGATTTAGAATCGCGGATGAAAGGGATCCCGATGGTGCGTCGTTATGGCCGCCTCACAAAAATCACTGGCTTAGTGATGGAAGCCGAAGGTATTAAAATGCCTTTAGGGGCAACCTGCTTTATTGAGCGCTCTATTAATGGCGGTTCAGACGAAGTGGTATGTGAAGTTGTCGGTTTTAACGGCCCAAGAATGTTATTGATGCCCCTTGCTGACCTTGAAGGAATTGCACCTGGTGCACGTGTTTATGCGCAATCAACCGGCGATGACGGGCAAACTAGCCGCCTATTACCCATTGGTAATGAGTTATTAGGCAGAGTACTTGACGCGCAAGGTAATCCATTAGACGGAAAAGGCCCATTGGAGGTAAAAACACGTGCTCCGTTAATCACTCCACCAATTAACCCATTGGAGCGAACGCCCATTAGCAGTGTATTGGATGTCGGCGTTCGTGCAATCAATGCGTTATTAACGGTTGGTCGAGGCCAGCGCATGGGGCTATTTGCAGGCTCTGGTGTGGGGAAAAGCGTGTTACTTGGCATGATGGCACGCTTTACACAAGCCGATATTATCGTAGTCGGGTTGATCGGTGAACGTGGTCGTGAAGTCAAAGATTTCATTGAAAATATTTTAGGGGCTGATGGCTTAAAACGTGCTGTTGTCGTTGCAGCACCAGCCGATGTGTCCCCTTTATTGCGCATGCAAGGCGCCTCTTATGCCACTCGTATCGCTGAATATTTTCGCGATAAAGGTTTAAGTGTGCTGTTGATTATGGATTCACTCACCCGCTACAGCATGGCACAACGGGAAATTGCCTTAGCCGTAGGTGAACCACCAGCAACGAAAGGCTATCCGCCTTCTGTATTTGCCAAATTACCAGCATTAGTTGAGCGTGCAGGGAATGGGAAAAATGGTGGGTCAATTACCGCGTTCTATACCGTTTTAACGGAAGGGGATGACCAACAAGACCCAATTGCTGACTCGGCTCGCGCCATTTTGGATGGCCATATTGTTCTTTCACGTTCACTGGCAGAGTCAGGGCACTACCCTGCGATTGATGTCGAGGCATCCATCAGCCGAGCAATGACGGAGCTCATTCCTAAAGAGCATTACCGAAAAATTCAACGTTTCAAGCAGTTAACGTCTAGTTATCAACGCAACCGAGATTTAATTAACGTCGGTGCGTACGCCATGGGCAGTGACCCCATGTTGGATACAGCAATTCAATATTACCCACGGATGTCGAAGTTCTTGCAGCAAGATATTGATGAGCGATGTGATTATCAAACCGCATGCGAACAGTTGACTCAAGTGGTTCCCAACGAATAACGAGGGGATAAATGGCCCAAAATAATGCCTTAACAACATTACTCACCTTAGCTGTTGAAGCCTCGGAAGAAGCGGCGAAAGTGTTAGCTCAAGTGCGCCAAACCCACACCCAAATGGCGCAGCAACTAAATATGTTGGAAAACTACCAATCCGAATATCGTCAAAAACTCAACCAAACCTTGCATACGGGTATGGAATCGGATAAGTGGCAGAATTATCAGCAATTTTTGGTCACATTGGAACTGACCATTGAGCAACAGCAGCAACAACTGAATTTATGGGAGCAACGCGTTAACGAAGCTAACCGCCATTGGCAAGAAAAACAACAGCGTGTCAACGCGTTCGATACGTTAATTCAACGTGCTGAACATACTGAATACCAACGTCAAAACCGCTTAGAACAAAAGCAAATGGATGAATTTGCTCAACGAGCGACTTTACGGAGACCTCAATAAATGGACATCAACGCCCTGAATGTGCCAACCGCATCATCGACTAAAAATGGCAATATACAACAAAATGAATCGCGCGCTGATGAAAATCAAGCCCCTGCACTCCCCTTTCAAGCCATGCTTGATAACCAGCAACCGATTGAAAAACAAAATGTCACTAATCAACCGATCAATGAAGAAGCACTTAACAAAGGCATTGTTGATAACAAACTGGCAATAGCGAGTAAAGAAACGATTGAACAAACCAAGGTTGGGCAAAAAACGGCTGAAAATGCCATTGAGCAACTGAACTTTAGCCGTAACTTGCGTGCTGATAGCGTGCAAACTGCACTTAACACTGAGTTATTAACAGGCAAAGATGCTAACGAGCAAGCGTGGTTAAATAGCCTAAAACAGTCATTAACTGGCCAAGTACAAGCAACGGCAAATACAACTATTAAAACAGAAGCACACTCGGTTTTAGGCGCATTTACCCAAAAAATGCAGCACCTAACGGATAATGCAGATGGCATCATTAATGAAGATGATGCCAAACATCTGGAAGGTTCACAGCAACAAATCGCAGGCGAAGAAGATGGCCCAGAACTTGGGGTATTTATTAAGAATGAAAAAGAAGAACGTCGTGACCAGCCTCTTTTTCCCCTTGATAACCCACGAGATATACGCAGTAAAAATTTAACTGCTGATTTCATGCCATTGAATAAAAAAGTGAGTGATAAAGGCCCAGTATTAAACCTACAAAATGTTTCAAGTGAGGCCCTGAACCAAACCGCGAAAGGCGCATTTACACTACAAACTGAAACGGGCGCCTTTACCACCACATCCTCACAGCATACAACGACCGCGCCAGTTAGCATGATGCCAACGACATCAACAGCCCAAGCGGCAACCATAAATGCGCCAACAGCAGCTCCAACCATGCATTTAGCCAGCCAATTAGGTAGCGAAGCGTGGCAGCAGCAATTAAGCCAACATATGTTATTTTTCTCTCGCCAAGGGGTGTCTCAAGCACAAATTCGTTTGCACCCTGAAGAGTTAGGTTCACTAAATGTGCATTTACGCATCGAAGATAACCAAGCAGTAATGCATTTTGTCTCTCCACATAGTCATGTACGTGCTGCCATGGAATCCATGATGCCAGTGCTACGCAGTGCGCTACAAGAAAGTGGTATTCATCTTGCTCAAGGCTCTGTTGGCCAAGATAACTTGAACCAGCAATCCGATAGCTCGCAGCAAAATGCGCACCAAAACGATGGCCAAATTCAAGCGACACATCCATCCGTTGGTGCTGTTGGTATCAGCGAAGCAAATGCCACTGTTTCACCTAAAAATGTAGCATCAAGACAAGGTGGCATTAACACTTTTGCATAAAAAACAAACGAATCGCGGTAATTTCCTAGCTAAAGCGCCGAGTTACCGCCTTTTTGTTTCGTTTTTCACTCCTTTAACTCTTGGCAACCAAGCCATAATGCTAGAGATCATAACGTAAAAACCCATTTGGGTTTAGCATCCAAGAAACAGGAATTCAGCTAAATGTCGTCGAGCAAAAAATCAAAAAGTTCCAACAAAGGGTTGCTTATTCTATTTGCCCTTCTTGCCCTTGCTGGCGCAGGGTTTGGGGGTTATACCTGGTGGACGACACAACAAGGCACGCAAACGGCGAGTGAGGAAGAAAAGCGCCCAAACATGCCACAACCCATTTTTATGGAGTTAGAGCCATTTACCGTCAATTTGGCAGGTGCAGCTAATGCACCTGATCGTGTGCTTTATATCCATGTGACTTTGCGACTTGCGAACGAAAAATCGCGCAAACAACTTCATGAATACCTCCCTGAAGTGCGTAGCCGTTTGTTACTGCTACTTTCAGAGCAAAAAGCAAAAAATATTGAGACGCATGAAGGTAAGTTGCAGTTAATGAAAGATATCAAGCAAACGCTCACCCCTACCCTGATCCCAGGTGATACCGATCAGGATATTTCTGATGTGTTATTTACTACTTTTATTCTGCGGTAATATTCATGAGCGATAATATTTTATCTCAGGCCGAAATTGATGCGCTGCTTAATGATGATGCACCATCAAGCAATACGCCTGTGCCAGAGACTCAAGGGAAAGATAATGTTCGCCCTTACGACCCGAATACTCAACGTCGAGTTATTAGGGAGCGAATGCAGTCTCTCGAAATCATTAATGAACGTTTTGCTCGCCAGTTCCGTATGGGTTTGTTCAATATGTTACGTCGCAGCCCAGATATTACGGTGGGCGGTATTAAAATTGAACCTTACCATGAGTTTGCGCGTAATTTACCCGTACCAACTAACTTAAACTTAATCCATATGCCGCCTTTACGGGGTACGGCACTGTTTACCTTTGAGCCCGCATTAGTTTACATCGCTGTCGATAATCTGTTTGGTGGAGACGGCCGCTTTCCTGTACGGCAAGAAGGTAAAGAGTTTACCAATACTGAACAACGCATTATCAATCGCATGCTCAAGTTAGCCTTAGGGGCTTATCGCGATGCTTGGAAGCCAATCGCTGATATTGAAGTGGAATATGTACGTTCTGAAATCCAAGTCAAATTCACTAATATCACCACCTCCCCTAATGACATTGTCGTTACCACACCGTTTTTAGTGGAGATAGGCAATACCGTTGGTGAATTCAGTATTTGTATTCCGATCGCCATGATTGAGCCATTACGTGAACGTTTAATAAACCCACCAATGGAACAAGGCCACCAAGAAAATGAAACTTGGGTCACCAACCTTGTCACCCAAGTGAAACGTTCTGAACTTGAGTTGGTTGCCAACTTTGTTGACATTCCAATGCGAATTTCTCGCTTACTGCAACTGCAAAAAGGGGATGTGATCCCAATTGAGAAACCTGACCGCCTCATCGTTAATGTTGATGGCGTTCCCGTATTAACCAGTCAATACGGTACTCAAAATGGCCAGTATGCATTGCGTGTAGAACATTTGATTAACCCTGTATTAAACACTCTAGATGAGGAAAGTACCAATGAGTGAGGCGAAGAACTCTCCTGATGCATCAACCAATCACGACAGTGAAGACCTGTGGGCTGAAGCGCTGGAACAGCAAAAAAAAGCGGAATCCGCCTCAGCTGGTGCACAGGCTTTCGACAACTTTGATGGACAAAACCCGCTAAATCAACTGTCTGATATCGATATGATCATGGACATTCCTGTCCGTCTTTCAGTTGAATTGGGGCGCACTAAAATGACCATTAAAAAACTACTGAGCTTATCCCAAGGCTCTGTGGTTTCACTGGATGGCTTAGCGGGTGAGCCACTGGATATTTTAATCAATGGCTATTTAATTGCGCAGGGAGAAGTGGTCGTGGTTTCAGATAATTACGGTATTCGTATTACTGACATCATTACGCCTTCCGAACGTATGCGCCGTTTAAGTCGTTAATTAACTTCGTGAGTCGCTGATAATGGCAATACCCAATCAAACTGAGCAGGCACCGATATCTGTGCCTTTTTTATCAACAACCGTTTCCTCTGGTGAACCTAATACTCCTGCTATTGACCACAATGATAGCTTAACGCAGATATCAGGGGCTTTAGGGGGGATCATTTTATTGATACTAGCAGGTGCTTGGTTGGTGAAAAAATTAGGATTTGCTCCCCAAAAAATGGGCAAGGAGCAAATCGTAAAAGTCAAAAGCCGTTGCTCATTAGGTAATAAAGAACGCGTTGTGGTTGTTGAGGTGAATAATGAGTGTTTGGTATTAGGTGTTACCACACAAAATATCAGCCTCTTACACCAATACCCGGCTGCACCTGAAGTCACTGAGACATTGCCAACTGAACCGCTCACCTTTCAGTCTTTATTAAAGAAAAAACAAGAGGCTGCAAAATGTGCGGCTTCAGTTACACTTATGCATAAGTAATCGGAAGGGCTCATGTTACCTCTAAAATCTTTACTCACGATTACTACCCTCTTGTTTTTATTGCCAAACTCCGCTTCTGCGGCACTACCAGCTGTTATTAGCCATTCAATGGCTGATGGCGGACAAACTTGGTCTTTACCTGTTCAAACGCTTTTATTTTTGACCTTATTGGGCTTTATTCCCGCCTTATTATTAATGATGACCAGTTTTACTCGCATCATTATTGTTTTAGGTTTATTGCGTAACGCGCTCGGAACGCCCTCCGCTCCACCGAACCAAGTCTTATTGGGTTTAGCACTGTTTTTGACCTTTTTTGTGATGTCACCCGTTGCCGACCAAGTGTATCGTGAAGCCTACCAGCCTTTTAGCGAAGACAAAATTAGCCTCGAAACCGCTTTAGAGAAAGGGACAGCACCGTTAAGAACCTTTATGTTAGGGCAAACACGCGAATCCGACTTAGCCCTATTCGCAAGAATAGCCAAGGTAGGTGAAATTCAAGAAGCGAAAGATGTTCCATTACGTATTTTAGTCCCAGCCTTTATTACCAGCGAACTAAAAACCGCATTCCAAATTGGTTTTACTATTTTTATTCCATTTTTAATCATCGACTTAGTCGTTGCCAGTGTCTTAATGGCATTAGGGATGATGATGGTTCCCCCCGCAACAGTTTCCTTGCCATTCAAATTAATGTTGTTTGTATTAGTTGATGGTTGGCAACTATTGCTTGGCTCATTATCGCAAAGCTTTTTTAATTAGGATTATTTTACTCGGAGTAGTTATGACACCTGAATCAGTAATGGCGATGGGAACTGAAGCGATGAAAATTGCGCTGATGCTAGCTGCCCCTTTGTTATTAGCCGCTTTAGCGGCGGGTTTAATTATCAGCTTACTGCAAGCCGCCACGCAAGTGAATGAAATGACGCTATCTTTTATCCCTAAAATTTTGTCGGTTATTTCTGTGATTATTATTGCAGGGCCCTGGATGCTGAATCTGCTTACCGACTATATGCGGTCATTGCTTAGCAACTTACCGTTTATTATTGGCTAACAATGCTAACCATTACCAGTGAAACACTCACGCTGTGGCTAAGCCAAGGTTTTTACCCTTTCATACGCCTTTTGGCGCTGCTTGGTACAGCGCCCTTTTTTAATGAAAAACAGGCAATTACCAAAGTTCGTGTCGCTCTGGCCTTTTTTGTTGTGTTGATTGTTTCCCCACAACTTCCTGTCGTGAATATTCCTCTATTCTCTGCTATGGGATTATGGGTTATCGTGCAGCAAATGGTGATTGGTGTTGCGATGGGGCTCACAATGCAAATGGCATTTGCTGCCGTGCGTCATGCGGGGGAAGTGATTGGTTTACAAATGGGGTTATCGTTCGCCACCTTTTTTGACCCAACAGGTGGACCCAATATGCCTATTTTAGGTCGTATATTTAACGTCATCACCCTTTTATTGTTTCTCGCTTTCGATGGGCACTTGTGGCTTATTTATATTGTGGTCAATTCATTTGAACTGCTCCCAATTCAAACCGCACCATTAAATCGCGATGGTTTTTGGGTATTTGCTCAATTTGCTAACACTATATTTATTAATGGGTTAATGCTAGCACTGCCGTTCATTACACTATTTCTCATTCTTAACCTTGCTCTCGGTATTCTAAACCGAATGACCCCACAGCTATCCGTGTTTGTAGTAGGTTTCCCCCTTACATTAACCATCGGTATCAGTATGTTAGGGGTGATTATTTCCATACTTCCCCGCTACACGGAACGGCTTATCCACCAAGCATTTGAGCAGCTATCATTGATGTTTAATTTGTTTGTTTGAGAATAGATAATTAATCAATTAATTAATTATCAAAGTAATTTTTCGAATTTAATAATTAAAGTAGCCCAAGAAAAACTGATTTAATTTCCTATTTGTAGTCTATATTAAAAGCAACTAGTATAGTTGTAAATATCACCTATTATTTGATACATTTCTAAACTATCTAATGACAGTCTCAGTAAATACCCAATACTAAACCTAACTAAAATTTAGGTATAAAATTAATTTATTTTCGCAAGTAAATTTATATGCCAGTGTCGCTCTGAACATGTCACAATAGCCATTCTCTCACATCATTGACTTCTCATTAATATTTTAATAAACAAAATAAAAAATTATTTATTTAAAAATATAATTTTTTAATAAGTGTCATTATATTTTGTGTATTGTTTCATTTCTTTAATGAATGTATTTAAATATTGTAATTTATTTATATTTTCATAAAGAGGAAATCAGATGAATGATGTAATGGTAGTTACCCCACATAGTAGTTTCCGTGATAATTTGATATACGATGGAATCGCTCCCACAGCACATGGTAATATTTCGTTAAGTGATGCTGCTAATGTATATTGCATGAAACCTGACATGATCTGCCCTGTATGTGGTGAGCCGAAATGTATTTATTTCAGAAAACTATGCGAGGAATTATTAAAAAGCCCCAATGAGCAAGATGTAAAGAAGGCAATGGTAAAAAGTATGAGTGTTGGTGTTCCATTCGTTAGAGTTTATGATGAATACCGTAATAAAGTAGAAAACCAACTCGCTAATACCCTTCATAAGAATGGTATTATTCCTACTAAAAAAATTAGAAATGAAATGTTCTCAAAGTATATGAACCTATTTGATCTATTACATAGAAGAGTGGCGAATGGGAGGGTTCAATACATTGACAGGGATATTAAAAGTACAATATTTAGTAAAATAAACCCTAAAACGGCTACGGTTTTAACGTACTTAAATACTTTAGGTGGCACTAAAAACATTAAAAACTACCCAAAAATGATAGAGGCAATTAAAAAAGGCAACTTCAATGATGCTTCTAAAGAGTTTTACAAGAAGATGCCTCAAGATCTTGAAAGTTATTCAGCATTAGATACCCTTATTAATGAAGCTATAGCTAGAAGTCAAGCTGATAATGACTTAAAAAAAATTCAGAGTAAAGTTAAAAATGAGATTGAAAAATTACAAACAAATGAGGCAATTAAGTCTGCATCAGAAATAATGACAGATGTAGGTGAAAAAGCATCTAAGTTTTTTGGTGATAAATATAAGTCTACATCTAATAAAATCATTAATGAATTAAATACATTTAAAGGTAAAAAAATAAAAAACACAAATGATGCATTAAGAATTCTAGGAAAATCACTCAGCAATCCTTATCTTAACATCCATAAAAAAGATCTCCCCGCCATAACTCAAGCGATTAAGGCAGTTGACGGAAAAAAATTATCTGAAAATTTATATAAATTAGGAACTACCTTTAAAATTGCTGATAAATTTTTAAAATTTGATAAAATAAAAAACAAAGTTGAAGAAGGTTTTGAAACTGGTGACTGGAAACCTTTACTTTTAGAAGTTGAAGCTATGGCTTTAGCTGGAGTAGCAACACCAATTGTATTAGCATTTACCGCTGGAAGTTTAAGCTTATTATTACCATTTACCCTTTCAGCAACAGCCATTTCTGTAGCTACTATTGTACTAACAAGTGTGGTTACATCTTTTATTGATGCTAACTTTGCTGATGCTGTCAACAAAGAGCTTATTCCCTTGGCTAACTAAATTCTAGAAGAAAGAAAGGGGAAATTTTATCCCCATCTTTTTAATTTATATTTTACAGGTAAAAATATAAATGCATTTATGGCCAAACAAGTAACAATGAATATAGAAATAAAAATCGCATAATAATAAATGAAAGAAGTAAATTCGAATGCAGAGATTGAACTTAATTTTTTATTTCCAGATGATATATTATAATCTAAGAAATAATTTATATATGTCATTATACCGATAATAAAAATAGAACTTAAATAACCAAAAATTAGCGTGAGAATTCCATCATTGTATAACTTAAAGTGTTCTTTTTTTATTTCTATAGAGTTCCACATAAGTATGTAATATAACACAGAAATTAAAGGAGTTATTTTACAATATAATGCTGACATGTAGCTTTCATTTGGAAATTTATCTGAGTAAATTACAGGTAACTCACCCAACCAGTTATTAATATTAGTTACAGTAGAATTTGAGAACACATTTAGCCATATTGCAGCTAAAGGAATAGCTCCTAATAAAACAATAATAGTGAAAACCCATTTAGTATTTACCTTAAAAACTCGCATAAATCTCCTATATCACAAAACACTCAAATGAGAATAATACATATTATCATTTAATTATTAAAGTTTATTGCGTAATAAAACATTAATTCAAATTTTTTACATCAAATCTATAACATATTGTCTAACATAGCATTTTTAAAGCTCAAAAAAACCGCGCTTGGATCACTCCAAAGCGCGGTGAGTAAAAAGAATATTAAATAATTAACGGCTGCCGAAAAGTGACATGCTGTTTAAGTCTTTAAAAATACTTTGTGAGGCTTCAAACATCGCTTTTTCTTTATAATAATCTGTGGTGGTGCCAGTCCAGTTAGTTTCTAACAACTCACTTTTGCGGGCCGCATTTTGAATCGAGCGCGTATCCGCTAAAAAATCTAATTTATCAATTTCTTGTAATTGTAAGCCTTGCTTAGCTTCAATATTAGAAATTTGATCTAATGCGGACTTGATGGCTCGGTTCGCTTCACCTAACTCAGTTTGCGCTTGGTCTAAATCTGCTTGTGGTGCGCCTTGCAATGGCTTTTTCAGTGATTCGATACCGGTGTTCAGCGCTTTAAAAATATTGACCACATTATTGCTATCGGTTTCAAACACTTGTGCGCCAGTGAAATAAGTCGTCATCTCACGGTCACTCGCCACATTCTGCATAATCGCTTTATCGCCACCGTGATACAACACATCACCGTTAGCATCAATTTCAAATGGCGGTTTATCTGATTTAAAACCTGCGAAAATATATCGACCATTCCCATCAGTCGAATTACCTAACGCCACTAATTGTTCTTTCAAACCCGTGAGTTGCTCAGCCAAAGTATTACGGTCTTTATCGCTTAAAGCACCTTGGTTTGATGCCTGAATAATGGTGGTATCAATTTGCGTCGTCACATCTGTCATCTGAGTCAAAATACTCATCTGCAGCGTCATTCCTGTTTTGGCAAACCCACGACTGGCAACATACTGTTGATTTCGGTTCTCTGACTGGTTAATCCGCACCGCTTGCGAAGACGCTTGAGGGTCATCAGAAGGCTTGCTTACACGCTTACCAGAAGCTAATTGACTTCCTGCATCCATCCAACGCGCTTGAGCACTGTTCATGTCTTGTAAGCGTTGGTGATAAATCATGTTGGTACTTAAACGCATCGCTAAATCCTTATCCTATCGCTAATATTTAGAATGCACGCATTAATGCGTTAAATAAATCATCCACCGTTTTTAATACTTGCGCATTGGCATTGAAAAACTGTTGGATTTTCTGCATCTGAATACTTTCTTCATTCATATTCACGCCCGAGATAGCTTGCTCTTGCTCATAGAAGCTCTCAGTCATTTTGTTCTGTGTTTCAGAGTCAATTTGCGCTTGTTTAGTTTTACTGCCCACATCATTAACTAACGTCGCATAGAAATCAGAGAACGTAGAACTACCATCAATCAGTTTTTCGTCTTGCAGTTTAACCAGTTGTTTAATGTTTTCATTATCACCTGGGCCACTGTCTTTACTTCCAGCCGCCGCAAAATCGGATGCATTGCTGACCAAGGTCTGCATACCGTTGATTACACCACTTACTGGTTTTACCAAGAATGAGTCACCTTTTGACATACCAGTACTGTTGCTGATTTTAATCTCTAAACCATCAAACTTCAGTGTACCTGCCGTATTTGAATCCACAGGTACATTAATACCTTCTGGCAAACGTGTGACATTCCATTCATTGCCGTCAAAGCGCAGTTCATAGTTATTACCTGTGACTTTAGACACATCGCTATAACTGAGATCAAAGTCTGCTTTACCACTATTATGAGTGTTACTAACAACAGAGCCTTTACCAATTTCAAAGAAGTCTTTACCGGTGTTGCCGTTGGCATCGTACCCCTTGCTGTGCACTTCATTGAATTTGGTCGCAAAAACCAATGCTAATTTATTGAGTTTTTGATAAGCCGGGTCCATAACTTCTTGACGAGAACGCAAGATACCACTGAGTTCCCCACCACGGAATGACTCGTCAGGAATTTCCCGTGCTTGGCCATTCGCGCCCACAAAGCCAATGCTAAAACGGCTATCATCTTTAGAAGAAGGGACGGCTTCTAGGCGATTCGCTTTTTCACCCGTGACTAACGGTAAGCCATTAGCAAACGTCACGTTATAGTTACCGTTTTGTTCGATAACTTTGACACCAACTAATGAGTTAACTTCATTGACTAAACGGTCACGCACATCTAATAAATCGTTAGGTTCAGAACCACTCACAGAACGGATCCGCGAAATTTGCTGGTTTAAACCCGCAATTTTTTCAGCGTAAATATTGATATCTTTCACTTTATTTTCTATCTGGTGATTAATATCCCGTTCCATTTCCTGCAAACGACGATCCGCTTCTTTAAACTGGCCTAATAATGCATTTGAGTTTCCTAAGAAAACGTCAATCAAGGTTTTGTCACTTGCATCGCTGGAGGCAGCGTCTAACGCAGTGAAGAAGCTACCGATATTACTTGAAATATCTTCAATATCATTAGTAAGCAAATCATCAACTTTATTGCAGTTCTTAACGTATGCCTCATAGTCACCGCTACGTGCGCGGGATTGGCTGTACTGCGCATTGATAAATTCGTCAAACTCACGGCGAACATGGCTGAAATAAGTGCCGTTACCAAAATAGCCATTAGGTGTCATCGTACCGGGATTCTCCCCGAAAACAGCACTTTGGCGATGATAGTAACCCACACCTGCGTTAGCTAAGTTGTTAGAAATAACACTTAACCCGCCTTGTGCAGCGTTCACACCACTGAGCGCATTATTCATTACATTGTTCAGCATAAGCTTTTCCTGTTCTGGATGCTTATCGCCATCATTGGCTGACACAATGAAAGCGATAGCAACGCAAATTATTTAGAGCATATTTGGTTATCGGAAATTCAGCGTAATTATTTAGTCCAAACTCGCAATAATTCCGGATTTTTAGAAAATATCGTTTAAGTCTATGGTATATGCCTGAACCGCCCTTGATGCAGAGGTATTCGCCGCGGGTTGATGACCGCGTATCTGGTTAATCAAGGTGATCAGTTTGTCCGAATAACCTGGGTCTGTGGCATACCCAGCTTGATGTAAACGGCGCGCAGCAATCTCTGGTGTCGGCGCTTTTTTGACGTCTTTGTAACGCGGGTTTTCCGTCAATAAATTGATATAATCGGCAATCGCCTCTTCATAAGAGCCATAAACGCGAAAATCATCCCGCATTTTGATGGTTTTTCCGTTGATCACTTCTGTTGTCATAATATTCGTGACGGGCCCTTGCCAGTTTTTTCCCGCTTTTATACCAAACAGGTTATGGCTGGTTTTTCCATCTGATTTCAGAATTTCTCGCTGGCCCCAACCACTTTCTAATGCCGCTTGTGCCAATAGCAGAAAATGAGAAATACCACTGTTTTGGCTTGCCGCTTTTGCAGGTTCAATTAAACGGCTAATAAAATTACTGCTATTAAGCGATAACGCTTTGATTTTTTGGAATGGTGCCGATAATGCATCGCCCATTGGTGCAAAATGGCGCATCATTTGTTCCATATTAAATGGCGGTAATGATTGCACTGTTTTTTCATCTAACGGCAACAGGCTATTGGATGTGGGCCCACTTGACGTGTGTTGGTCTCGTGTAAGCTGCTGGTACATCATTTCCCCGAAACCTAAACCTTTTTGCGACAGGTCCTGGGCGATTTGCTGGTCATACATACTGGTGAGCATGCGTGTTTGGTCGCTGGAAAATAAGCCATCTTGTGGGAGTGCGTCACGCATACTTTTTAACATCAATTGAACGAATGTTGCCTCAAGTTGCTGCGTGACATGGCGCAGCCCTTGCTCCGAATTCTTATTCAGTTCACCTTTTAACTGTCCCAGTGACTGTAAATCAAATGCGGCACCTTGCAATAGCTGCATGTCACTCATTAGATGATCTCCAGTTTTGCACGTAAACAACCCGCACTTTCCATCGCTTGCAGTATCGACATCAAGTCGTTTGGCGTTGCACCGAGTGTATTTAGGGCTTGAATAACTTGGTTTAATTGCACACTTGCGTTGACTTTTTGGAGTGCCCCACCCTGATCACGTACCCCAACATTCGTATTACGAGTGACTACGGTTTGCCCACCTGCAAATGGGGTGTCCGGTTGGCTCACTTGAGTTTGTCTTTCGACTGTGACCGCTAAACTGCCATGTGCAACAGCACAGCTGTCTAGTGTTACACTGCGGTTAATCACCACAGAACCGGTGCGTGAATTGAGGATCACTTTCGCTTCAGCCACTGGCGCACGTACATTAAGCTCCTGTACCCGTGCTAAAAAGCGCACTTGGTCGCGATTATTGGCAGGAACCAGTAATTGCACTGTCCGAGAATCTAACGCAGACGCCGTCCCCATACCGCCCATACGGTTAATTGCATCCGCAATATCTTGTGCCAATGTGAAGCTATCTTCGTTTAATTGCAGGTTAATTGCCCCATTTTGCCCAAAACTGCTCGGTAATTCGCGTTCGATAGTTGCTCCACCGGTAATACGGCCGCCATTGAGTTGATTGACCTTAATACTACTGCCGCCGCCACTGGCACCCGCACCACCCACTAAGATGTTACCTTGAGCCATCGCATAGATTTGCCCATCAACCCCTTTTAAGGGAGTCATCAACAACGTACCGCCACGTAAGCTTTTCGCGTTACCCATTGAGGAAACCACAATATCCACGGACTGCCCAGTACGCGCAAAAGGCGGCAATTTCGCGGTGACCATGACCGCCGCCACATTTTTTAATTGCATATTGGTACCCGGCGGCACCGTAATCCCCATTTGCGACAGCATGTTATTCAAACTTTGAGTGGTAAATGGAGTTTGCATGGTTTGGTCACCTGTCCCATCTAGGCCCACAACTAAACCATAGCCAATCAAGGCGTTATCTCGCACACCTTGAACGGTGGTTAAATCTTTAATACGCTCACTGTATGCTGAATAAGTGAAGCAAAAAAATAGTGATAGCAAAATTAATACTTTGTTTTTCATTGAATTATCTCGGCTGTTTTCTCGCTAATGTTTAATTAATAAGGCGAAACATTTAAGAAAAAGCGTTGTAGCCATCCCATGTTTTGCGATTCGTTAATATAGCCGTCACCCACATATTCAATGCGTGCATCAGCGACTTGTGTCGAACTCACATGATTGTCTGAACCGATAGTGCGCGGGTTAACCACCCCAGAGAAACGAATCGACTCAGTACCTTGGTTTATCGCGATGCGTTTCTCACCAACCACATGTAAATTACCGTTCGCCAATAATTGGTCGACTGTGACAGTGATGGTGCCTTTAAAGGTGTTGTTGGCATTGGCACCGCCTTTGCCGCTAAAGTCACTGTTACCTTTAATATCTAATTCTGTGTTTTTACCGCCAATCCACCCTTGCATAAAACCCGGTAAGATCGCAGCTAAGAAACCTGTTTTCCCACTACGATTGGCATTCGCTGAGGAGTTTTTGCTCGCACTCACGTTTTCTTGCAAGTTAATGGTTAAAATATCACCAACATTACGAGGGCGCCGGTCTTCAAATAATGGCTGATAGCCATAATAAGCAGGTTGAGCGCTTTGAAATATCGAGCCATTGGGTGCTGGTGCTGTCGGTGCTGTTGGGATTGCCGTGGTTTGTGTGTCCACTAATGGACGCGATTTGATTTGTGCACAACCGCTGGTAACTAAGACCAAAATGGCAAGTAACCCTGCCTGTTTAGGCGCTATGAAACGCGTTAGTAACGCTGCTTTTTGCTGTTGAGAAATCGTGCCGCTTTCAATCATCATGTTACTCTTTTGCTGCTGTGTACGTTTTATCATCACGAAGAGGTCCCTCTCATTGATAACTCATCACTATCGCAATGAGTTATTTTTACGTATTTTTTACCAATTACAATTGCGTTAAGCGCTGTAACATTTGGTCAGAAGCGGATACCGCCTTACTGTTGATTTCATAAGCACGCTGAGTTTGGATCATGTTGACCAACTCCTCTGCCACATTGACGTTAGAGGTTTCTAACATGTTTTGATAAAGTAAACCGGCGCCATTGGTCCCCGGTGCGCTCTCATTTGGTGCGCCGGAACTTGCGGTTTCCATATACAGGTTTTCACCCATACTTTCCAAACCAGCATCATTAATGAAGGTGGTTAATGTAATTTGGCCAATTTGCTGTGGTTGGTTATCGCCATAGACGGTAATCGTCACGGTGCCATCGCGCGCAATCGACAAGCTGTTCGCGTTATCGGGGATCATAATCGCAGGAACGATTTGGTAACCACTTGAGGTCACTAACTGGCCATCTTGGTTTGGCTGCAATGCGCCATCACGGGTGTAAGCATCCGTACCATCAGGCATTTGCACATGTAAAAAACCTTGGCCTCGGATAGCGATATCGTTGGTATTTCCTGTTTTATTTAATGCGCCTTGCGCATGAATACGCATGGTGGCAACAGGGCGCGAACCCGTTCCCATTTGTAAACCGGATGGTAACGAGGTTTGTTCTGAACTCATGGCACCCGGCTGACGAATATTTTGGTACATTAAATCTTCAAAAACAGCGCGTTGGCGTTTGAAACCATTGGTACTAACGTTGGCTAAGTTATTAGAAATAACATCAAGGTTAGTTTGTTGAGCATCAAGCCCTGTTTTAGCAATCCATAATGAGCGGATCATAATAATTCCTTACTGTATTTAGCTAACCGCGAGCAGTTGATTGGCGCGTTGTGCATTTTCATCAGCACTGCGGACAACTTTCATTTGCATTTCAAAGTGCCTTGCATTGGCAATCATCGAAACCATGGCTTCTGCGGCATTGACATTACTGCCTTCAATCACCCCCGCAGTGACAATGCCTCGTTCGCTTTGTGGCAAAGCATTGCCATTTGCCGCTTGCCCTTGTGGTGATAAATGAAACAAACCGTCTTCGCCACGGATCAAGTCTTGCGGCTGTGCTTCAACCACTTTCAAGCGCCCAATTTGCCCTAACATAGTCGGGGGGTCAGTCGCCAAAAGCGCAGTAACGGTACCGTCAGCGCCAATAGTTAACTCCGCATTTGGCGGAACGTTAATCGGCCCGCCATCACCTTGTAAGCGGCGCTCACCAATAACAAGCTCACCTTCACTAGACACTTGAATGTTACCGTTACGGGTATAAGCTTCTGTGCCATCGGCTAATTCAACAGCCAAAAAATGCTTATCATTTAATGCAACATCGGTTTGCTTACCCGTATAATTGAGTGGCCCTTGGCTCATATCAGCGCTGGGAGTAGATGCCACCACCAGCGTTCTGGTTTGCTCGCTGTCACCATTTATCGGCACGGCACGCATTGCGGACAATTGCGCTTTAAAGCCTGCGGTTGACACATTGGCAATGTTATTTGAAACAATCGCTTGGTTTTCCAGCGCATGACGCGCTCCTCCCATCGCGGTATAAATGACGTGATCCATGGCCACCCTCTTGTTTTATCGTAAGTTAACCAGCGTCTGTAACATCTGATCTTGTGTCTTGATGGTTTGCGCGTTTGATTGGTAATTACGCTGCATCACAATCATGCTAATTAACTCTTGGCTCATATCCACGTTAGAAGATTCCAACGCACCACTGGTTAATTTTCCGAACTGGCCAACACCCGGAACGCCGTCCATCGGGTTACCTGATGTATTGGAAGAGGCCCAAACGTTGCCACCTTGAGATACCAGACCATTTGGATTTGCGAAAGCGGATAACGCCACTTGGCCAACCACACGTTTTTGTTGGTTGGAATAGTTAGCAGTAATTAAACCGTTATCTTCGATTTTAAAGGTGGTGTATTCACCGGCAGGATAGCCATTCACATCAATCGCACTAACGGAAGACTCGCTGACTTTTTGTTGACGAGTTTTGTTTAGATCAACTCTAAGAACACCATCATTTGCGCCATTTAACCCTTTATAATTAAAATCAAAAGTGGCATCTGTAGGGGCTGACAAACGGCCATTACCATCAAAAATTAATTTATTATGAACAACAACGGTATCGTCTACATCCTCAGTATTGATTAATTGCGTTGCAACCTTGTCGTTCGCATCTTTGGCATACACTTTCCATTCATTATCCGCGCTTTTTACAAAGTACACGGAGATTTCATGCGTGTTACCTTGGCTATCATACGCCGTCATGGTCGTACTGAAATTGTAGGTTGCTGAATCATCGGGGTTATTAACATCGAATGGTTTATCTTTGATTTTATCTTCTGAGTTCAGATTAATAGTTAATTTCGCTAATTCCGACGCTTTTGCATCCATCATATCCGTTGGGATATTCAAGCCTTCAGGTACACCACCACTTTGGATGGTAACATTGCCTTTTTCATCAACACTCGCGGGGTAACCTGTGACTACCATCCCTTGGTTATTGACTAAATTACCGCTTTTATCGCGTAAGAATTGACCATCTCGGCTGTAATAAGTATCACCGTTTTGGTCTTGTACACGGAAAAAGCCATTTCCGGAGATGGCAACGTCTGTCGCTCTATCCGTACGCGTGATTGGACCATCTTTAAAATTTTGTGTCACCGCGGCCACATTAACGCCTAGGCCAACACCTGAACCTGCAAACATATCTGCAAATGAGGTCGTCGCCCCTTTAAAACCATTTGTTGCGGAGTTGGCAATATTATTACCAATTGAATCAAGCCCCGCTGAGGCTGCATTTAAGCCACTGACTGCTTGTGAAAAAGACATATTTTCTCCATGAGTATTGGGGGTAAATTAAGAAGATGGATAAACTTTGAAAATGCTGCTCAGCGGGACGCTTTGCCCAATGCCAACATCAAGTAATGGTGCGTCAGCTCCAGGAGTCACACCGTTAACACGGGTATACCCCAGTTTGGTCACTTCGATTTCAGCTCCTGAACTAACAGCTTTCACATCAAAGTAATATTTTCCTGTTGTATCGGTGACTAAGTTCCCGTTGTTATCACGGCCATCCCATGCCATATCATAGATATCGGGTTTAACTTCCGTATCATAGGTAATGGTTCGCACAACCATTCGGTTTTTATCGCGAATGGTAATTTCAACATTGTCCGCCAATTTCGGCAAAAAGAAGCCAAACGGCGAGGAAATATATTCAGATTGCGGCTCTTCAGTGCCCTCTTCACCTTCAATGGCATCTTTGTTACTTAATCCAAACATTGAAGGGCTATTTGGGCTGATGCCTTCGTCAGGAAGCGGGTTTGATGGCTTAATCACATTGCTGTCTTCACCTGTGCTCGCTTTTTTGAGTGGCGCTAAGATGATTTCATTACGTGGAATAAGCACACCTTTACCAACCAGCTGAGTGGCTTGCAATGACTGACCTGAACCAATTTGTTGGGAAATACCACTCACGCTATCGCTGAGTTTATTCATACTTTCAAGTGTCGCTATTTGCGCCAATTGGCTGGTTAAATCCGTATTTTCCATTGGTTTTGTTGGGTCTTGGTTTTGCATTTGCGTGACAATCATTTTTAAAAAAGTGTCACGCATATCGTCACTTTGACTTTTCTTTGGCACATTACTCGCAGCTGGCTGAGGGCCAGCTGTCGTATTATCCAAAGAGTCGTACATTGTGGCTGCAACTCCCATGAAAGTGCTCCCTTACTGGCCTATAGTTAGTGTCTTTTGCAGCAATGTTTTTGCTGTATTCATCACTTCTAAGTTAGCTTGATAGCTACGAGAGGCTGAAATGGTGTTGATCATTTCGCCAACCATATCGACATTTGGCATTTGCACATAGCCTTTTTCATCCGCTGACGGGTGACCAGGTTTATATTCCATACGTGGTGGTGTTGGGTCTTCTATCAGCTCACTCACACGCACGCCTCCCACTTCGTGACGCCCTTGTGGTGCCATTTGAAAAACAACTTGTTTTGCGCGATATGGTTGGCCATCTGGTCCCGCGATACTTTCCGCGTTGGCCATATTGCTCGCACTGACATTTAAACGTTGAGATTGCGCAGTCAATGCCGATGCAGAGATATCAAAAATACTTAGTAAAGCCATGGCAATTACCCTTGCTGTAAGACAGCCAACATACTTTTGACGCGGCTATTGATGAATGTAAGGTCGGCCTGATATTTCAGGGTGTTATCTGCGAATTGGCTGCGTTCAATGTCCATATCTACCGTATTACCATCCATTGAGGTTTGGTAAGGAACACGATATTTCAGGTCAATATTTGGCGCTTTGCCCCCTCGGCCTTCAATATGCCCTTTCGAAGTGACAGCAAGAGTCACACCTTTTCCCCCTACCACACCTTTATCCATGGCTTGTTGAAGTTGACGATTAAAGTCAATATCACGTGCTTGGTAGCCGGGAGTGTCGGCATTAGCAATGTTTGAAGCTAATACAGTCTGCCTTGCTTCGCGTATTGACAAAGCCTGTTGCTGGAAAGCAAACGTGGCGTTTAATTTATCAATCATAGTGGTCCTCAATGGAGATAACGCGATCCCTGAATTTGAACGTTCGCGAGTAAAAATTAAAATTCGACCCGCATATCTTAGCGGCCTACTAAAAAATCTAATGGCGGGATAAAGGCAAAATAATTGACCTATTTGGCTCATTCATTATTACGCAGCTGCGTAAACTGCAATTGTGAAAAAGTTTGCTTACTGGGGGGATAAAACGGGATGTATTACACTAAAAAATTGCCTTTATATATGGTAATCAGTTTGTTAGGTCTTACTCCAGCGCTTTCTCAAGCGTCATTACCCCAAGATATTAACCATTATTTTCGCCAAATTCATGGCAAGAAAACCCACGTTTCAATCGAAATCAAAACACCAATTGAACGTTGGCCTATTTGCGAGAAGCCACAAATCAACCCACCTATTGGCGGGCGTAATATGGGGAATGTGTCCCTTCCTGTGCAATGTGGTAAAAAAAAGCAATTTATTCAGCTAACAGTGAATGTGACAGGCCAGTATTACGTGGCAACACGCAATATAAATAGAGGGGAACCCATACAATTTGTTGATATCGGAACCAAAAAAGGCTTATTGCATAAACTCCCCGCAGGTGCAAGTACAGACAAAATCGCACTTCGCGGAGCAGTAGCCCTGCGTAATATTCCAGCAGGTCAAACATTCACAAAATCAATGACAAGGCAGCCTTGGGCAATAAAAGCAGGGCAAACTGTATTTGTATTCGCTAGTGGTGATAATTTTTCAGTGAAATACGAAGGAAGAGCAATAAATAATGCTACTGCCGGCCAAAATACCCGTGTACGATTGTTAAATGGGCAAGTTGTAAATGGGGAAGCGCTAGAAAATGGCAGCGTTCAAGTGGCATTAAAATAAAGCGCTCTCCACTGATAGGCCGATGAGCATACATAATCTATGATTCGGCTAGCGAAGCGCAGTCAACAACGCTGCAACTTGAAGCATCACGAGTATATACTCTAAATAATTCGAGTGGCAGCTAGGCGACAAGTGAAGAGAGGCCGATGAGCATACATGAGTATGTGATTCGGCGAGCTGAGCGCAGTCAACAACGCTGCAACTTGAAGTATGACGAGTAGTGCAATATTTTGTAACACTATATACACTAAAGATTCATAAACATAAGCCGATAACTGACATATGAAAAAAATCGGAAATAGGAAAATACATTATGGCTATTGAGCAAACATCTGCAATTTCTGCACTGACTCAGGTGACAAACCGCGATCCGCAAGATACGACAGTCCCGATGCGGGATAAAAAAGTATCTGCCGATGAAATCGTTAAAGAGAGTTCTTTTGCTCCTAGTGAGCTACAAAAAAAATTATTGCAACCTCAAGCAAGTGATATTAATAGTGCTAAAGTTGAACAAATTAAACAAGCAATCAAAGATGGCACCCTAACAATGGATGCTGAAAAAATTGCTGATGGAATTTTGCGCGATGCCCATGAATGTATGTTATCAATGAAATAAATAACGATTATGACTGACGAATTACTGATATTACTTGAGCAACAACTCGCTCATTTGCAATCATTACAAATAGTGATGAAAAATGAAGAGCTATTACTAGGTTATCACCGTGTGCCACCTTCGCCTTTTCAAGAAACCACTGAGCAAAAACGGTTTTTAGTTGCTGCTATCGGCCATGGTGAAACAAACCGCTTAGCGTTAGAAGCACAAGCTGAAATCAGCGCACCTTATGAAGGAAATAATGCACTAACGGGTGTATGGGAAGCCATTAAAAGCTTAACAACTGAGCTAAAAGAGCTGAATTATCGTAATCACCAAATGCTGCAACTGCATATTGAGCTGAATGCTCAGCGCCTAAACTTTGTGAAAAAACATAATAACCAATCCACTTATGGTGCTGATGGTTTAGAGTCAAAGCGCCCTGCATTAGGTAAGAAAATTTCAATTTAAGGTGTGTTTTGCCTTTTTAAACTAAAAAGGATTATCCTTGCATTTATTAGATAATAAACACCTTTTCATCAATTAATGTGAGTAGCCTTAATGCTGCACCATTTGGTTTAATTTCCCCTATTTCCCATTTGGAAACACTTTCCTTGGTCATATTTAATATCAAAGCGAGAGAAGACTGAGAAATATTATTTTGCTCACGAATACGTTTAATATCCTCTCCTGTCATAGGCTTAGGATTAGTGAATTTTTTCTTGAGCTCTTGTGCTTTTATCCGCACCTCGATACGGCGAGCCGCAGTACCATCAGCAGCACCAATTGCTTCCATTCTTGAGAAAATTTCAGTAACTCATTTATTTTATTACTCATAATGAATCCCCACCAACAGGTTAGCTTCAGCCCACCATAATTTTTACTATAGTAAAAATTACCATGTACAAGAAAAAAATATATCCTAATTAAGCAAACCCATGGAATAAAAAAAGAGGAAAATCACACATCATGTTGGCGATTTTCCTCTTTTTAATACTGTACCTAAATGTCAAATAATACCGATAAAATTAACTACCACTGATCATCGACGTCATTCTTATCTTACGGTGGTCCGTCATTTCTAAATTCGACATGACCACCAGCTGCGGCAGACTGCGCCGCAAGAAACGCGATAAAATCAAGCGTAATCCATGGTTAACTAACAGCACTGTAGGCGCGCCCATCGCTTCTTGGTGAGCTACAGCTTGCTCCGCTTGAGTTTGAATAAACTGCGCCAAGTTCGGCTCTAACCCACCGCCGTTCTTCGCGGCTTGCAGCAAAATCTGCTCAAGGCTAGCCTCTAAACCAATCACTTGAATTTCTTCTGCATTACCAAACCACTGCTGTGTAATTGCTCGCCCTAATGCAATGCGCACTTGGGATGTTAAGTAATCGGTATCTTTGTTTTCCCCATTTTCTCCTGCCATTTCAGCCAAGGTTTCAATGATGGTACGCATATCGCGGATCACTACATCTTCCATTAATAAGTTTTGTAAAACGCGGTGCAAAATCGTTAATGAAATCGTATCTGGGATCAGGTCATCTGCCAATTTTGGCATCTCTTTTTTCACGCGGTCATACAACATTTGGGCTTCTTGGCGGCCAAATAAGGTGCTGGAGTTTTGCAGTAAAATTTGATTAAAGTGAGTAGCCACTGCAGTACTCGCGGATACCACGGTATACCCCTGGATTTGTGCTTGCTCACGTAAATCATCATCAATCCAAATGGCGGGTAAACCAAATGCTGGCTCTTTAGTGACATCCCCTTGTAACGACCCAGCCGCATTACCTGGGTCAATAGCCAGACTACGCCCTGGCTGTGCTTCCCCCCGCCCAACTTCCGCGCCTTTAATTAGAATTCGGTATTCACAAGGGGAAAGCGCTAAGTTATCGCAGATATGCACCACGGGTGGCAAATACCCCACTTCTTGAGCAAATTTCTTACGTAAACCACGTAGTCGCCCTAATAATTCACCTTGCTGGTCATTATCGACTAATGGGATCAACCGATACCCCACTTCCATCGCCAACAAGTCTTCTAGTTGAACGTCATCCCACGTGGCTTCAACCACTTTATTGGCTTCTTGAAAATGCTGAGATTGGCTATTATCCCCCGCACTACTTTCGGGTTGTTGGGATTTGCGGACTAAATACCAACCAAGGGCAGCCAGTGCCGCGGTAAACAGTAAAAATACAAAGTTAGGCATACCCGGTATTAAACCGATTAAACCTAGAACCCCAGCGCTCAACCACATCACTCTTGGGTTATTGAATAATTGAGTGACCATTTGTTCACCCACATCTTCATCTGTTGCCACACGAGTGACAATAACCCCAGCAGCGGTGGAAATAATCAAAGCTGGAATTTGCGCGACAAGCCCATCACCAATAGTCAGCAAGGTATAGGCACTGGTGGCATCTCCCAAAGACATATTGTGCTGGCCTACACCAACGATTAACCCGCCAACCACGTTGATCACCATAATCATGATCCCCGCGATAGCATCTCCTCGCACGAATTTACTCGCACCATCCATCGAACCATAGAAATCCGCTTCTTGCGTAACCTCCGCGCGGCGTTTTTTCGCTTCATCATCATTAATGATACCCGCGTTCAAGTCGGCATCGATGGCCATTTGCTTACCTGGCATGCCATCTAACACAAAGCGAGCGCCCACTTCCGCGATACGCCCCGCCCCCTTAGTGATAACCATAAAGTTAATCAGCACAAGAATAATGAATACCACAATACCGATGGCGAAGTTGCCGCCCACCAAAAAGTGACCAAAGGCTTCGACAACTCGCCCAGCAGCATCTGGCCCTGTATGGCCATCTAACAGGATAATTCGCGTCGAGGCGATATTCAAAGAGAGGCGCAATAAAGTTGCAAATAGCAAAATGGTAGGAAATGCCGCAAAATCTAATGTGCGTTTTGTGAACATCGCCACTAATAACACCATAATGGAAAGTGCAATATTAAAGGTAAACAGTAAATCCAATAAAAAAGCCGGTAATGGCAATACCATCATCGACAGGATCATTAATATCAGAACCGGGCCGGCCAGTATTTGCCACTGCGTTCCTTGTAAATTTTTCGGCAATTTTAATAATGAAGCCAAATTAGCCATCTCGATTGTTATCTCCAGCAAAGTCCAGCGTCGGTGGCACTGGTAAATTTTTCGGTTTTTTTGGTCTGAGCCCACCTTCTCGGCGCCAGCGGCGCAACTGGTAAACCCATGCTAAAACTTCTGCAACCGCGGCATATAGTGCAACAGGAATGCTTTGGCCTATCTCCGCATGGCGGTATAGCGCACGAGCAAGAGGCGGTGCTTCTAACTGTAATATTCGGTGCTCTTCACCAATTTCTTTGATGCGCTGAGCTAATACTCCAGCTCCTTTCGCTAATACTTTGGGTGCCCCCATTTTTTTGTCATCATATTTAAGGGCGACCGCATAGTGTGTTGGGTTAGTGACGATAACATCTGCATTCGGAACATCCGCCATCATTCGGTTACGCGCAATCGCACGCTGCTGTTGGCGAATTTTGGCTTTAATCTGCGGGTCACCCTCTTGCTGCTTGAATTCATCTTTAATTTCCTGACGGCTCATGCGCAATTTTTTCAAATGGGAACGAAACTGATAGAAAACATCAAAAGCCACCATTGGGATCAGCAAGAAAACAATCAAATATCCCGCAAAAATCACTTTCTGTAATGCATTACTTAGCGCCGTAACGGGTGATTCCATCACTAAATGCAGTAACGATGGCCAACTTTGCCAAAGAAAAATAAACGCCCCCAACCCCACAAATAACGATTTCAAAACCGCTTTAAATAACTCAGATAAGGCATTCATCGAAAAAATACGTTTTAGCCCTTTGATTGGATTTAACTTTTTCAAATCAAATTTAATCAACTTGCTATTAAAAACGAGCCCACCGACTAACGATGACGCAGAAATTCCAACCAATGCTAACCCGCCAATGACAGGTAGTAAGGCAAATAACGCCTCACTGACCACACGCCCTAAGTAACTGATCATCAAGCCAGTATTTTGTAAATAGTGGCCATCAAAAATAAAACCCTGGCGAGTAATTTGCCGCAGTTGTGCCGCGAGGTGTCCACCACTTAGCCATAGCAAGCTCACGCCTGCTAACATCATCATTAGCGAGCTAAGTTCTTTTGAACGAACGATTTGCCCATCATCTTTGGCTTTTTGCTTTTTATGGGGCGTGGGCTCTTCGGTTTTTTCTACATCACTCTCGTCGGACACCGCGGTTCCAAAATGTAATGAAAATACGAGTTATCGCTATAGCATGACAGAGTGTAAAAAAATCAATGGTGGAAAATAGACGCAGTTCAAGGGGGTTATTTGGCTATTGAGCAATAAGGCGGCAATTTTGCGAAGGGTTTCGCAAATAATCGCAATAAATTAAAGATACTCTGATAATGGCAATATTTGTTGATAAAATCCCTATCGTGATCGATGAGCTGTGCTAAATTACACGTGTCATAACACGTGTATAAGGGGCATCTATGAACAGAACAAAAAAAACCGTCAGTGTCACTGTCGCGCCTGAACTCTACGAACAAGCAAGGCGGGCTAAACTTAACTTATCAGCAATACTGGCTTGTGCCTTACAAGCTGAATTAAAACGCCTCGAAGCGCAAAAATGGAAAAATGACAATGTCGAAGGCTTTAATGAGTTAAACAGGATAAATGAAGAATATGGATTACTCTCAGATAAATACAAGGATTTTTAATGCAATATTGCCTCTATCAAAACCGAGAAGATACGGTCAAATACCCATATTTACTGGATATTCAAAGTAACATTATTGATATATTGAATACTCGTTTAGTCATCCCGTTATTCGATAGCAGGCTAGTTAAAAAGCCATTACCTGTACGCTTAAATCCACAATTATCAATCAACGGGCAGGTTTTTATTTTAATGACTCACCAAATGGCTTGCGTCCCTCATTCATTATTAGGGAAAGAAATCGTTGACTTAAGTAGCCAGCGAGACACCATTAAACACGCAATTGACTTACTGATTGATGGCTTTTAACAATGAAGGGTTATTATGGATACTTGCCACCTTGTTGCCCCAGATATCACTTTAGAATATGCCCCAAAAGAAGCCTTACGTATGCTTAATTGGCTAAAACATCAAGGTATTATCGACCCTGACTTTCAAAGTATCGAGTATGGTGAAGTGATTTATCGTCCTACCCCCACTCACAAAGAACCCATTTTGTACGTGATTAATGATGAAATCGTCCCAACTCAACTTCCTGAAGATACGCTAAAAAACTACCTGTCTATCGTGACAGAACGAACAGTTTTTCATGCAGGGGGAAATGGCCTTGGTATTTATTGCCCACAATGTAATCAGGAACAAAGTGAGCATAGCCATGCATGGAGTGATACTGTTACGGATTGGTATGAAGGAAAACCAGAAAATCTCGCTTGTTTTTATTGCGATTTTCATGGCTCACTTAATGAATGGCAGTTTGACCCTCAATGGGCATTCGGCAATTTAGGTTTTAGTTTTCATAATTGGGATATACGCGATAATTTTATCGAGGAATTTGAGCAAATACTTGGTAGTAAAATCATTGCTGTTTATCAACATGATTAGCAATTAAATTGTTCAGCTGAATACTTATAGGCTCTATATAATTCAAGGTTTAGAGGAAAAATCCAAGGTAATCCGCATCCCCACCGCTTCTGCATATTTTAATAATGTGCCTAATTTTGGGTCGAACTGCGCTTTTTCCAAACGGGACACGTTCTGCTTCTGAGTTTGCATTTTTTCCGCAATTTGAATTTGGGTTAAATTATTGGCTAAACGTGCTTTTTTGAGTTGATTGATTAACGCCTGTCTCATCTGTAATTCAGTAGAGCACTCATTAATATCTCCATCATTTTCTTGAACTATTTCTTTTGGTTCTTTTTTTTCTTTAATCACAAAAGTAGAAATTAAATCGTTATTTATCATTGCAATCCTCTCCTTGTAACGCAAATACAATAAAACTACCCTAACCCTATGTAATTAGAGTAGTTGAATTAAAAACTTGTCGGCGATTAGAAGCCCAGCTCATCAAGCAAATCATCAACTTGAGACTGTGATGCCATCACATTCACGCCTTCTTTATTGATTTGTGGGCCATTGAGCAAACTTTCGTTTTGCGTTTTCGCACGCATTTCAGGTGGTGTATTTTCCATTAACAGTGCGAGCAGTTGTTTTTCAGCTTCTTCAACCACTTCCATCATTTTTTTGATGACTTGCCCTGTTAAATCTTGGAAATCTTGCGCCATCATGATTTCCAACAGCTCTGCTTTGGTAGTTTCGCTGTCTTGGATCACTTGCCCTAAAAAGGCTTCTGTTGACTCACGCAATTGTGCAGGAACCGTATCTCCAGTTGTTTCTTGCCACTGCTGTTGCAGCCCCTGTGCATTTTTATTCATTTCCACTTGCAGTGGTTTGATGACATCAATACCATTTAAGGTTTTTTCTGCCGCTTGCGCCGTCATTTGGGCGATATAACGCAGCCTATCTTTTCCGTCTGGAATACTCGCCACTGCCTGTTGAACGCTTTTTTCTAGCCCCAATTCGCGCATACTTTCACGCAGCGTTCTCATTAGCGTACCAATGCGCGTAATGACTTGTTTTAAATCATCATTACCATTGCGAATACCTTCCATACCCACTTGCTCAGTCATGAAAATCTCCTTTGGCACGCACTGTTATTGCAGCCCCATTTTTTCAAATACTTTATTCAGTTTTTCTTCTAAGATAGCGGCAGTGAACGGCTTAACGACATAACCACTCGCACCCGCTTGTGCAGCGGCAATAATATTTTCTTTTTTCGCTTCTGCTGTCACCATGAGTACTGGGATATGCTTCAAGGCATCATCACCACGAATGGTTTTAAGCAACTCAAGGCCATCCATGTTTGGCATATTCCAATCAGCAACAACAAAATCGATGCTGCCTGTACGGATTTTTTCTAAAGCATCAACACCGTCTTCTGCTTCTTCTATTTTGTTAAATCCGAGCTCTTTTAATAAGTTACGGACGATACGTCGCATTGTAGAAAAATCATCGACAACCAAAAAACTGAGATCTTTAGCGGCCATAACCACTCCTTCAAAATACAATTGTGAATTCCTGTCACGGTTTAAACCGTGACAGAAGAAAGTCTTGCTAAAACACTTGGGGCAATCTTGAGAATATCTTGCACCTCATCCGCAGCCCCCAATTCAATCGCCGCGCGAGGCATTCCAAACACCACGCAACTACTTTCGTTTTGTGCGTAAGTGATAGCCCCTTGCTTACGTAAATTTAATAGCCCTTTCGCGCCATCCATCCCCATCCCTGTCAATAAAATGCCAATACATTTTCGCCCAACACATTGAGCGACTGAATCAAACAACACATCAACAGAAGGACGATGCCGGTTAACAGGTTCGCTTTGCTGCAAAATAACTTGAAATCCCTTGCCTTTATCCGCAATCAACATGTGCGAATCGCCTGGTGCAATATATGCATGGCCTTTTTGTAATAGTTCGTTGTGTTCAGCTTCTTTTACGGTCAATACACAGAGCTTATTTAAGCGATCAGCAAAAGAACGCGTAAAACCCGCTGGCATATGTTGAGTGATCACTACCGGAGGGCATTCATGAGGTAACATTTCCAGAAATTGCCGTATTGCCTCCGTTCCTCCGGTCGATGCGCCAACCGCAATCACACGGCTATTGCAAACATAGGGAGAGAGTGCTTTCGCTTGAGAAACTGGCTCATTAACCTTTTTGTCAGGGCGGGCAAAGCGGCTGCGCTGAGTAATTTTAGACATGGCTGCTGCGCGAATTTTCTCACCAATAATATCGCGATAACTCATCATGGTTTCGCGGATACCAATTTGTGGTTTCGTGACAAAATCCACAGCACCTAATTCCAGCGCTTTTAACGTCACTTCCGAACCTTTCGACGTTAATGTTGAAACCATTACCACAGGCATTGGATGCAAGCGCATTAGTTTTTCTAAGAAATCAATACCATCCATTCGCGGCATTTCCACGTCTAACGTGATCACGTCCGGTTCATGTTGTTTGATTAAGTCACGTGCAACATAAGGGTCTGGTGCAGTATCAACCACAATCATGTCTTCGTGACTATTAATAATTTCGCGCATTAATTGGCGCATCAGTGCTGAGTCATCCACACATAGCACTTTAATCTTTTTCATTACCCCCTCCTCGCCGCTTGCAAGCTGTAGACGGTTTGCCCTTTAATAACGAAACTTTGTGATAACTGCGATAAATTTTCGGAATGCCCGATAAAAAGTAATCCGTCTGGCTTAAGCAATGGAACAAAGCGCTCTAACATTTTAATTTGCATTTCTTTATCGAAATAAATCATGACATTACGACAAAAAATAGCATCAAACCGATGTTGCATCTGCCAGTCATGGTCACTCAAGTTTAAGTAACGAAATTCAATCATTTGGCGCAATGCAGGTTTGACTCGTGCATAACCGTCAAATTCACCAACCCCTTTCATGAAATAACGTTGTCGCTGTAATGCCGTTAATGATTTCAGCTCTTCTACGCGGTACACGCCTTGTTTCGCTTTTTCTAGCACTTCCGTGTCAATGTCACTGGCAATCACTTTGGCATTGATGGCATTCGGCCCAAGTACATCACTTAATGTCATTGCTATCGAATACGGCTCTTCTCCCGTTGAAGATGCGGCACACCAAATATTAATGGCGCTATTTTTACGCGTACGAACAAAGTCCGCTAACGTCACAAAATGGTGTGGTTCACGAAAAAACGCAGTTAAATTTGTCGTCAAAGCATTCACGAAAGCTTGCCATTCTGCATGGTGAGGCTCACGCTCTAACATCCGCAAATAATCGGAAAAATTGTCGATATTACAATCACGTAACCGCTTTAATAGCCGGTTATAGACCATATTTTTTTTATTCATGGTGAGGACAATGCCTGATTTTTTATGAATAAATCGACAAACCCGACCAAACTCATCATCAGTCAGTGGTTCTACCTGTGGTACAAAAAGCATCGTACTTGTCGTCCTATTCAATAAAAACCCAGAGGCAGCCAGTTATTTGGCTGCCTTTTAGGATGGATAACCTAAGAAAAAATAACCTGTTACAATTATCCACCGAAAATTCAGAAACGAATTTTCACAACACTTAACGCCGATTACGGTTTAAATGACTTTCGGGTAATTCAAAGAATGCAACCGTATCAACTAAGTTGTTTGCTTGGTCTTCTAACGCCGCCGTCGCACTGGTCGATTGTTCCACTAATGCCGCATTTTGTTGTGTCACTAAATCCATTTGGCTTACCGCTGTGGCGACTTGCTCAATACCACGGCTTTGTTCATTGGAAGCAGAAGCAATATTACCCATTAATTCAGTAACTTGGTTAACAGCTGCAACTAACTCACTCATAGTTTCGCCCGCTTCATTAACGAGCTGAGAACCTTGGCTCACTCTGCCGACAGACTCATCAATCAAGGTTTTAATTTCTTTTGCTGCTTCCGCACTGCGCTGAGCTAGCGCTCTAACTTCACCAGCAACCACAGAAAATCCGCGCCCCTGTTCACCTGCTCGAGCGGCTTCAACGGCAGCATTCAATGCTAAGATATTGGTTTGAAAAGCAATCCCATCAATTACACTAATAATGGCACTGATTTTTTGTGAGCTATTAGAAATGGAAGTCATGGTGTCAATCACGTCTTCGGTGATCTCTCCACCTTTCGTTGCAGTTTTCGATGCACTAACAGCAAGTTCACTGGCTTGACGTGCGTTATCCGCATTTTGCTTAACGGTTGCTGTCAACTCTTCCATACTAGCCGCAGTTTCTTCGAGTGATGCCGCTTGCTGCTCAGTGCGTGAAGATAAATTATTATTACCTAACGCGATTTCACGAATACCGGTATACATTTGGTCAGTGTTTGAACGCAAGGCGGTCACTGAAGTCACTAAAGACTCCTGCATATCCTTTAGTTTGCCAAATACCTCACCGATTTCATCACGGGTCGTCACTTCAATTTTCTGATTGAGTTTACCATCAGCCACTAATGCAAAGTGCTCTCCCATACTCTTCAGTGGGTTAATTACTTTACGTTTCATCCAATAATGAGCAAATGCAATAACCGCGATGATAATGACGATCACTGAGCAAAATGAGCTCCAAGCGAAGGTGTTATACATTCTTGCTGCCGCAAGAGATTCGTCGCTTTCAGCATTCAGTAATTCAAGGTATTCCTCAACAACTTGCTCCAACTGATCCTGGTTTTCTTGAGCAGGAAGTTCAATATAGGCTGCAATATCGTTATTATCTAAATGTGTTTTTAATGCTTTGAGTGTTAAGACAAATGCTTGATACCGAGCCTCTAAAGCCGCAAGATTTTCTTTCTCACTTAAAAGAGGCTGGTTTTTAAACATAGTGTAGTCTTTCTCAGCTTCTGCGAGTAATTTGTCAAAAGTCACTCTTGTTTCTTCAATCAATGGTTCATTACCACCGACTTTATGCAGCAATGCAATTTGAGTTAGGCTATTGCGTGCTTGCATTAGGTGCTTATTGGTTTCTTCAAGCATCGAACGCTTATCAGACCCCAAATCAATGCGCTCTAAGGATTTTAATTCGCTTACAACAATCCCAACAGAAACCCCGCTAGACACAATCTGCATCCCACAAAATAAAATGAGAAGAAGATATAAACTCACCGAAATCCGGATATTTTTACCAAACATAGAAATCCCCACTTGTGCCAGCTAAGAGAACTGAACCTCTGAAACATTGCCTTGTTTTCTAATGCGCAGAAACGCTGCAAAACCGTAGCTTTGCAGCGCGAAACTGAGCTTAACCCTTAGAAAGTTTCCCAATTGTCATCATCTTTATGTTCTTTCGATGATAGTTTTGTCAGATCCGGCGTTTTAACGATATTTGAAACCGTTCTTGCTGCCGGCTGAATATTGCGTATTTCACTTTGTTTTAATGGTGGTAAACGGAAGATAGAAATCAGTTGCGACAGTTTTGCCACTTGCTCTTCCAATACATTGGCTGCAACCGCGGATTGCTCAACCAGCGACGCATTTTGCTGCGTAACTTTGTCCATTTCAGCGACAGCAATACTGACTTGTGCAATTCCTTTGCTTTGCTCGTCTGATGCGGTCGCAATATGCGTCATAATGTCAGTAACACGTGTAACAGATTCAACAATCTTGGTCATTGTTTCGCCTGCATCTTCAGCTTGGCGAGCGCCTGTCCCAGTTCTTGACACCGAATCTTCAATTAACGTTTTAATCTCTTTAGCGGCATCAGCGCTGCGCTGTGCCAAATTACGCACTTCATCAGCAACAACGGCAAAACCGCGACCATGCTCACCTGCCCTTGCCGCTTCAACTGCCGCATTAAGCGCTAAGATGTTAGTTTGAAAAGCGATGCTATCGATAACTGCAGTAATATCAGAGATTTTCTGTGAGCTATCCGCAATATTCAGCATGGTGCTAACGACATTGGATACCACTTTGCCGCCTTCTTTTGCTATCACTGACGCTTGGTTTGCAAATTCACTCGCTTGGTGAGCGTATTCGGTATTTTGTTTAACAGTGGCAGTCAGTTCACTCATACTGGCTGAAGTTTCTTCTAAGCAAGCGACTTGTTGCTCAGTTCGTGCTGACAAGTCATTGTTACCTGCTGCAATTTCGGTTGTACCTTGGTAAATAGTTTCGCTACCATCTAGCACACCTCGAACCGTATTAATCAGCTCTTGTTGCATGTGTTGAACACCATTGGCCAATTCACCAATTTCATTCTTGGCAATTGTTGTCACATTCGGTGTTAAATCCCCTGAAGCAAAGACTTTAATACGTTCAATTAAGAGACCGAGTGGCTCGATAATACCTTTACGAACATAGCGATAACTGAAGAAACCAATCAAAGCGAGTAAGATAGATAACGTCACCAACATGTATAATGATTGGCGATAGTTATTATCTGCATTGACGACTTCGGCCTGGAAATCAGCAGATATATCCGCAAAATAAGCGTTAAATTGCTCTTCAAATTTCACTTGGTGCCCTGAGGTTCTGTGTGCATAAAAACCTTCAAGGTCACCTTTTTCAGCAAATTCACTTAGCTTAATTAACGCATCACGATAGGTTTCATAGGTGCTAAACAGCTTTTCAAATTTGGCTTTATCATAATCTGAACTTTGCATCAGCTTGTTATAACGTGCGTAAGCGTCATCCGCTGATTTAAAGTTACGTTTAGCGGCTTTAATCAAGTCTTCTGTCGTTGCATCGTCTTGAATTTTACGACCTTCGAGCAAATAGGCATTGATAGAGCGGTTTAAGTTCGCCCGGGCTTGTAACAAATTAACCCAACTTTCTGTTAATACTTGTCTTTGGCGTTGTAAGGAATTCAAATAACTAATGCTGTCGCTGTTATCGCCCAGTTTGGTAAACATCAACCCACTGGATACCAGTTGCAGCAAAATAAAGATAAAAATGACGGACAAAAGTCCCGATACGATTTTAATTCGACTGTACATGACGTTTTACTAACATAATTTTGTTGTATTTTGGATATCGGTCATCCAACCAAAAACTTTAGTTAATGACTTATTATTATTTGAACAATTATTGGGGCTGAGAATTACTCAGCCATGCTGTCAATCAGCGCCATTTCATCGCTTGTTAATAATTTTTCGATATCGACTAAAATCAACATACGGTCATTTAATGTTCCGAGCCCTGTCAGATATTGGGTCGATAATGTCACCGCAAAATCAGGTGGTGGTGCTATTTGTTCTTCATTCAAGACCAGTACATCCGAAACTCCATCGACGACAATACCGACAACGCGATCTTTTAAATTCACCACAATAACGACCGTGTTATCGTTATACACCACGTTTTCATGGGAAAACTTCACCCGTAAATCAATAATTGGAATGATGACTCCACGTAAATTAGTCACACCTTTGATAAAATCAGGGGTATTCGCGATACGAGTCACTTGTTCATAGCCACGAATTTCCTGCACTTTTAAGATTTCAATGCCATACTCTTCTTCACCCAAGGTAAAAATGAGGTAGCCTTCGCCGTTTTTTTCTTCTTCGTGTTTATTTAAATCATCATCTAACATAGACATGGTGTATGGCCTCTATTTAGTGCACGACAGGTTGAGAAACCTGCTGTTTCTTTTTAATCAAAATGCTGTTATTCATTTTTTGCAGCTCAGCCACATCTAAAATCAATGCAACAGAGCCATCGCCCATAATCGTTGCTGCGGAAATACCAGGGATTTTGCGATAATTACTTTCAATGTTTTTCACCACCACTTGCTGTTGCCCGACGAGCTTGTCAACTAACAACGCAAAACGGTGGCCTGCATTTTGAATAATCAGCACAATACTGTTATCTAAATTTCGCTCGGCTTCTTCGATGGAAAATACTTGGTGTAATTCAACAAGTGGCAAATATTCCCCTCGCACAAGCAGCATTTTTTCTTCTCCCGCTAAGCGATAAATATCCTCTTGCCGAGGCTGCAAGGTACTGATAATGGCACTCAATGGAACGATAAAAACATCTTCCGCTACTTTCACAGACATACCATCCAAAATGGCTAAAGTGAGCGGTAATAAAATGCGGATAATGGTACCTTTACCTTCGGTAAAACCGATTTGAATACGGCCGCCCATGTCTTGGATATTTCGTTTCACCACATCCATTCCAACACCGCGTCCCGAAACGTCTGTCACTACCTCTGCGGTTGAAAAACCCGGTGCCATAATCAGCATCGCAACTTCATCATTGCTCATCCCATCATGCACATTCATGCCTTGTGACTTCGCTTTTGCCAAAATACGTTCACGATTTAGCCCTGCGCCGTCATCACGCACTTCAATACAAATGTTGCCACTTTGATGTGCTGCCGCTAAGGTCAGTGTTCCGGCTTCCGGCTTACCATTTGCCACACGAACTTCTGGCTTTTCAATCCCATGGTCGAGGCTATTGCGAACAAGGTGATTTAGTGGATCAACAATGCGCTCAATCAAGCTTTTATCGAGTTCAGTCGAACTTCCTTCTACTTTCAGTTCAATTTTTTTACCTAATTTGGAAGCGATATCGCGTACCATGCGCGGGAAACGGCTAAATACGTAGTCCATTGGCATCATACGAATTGACATGACGGATTCTTGCAAAGCGCGGGAATTACGCTCTAACTGTACGATTGAGCTTAACAAATCACTGTATTCGTTCTGATCGACATGTTGACTATGTTGGGTCAACATTGATTGAATAATCACCAGCTCACCCACTAAGTTAATCAGCTGGTCAACTTTCTCTACAGCCACACGAATGCTGCTCGAATCCCCTTTCGGTTTAGCGATTGCCGTTTTTTTAGCCGTGGTGGGTGCAGCAGGTTTTGCCGAGCTTTGCGGAGTATCTACTTGAGGCTCTGTGACTTCATTCGCTGCAACTTTATCATCATTTAATAACGTTTCTTCCTTTGAAAAAGCGAGGCAATCGGCAAATGAAATTACTTCATGGCTAATTTGCGATTCATCCACCACAAAACATAGCACCCCACTAATATCATCAATATCCGTATTAGTTCCTACCCATGCTTGTAAACTATTTGCTGTTTTTTCAGTATGATATAAATGCCCAAATAAACTGAGCTCATCCGCCAATAAATCAACTTCATTTTCTTTGAGCTGATTTAACGAGATCATAAAGTAGTGTGAATATTCACCTTGCTTCGCGGGTGTGTCTTCAACAACCGCATCTTCAACTTTAGTTTCAGCTATCGCAGTACCTGTCTCAGCGACCTCTTCCGCTCTATTTTCAACCCGGCTAAGCACCTCACAAATACGCTTAAAGGTATCTTCATCCGGTAAAGAGTCATTTTTATAGGCATCTAACTGTGATGCCATGACATCCTTAGCATCAAGAAAAACATCAATTATGTCAGGCGTGAGGGTTAACTCATCATGACGCGCCTTATCTAAAAGGTTTTCCAATGTATGAGTTGTATTCTGCAACTGAGTGAAACCAAAGGTTGCAGCCCCTCCTTTGATTGAGTGGGCACTGCGGAAGATGGCATTTAGCTGCTCGCTATCCGGGTCAAAAGGATCAAGCTCAAGTAAATGTTGTTCCATATCCCTGAGCAACTCATCAGCCTCATCGAAAAATGTTTGATAAAACTCGGTAATATCCATGGTTTTTATCCAATTTCGCTTAAGTTTCACTTAACGCTGACTGCCGGAACCCCCGGCAGACAACTAAACAAGTTATGTAATAAATTCAAATAACAGCAATTCATCACGGTATTTTCACCGCAGCGACAACACCCACAGCCGTTTCTTGCATGGGTTTTTGCGGTTTATTCAGCACATCATTGATCGGCTTGGCGCCATCGTATTCGCGGAGAATTTGTTTGGTTTCTTCATCATTTAACACAATGATACTTATCCGGCGGTTGATCGGGGCAAAACCATCTTCTTTGTCTAAATGAATGGCTGAAGCCATCCCAACCACGCGTAATACTTTATTTTCATCCATTCCACCGCGAATCAATTCACGGCGCGAAGCATTTGCGCGATCTGATGAAAGCTCCCAGTTGCTGTAATTGGCGCCGTTGGCATAAGCGAGATCATCAGTATGACCGGAGATACTAATTCGATTAGGAACATCATTAAGAAGTGGTGCTATTGCACGCAAAATATCGCGCATATACGGTTCAACCGTTGCCGAACCGACTTTAAACATTGGGCGATTTTCACTATCAACAATTTGAATGCGTAGCCCATCATTAATCATATCAATCAATAAATGTGGCTTTAATTCATTCAAACGGGGGTCTTTTAAAATAGCCTGCTCAAGGGACTCTTTTAATTTTTCAAAACGATAATTTGCATTTCCATCAATAATATTATTGGGCTCTGGCATCACATCCCCATCACGGAAAATCGGGTCTTTACCCCCACCAGGAATAGGGTTTGTGGCATCACCACTTTTACTTCCCGGGTTGATAGCTGTACTCAAGGGAGTACGGAAATACTCAGCAATTTGTGTTAATTCTTGAGGACTTGAAATTGAGATCAGCCACATCACTAAAAAAAACGCCATCATCGCCGTCATAAAATCGGCATAAGCAATTTTCCATGAACCGCCGTGTCCGTTTTGATGATGTGAACTGCGCTTTTTAACCCGAATAACATGAGGTGTATTGGCTGCCATTCGTTTGTTACTCCTCAGTTGTTTCTTGTGAGCGAGCACCTACTTTCACTTCTCGAACTTTATCTTCAAGTTCAACAAATGAAGGTCTATCTGCGCTGAATAACACCTTACGGCCAAATTCAACCGCAATTTGAGGAGCATACCCTTGCAATGCAGAGAGGAAAGTCACTTTAATACATTCCATCATTTTCAATTGCTCACTACTGCGCAACCTAATCAGCGCAGCTAAAGGCAAAATAAAGCCATAAGCCACTAAAATACCTAAAAATGTACCAACCATTGCATGAGCAATTAAAGCACCAAGTTCACCTGCGGGACGGTCTGCTGAGCCCAAGGCATTCACGACACCCAAGACGGCCGCAACAATCCCAAATGCAGGCATAGAGTCACCGACCATGTTTAGCCCCGAAGCAGGTACTTCATTTTCTTGACGAAAAGTTTCTAATTCTTCATCCATTAATGCTTCAATTTCATGACTTTGTAAGTTACTACTCACCATCAGACGTAAATAGTCCACAATGAACATCATGGTGGACTCATCTTTTAAAATACGGGGATATTGGGAGAAAATTTCACTTTCACTTGGATTGTCAATATCTTTCTCAAGTGCAAGTAACCCTTGTTGGCGCGATTTATTAAGTAATTGAAATAACAATGCCATTAAATCCATTGACATTGTTTTATTGTAAGAGGAACGACGAAAGAGTTTTGGTAATACTTTGCACAAGGCGACGATGGATTTGCCACTGTTACCAACAACAAAAGCACCTAAACCTGCCCCTAAAATAATGACAAATTCAGCGGGTTGATAAAGCGCACCTAAATGGCCGCCGACCATTATATATCCGCCAATAACCGCAACTGTAACAATGATATACCCGATGAGTATTAACACAATATTCCCTTTCACTCCGTTGGTTAACAGATGGCAGTCAAAGGGAATATTAGGAGTGACAGGCAAAAAATTTTGCCTGCTAACCAAATCAATCCAATTACATTACCGCTTTAGTAATGCCATCCTGTCGATATACCGTAATATCGGCTAGATGTTCGGAAAGTTTACGTTTTTTTATTGCGCGTGATGGCGGTTGGCATAAACTACAAGTGAAGCTATTTTCAGGAATATGTGCGTAAGTAATAAAAGAGCCATGGCAACAACTACATTGTGAACTTTGTAACATGCCACTTTCCACAAAACGGACTAGCGTCCAAGCACGTGTTAAAGCCAACAAAGGTTCTTCGCCGGGTTCTGGAATACACTGTTCAAGGTATAACCTATAGGCTTTTAATATAGCGTCAACACCACGACATTGGCCGCTTTTCAGTAAAAATTGATAAGCATTATAGAACATGGATGAATGAATATTCTGTTCCCATGTCATAAACCAATCTGTAGAAAAAGGTAACATTCCTTTCGGTGGAGGGCTACCTCTTAGCTCTTTGTATAAACGAACTAAACGACCGCGACTGATTTGCGTTTCACTTTCTAACATTTGAAGGCGAGCGCCCAAAGAGATCAATTCCATGGCTAGTCGAATGTCATTCGCTTCTTGGACTATACTTTTTTCAGCTGCGGTACTCATCTTTTTCTCGCTATTTCAGTGTCGCCCTCATTATGCGTTTGCAATAATCGGGTCGAAAGTAAGATACCTGTATGAATTTGTTGTAATTCATCAACTCTTGAATCACGAGTTAGTTTTTCAATTGTTTCACTATTATCAAATCTAAACTGGCAGATTAGCTGGTTTGTCTCTGCTAATTTGACTAATTGAGGGAGTGTAAGGTCTGCTAAAGTAGTTGCCATTGCATCAGAGATACCTAGACGAAACATCGCAGAGGCTTTCTCTTGAGAGATGAGTTTTTGGGCCAATAGCAAATATGAGAGGTTAATATCGTATATATGCTTCAGAAAATCTGTCGTCGAGCTCATTTTTTTTCCTTTCCGAATATTATCAACATCTGTGCGATCTGTGTGCAAAAAGAACAAATATGAATTTGAAAGTATTGTGTATTCAAATTATTAAATTAAAAAATTAATTAAATTGGGTAAATGTAATTCCATTAATTTCCCCATGTTATCCATTCAAAATACCCAATTTGGAGTACAAATACACAAGCTTCCAAACTTAAATTAAATATATTTCCTGAATACCTACAACAATAAAGAATGACTAAAAAATTAGCGGTTTCCATAAAAATCAGAAATTGCTGATGTCATTATTAGTCGCTAATTATTATGCACCACTAAATTAACTATTCAAGGTACTTATGTTTCTTTTTGTATCAATAGGGCGATTACCCATTAATTCATTAAATAATCTTCATTATTTCTTTATCTTCTATTACCTTATCCTAAATATCCACAACATTTTGAGTTAACCTAAGCAAAATGCCAGGGTTTTAATCAAACCAATCACTCTTTACATGTGATTATTAAGCCTAATAAACCAAGCATAACATCAAAAACAATATATTGATCCAAATCAATTTTTAGTATTAAGAAACTGAGTTATACATTACTGTATTAAGGCTTTATCGGCATTATTGGAATAAAATTTAATCATTAATTTTCAATAAGTTTGATATATATTACAGCCATCGTTCAAAATTATTCAATCGCAGTTATCATATAAACAGCCATTATATTGTCATACATATTAAGTATTCACTTCCATTTTCATTAGAATCATTAAACTATAAAATAAGTATCATCACCCTGTAATATTAATAAAACTAATAAAATTTACGTCTATTACCAATAATGAAAGTTTATTCAGCTTAAATATTTTTGTAAGATATTTTTGCATATTTATTATTTTAAGTGATCATTTTGTTATTAGTTCATTAAAGTAGTTTTTTTGGGTTAATTAATATTTATTTTTTATGTAAAATGGCAAAAAATTCATTTTTTTTAATAAAAAGATCAACCTACGCTAACCTATCACTTTTGTGTTAAGAGCAAAAAATGTAGGTTTCAATTAAGAACACTCCATTTTCCAAATGTTTTTTATATCATTTTTAAAATATTCAGTTAGTGCTCAAAATAAAAAGCACTAAAGGTATTATTAATTGTCTTCGTACTTATCATTTTTAGCCATTTTCACGTAACCATAATAATTTTAATAACTCAATGTTATAATAACAAACGATTACTATATACTTTTATTTCAACAAAACCCCCTAACTATCAAGTTACCTTAAGTAAAACTGCTTAATCAGATAATGAAAGATTAAAAAATAAATAACTTTTAGTTAAAATAATTCAGTGAGACATTTGCTTATAAAAGAAGCTAATTTATTAGGATTTTTATGGAAAAAAATATTTCTCAATTTGAGACAAACTTCACACTTGTTTTCTTTGTTTCTCAATAATTTCCGAATAAAACGATTCTCACATTGCTGAATTTATGTTAGGAAAATCACATTAATTGTACTAACAACCCCCTCATAACAACATGTAGGACCAATAGATACAAAAATGAAGCAAGAAATGGCCACATAAGTTAATTGATAAGCTTGTTTTCCTCATGCTCCAGTGCAACACTGAGCACTCTGAAATATAATTTGAAGGAAAAATATGTTCAATTATCAGGCAACAATAGAATTTATTGAGGAAGAAAACGTATATGAAATCAATTTTAGTGATTTTCCTGACCTTCAAGGAGTTAGCTATTGTAAAGAAGATGTTGAATTAGAAGCCCAAGAAATTTTGCTAGCCTCTTTTGCAGAACATATCGAACTCAGAAAACCAATTCCATTAGCAACACAACAAAAAAATAGTGAAGCATTTACGGTTTATTTACCCATAATCTGTTGCTTAAAAATTGCCTTGCATAACGCTATTCTCAACTCTGCAATGCAACGCGTCGATCTCGCTCGCAGATTGAATATCAATGCACAACAGATAGAACGCTTACTGGATATTCATTACACATCTAAAATTGACCTTTTAGAACAAGCCTTATACATATTGGGCGTCGAGCCTTCAATTACAGTGACTCAAAAAAATATTTGATAACAATATAAGCTAATCATCATCCAAGGACTATATAATAAAGTTATCACTGAAATAGCCCTAGAATTCTTGATTTATTTTTTGCTGATACTAAAAAGTATCATTAGATTCTTATGTAATAGCAGAGACTTGAGTTAAATTTAGCTCCCTAGCTTCTCATCTTCTGCTGCTATTCAATCGTTTTCCCTGTACATTTCACGTGCTAAAGAACAACTGCGTTCTATTTCAAACATCCCTCCCCTAACTGGTTAAATTTCAATCAAATCATACTTTACCCAATCAAAAATAACTCTGCTTTCAGTTATCTCTCATTTTTTAGTTCTTAGACCTAAAAGTTTGTGATTTTTATCTTGCCATTAAGTGATACAAAATTGTGCAATAAACTTATATTCAATTCCTAAATCATGTTCCCTCTTACAATAAGAATAAAATATTAACGGAAAAAGACTAATCAATATTAGACTTATTATCTCTCATTTCGTAATTACTAAAATAATTTCTTTTAAATTATAACCCCAATGAGGTACAATAAATTAATTTTTATATAGGGCATATATATGAAAAAAGAAAATCACTTAATCTTGAATATAAAAAACGTTGGCCAACCATATTGGCCAACGCTAAAATTAATATTAAGTTCATTAATTGTTTTTAATTTTTATTTAAATTTAGTTGATAAAAACAAATATTCGTTGCTTATTACTGTTTTTGACTTAACATTAATTCCTATGTTTGTATTTATAGTCGCATTTATAACAAAAAATACAACATGGAAAGAGTTAAAATCTCACCTTCTTCCTGCCTTTATAATTTATTTTACGTTTCAAACAATCGACATGGTTCCACTTTACTTCACCAGTGAGTTAACTTTTAAAAAATACTTGTTTTCTCCTCAGTACGGGGTTTGGTTCTTTTTAGCAACACCTATATGGCAAGCTGTTTTTTTATTATTACCAGAGAGCTTTAAATCAAACAAATTTAACCTATCTGCAATCTTAATCACATCACTAATAATATCATTTATAACAAAGACTTACCTAATGCCAATTTCTAGCTTTTTTTCAATTATTTTATATTTCCCATTTTTTGTTATTGCTTATTTTATCCATAATCAAAATATATTTTCGTTAAGGAAAAAACCTATTATCACTATTTTTTGTATAGCATTTTTAGCGATTACCTTTCTTAATTATCGAAACGATTTTTATGAGATAATTTTCGGTGCAATCAAGACTAATTTAATTCTAAACTCATTCATTATCTATATTTTCGATTTCGTAATAAGCCTAATACTGGGTTCGATTATTATTTACTTTGCTTTATCAACTCAAAAATATGCAAAAATATCAAATAATGCTTTAGGTGTTTATTTAATCCATCCAATTATTTGTTTTGTAATATTACAAATATTAAGTTTTTTAGATATAGAACTAAATTTATTATTAATAATAGCATTTACTCTATCTACAATTACAATTGCACTTTTACTAGCATCAAACTCAATTATTCATTGGTTTATTGAACCAGTATTGAGATCTAATAAATTGAAAGAATAGCTTTATGAAGGATATGATAGCATAGCCTCTAAATATCAAATATATTATTGATATAAACAATGAGAACGGATGTAAAGTATCAAATTTAATGACCGAACATGCCAAACAAATTGATACTGTTTTCAATGGCTGCGTCCCAAATACGTCCCATACAGTCAGTATAGGTTCCGCAGCATGCTCATAACTCATTGAAAATATTGGTGGGTTGTGTGGGGATCGAACCCACGACCGAGTGATTAAGAGTCACCTACTCTGCCAACTGAGCTAACAACCCGATACAAAATATTTAACGCCTAACAATTGCTACAGTCAATATGATTCTGCTATTTTTATTACCTAAGTTAATTTTAAGTTGCGAATGTAAAATTTAAGAAAACTAATGCTTGAATAAACATCACTTCGCTCCTAACAAGATAACTTTTCCTTACTCTAATTGAGATTTGTGTCACAATATTTCACGCAAACATAACCACAAAATTAAAAAAAAGACTGTGGCTAATTATCACAAACCACTACGGACATCTTTAGTATGGAAGAAAATGCAAATTCACTATCAACACAACCCAATGCTGATCGTAATCAGCTAAAACGCAGCCTTAGTAACCGGCATATACAACTTATTGCGATTGGTGGAGCAATTGGAACAGGCTTATTTATGGGGTCTGGCAAAACCATTTCACTCGCAGGCCCATCGATTATCTTTGTGTATATGATAATTGGTTTTGTGCTATTTTTTGTGATGCGCGCAATGGGTGAACTGCTACTTTCTAATCTGAACTACAAATCATTCAGTGATTTTTCTGCTGACCTTATCGGTCCATGGGCAGGTTTTTTTGTCGGTTGGACGTACTGGTTCTGCTGGGTTATCACCGGTATTGCCGATATCATTGCCATTACATCCTATGTGAGCTTTTGGGTACCTGATTTTCCTGAATGGGTAACCTCATTTATTTGCGTGGTCACCTTATTAACGCTTAACCTAGTTTCTGTCAGGCTTTTCGGTGAGCTCGAATTTTGGTTCGCCATGATAAAAATTGTTGCCATTGTGGCTCTCATTGCAGTAGGTGGCACATTAATTGCCATGAATTTCCAATCCCCTACGGGTCACACGGCATCTTTAAGTAACATTTGGAATGATGGCGGAATGTTCCCTATGGGGATCAGTGGTTTCTTTGCTGGCTTTCAAATTGCTATTTTTGCGTTTGTGGGAATTGAATTGGTGGGTACGGCAGCAGCAGAAACACGCGATCCAGAAAAATCTTTGCCAAAAGCTATCAACGCGATCCCTATCCGGATTATTGCATTTTATGTCTTATCTTTAATTGTCATTATGGCTGTTACACCTTGGCGAACCATATTGGCCGATAAAAGCCCATTTGTAGAGATGTTTGTCTTGATAAGCCTACCCGCAGCGGCAAGCATTGTTAACTTTGTGGTGCTAACTTCCGCAGCCTCTTCCGCAAATAGTGGTGTATTTTCCACCAGTCGAATGCTTTTTGGGCTTTCAAAAGAAGGGGATGCGCCAAAGCAGTTCAGCCAATTATCGAAAAAAGCCGTGCCGGCTACTGGGCTAATTTTTACTTGTATCTGCCTCAGCTTTGGTATTGTTCTGATCTATTTTATTCCTGATATTATGCATGCATTTACGCTAGTCACCACCGTGTCTGCTATTCTCTTTATGTTTATTTGGAGCATGATTTTATATAGCTATTTAAATTTCCGTAAAAAACGCCCTGAAATGCACAAAGCATCTCATTACAAAATGCCTGCTGGAATTGTGATGTCATGGCTAAGCCTCGCTTTTTTCGCTTTTATGGTCGTGCTATTGGCATTCCAGCACGATACAAGACAAGCCTTAATTGCCACACCAGTTTGGTTTATTTTACTATTCATTGGTTACCAGTTCGCTAAGCGCAGAAAGAACCAATAATGATGAATAATAAATAGTAAAAAGGCCGAATAACAGTATCGTTACTCGGCCTTTTTCGTTTATAAACTTGCTCGATTAGCTTGCTTTATATTCTGCCTCAGCCTCATCAAAACGAGCTTGAGCTGCTGCACTTGGTGCTTTAGTCATTAAACTCACAACAACAATAGCGATTGTTGCTAATAAGAAACCTGGGATGATTTCATACAAATCAAACCATTTGTATTTTATCCAAACTAATACTGTCACAGCACCGACTATCATTCCTGCAAGTGCACCTGTACGCGTCATTCGTTTCCACATTACAGAAATTAAAACAACAGGACCAAATGCAGCGCCAAAGCCCGCCCATGCATTACTCACTAAAGCCAAAACTTTATTATTTGGGTCACGAGCAATGTAAATGGCAATTGCAGCGACCAATAACACCATAAAACGCCCTACCCAAACTAACTCTTTTTGGCTGGCACTTTTACGGATAAAAGGCTTATATAAATCTTCCGTTAGCGCACTCGCACAAACTAGTAATTGGCAACTTAGCGTACTCATTACCGCTGCTAATATAGCTGACAATAAAATACCGGCGATCCATGGATTAAACAAAATTCCCGTTAGTTCCATGAATATACGCTCATTATTTTGCATTACCGAACCCGCTAAAGCCGGGTTATTTTCAAAATAAGCGATACCAAAGAAACCGACCGCAATCGTTCCGCCTAAACATAACACCATCCATGTCATACTAATACGTCGAGCAGAACGAATAGTACGAGCAGAGTCCGCCGCCATAAAACGCGCTAAGATATGGGGTTGACCAAAATAGCCTAATCCCCAACCTAATAATGACAGAATTGCGATGATATTCATGTCTTTAAACATATCAAGATATTCAGGATTCTTAGCTTTGATCACTTCAATAGAGGTATCTATTCCCCCTAAAGAAAGGATTACAACAATAGGTGTAAGAATCAATGCGAAGATCATTAATGAAGCTTGAACAGTATCGGTCCAACTTACGGCTAAAAAGCCACCTAAAAAAGTGTAAGCAATAGTCGCTAATGCCCCTAACCACATCGCTTTCTCATAACTCATATTAAATGTGCTTTCAAATAACAAACCACCAGCGACCACACCTGATGCACAATAAATCGTAAAGAAAACTAAAATCACAACAGCAGAAATAATACGTAAAATCTTACTGTTATCTTCAAAACGGCTAGTAAAGTAGTCTGGCAATGTTAACGCATTATTATTTTTTTCTGTTTGGACACGTAAACGCCCAGCAACAAATAACCAGTTAAGATATGCACCGAGACTCAAACCGATAGCAATCCAACTTTCAGAAATCCCGGCCAAGAAAATCGCACCTGGCAACCCCATGAGTAACCAACCGCTCATATCTGAAGCACCAGCAGACAATGCAGTTACAACACTGCCTAAACTTCTTCCACCCAGAATATAATCGTCAAAGTTTTTCGTTGAGCGATAGGCCATATAGCCAATTAATAACATGCCAGTAATGTATACGACGAACATAATGATCATCGGAGTGCTTACAGTCATCCTGTTTTCTCCATTGAGTAGCTTTAAAATTGTTAGTTATCTTTATAAGTTTCCGTTGATAACTTGTAACTTCATAGTGTTGCACTTTATTGCACATATTTAATTTATCTGTGCGAACACCAAATAGGTTGTGATTGTTTGTGTTGCACTAACTTAATATCTTAGCTGCCCCATCCTAGACAGAGTCGTATTAAATTAACAAGAAATTAACTATTTTTTATTGCATAAATAGAATCCATATCACAAATGTTAAAATTTAAACTTAAATTCACAATCGAATGTTTAACTATTCCACCTAAAACAAAATAAATATAACTACATGTAAAATATAATAAATAAATCAAAAATGATTTACTTGAAAATATTAAAACTTAAAAAACCCGATATGTTTCACATTTTCTTCAGAAATCACGCTTAACAATGTTGCACAAAGTTGCAACATTAAGATAATGTGGTGTAACTTTTTGATTAAAATGACTCGTGACCTAGAGGAATTAAGATGAGTAGCACAACAACTATGGGTGTGAGACTTGATGAAGCAACTCGTGAACGCATTAAAAATGCCGCTCAGCGTCTTGACCGCACATCACACTGGCTTATCAAACAAGCTATTTATAATTACCTAGAACAACTCGATAATGGCCAAGCCTTTCCAGAGCTCGCACCGGGTATCAATGTAAAAGAAAATCAAACTTCTGATGAAGACACCACCGTTGAATCTAACTATCAACCATTCTTAGATTTCGCAGAGCACATTTTACCACAATCTGTAAAACGCTCTGCAATTACTTCTGCTTACCGAATTCCTGAAACACAAGCCGTGCCAATGTTGTTACAACAAGCACAGCTCCCTACAGAACAAGCTGAAGCTGCTCATAAGTTAGCTTATTCAATCGCTGAAAAACTGCGTAATCAAAAAAATGGCATCGGCCGGTCAGGTTTGGTTCAAGGCCTACTTCAAGAGTTTTCACTTTCATCTCAGGAAGGTGTCGCATTAATGTGTCTCGCAGAGGCCTTATTACGTATTCCTGATAAAGCAACTCGTGATGCACTTATCCGTGACAAAATCAGCAATGGAAACTGGCAATCACACCTCGGCCAAAGTAGCTCAATGTTTGTTAATGCTGCAACTTGGGGTCTGCTATTTACGGGGAAATTAGTTTCTACGCATAATGAAGCTAAACTCTCAACCTCACTTAATCGCATCATTAGTAAAAGTGGTGAACCACTGGTGCGTAAAGGTGTTGATATGGCGATGCGCCTTATGGGAGAGCAATTTGTTACTGGCGAAACTATCTCCCAAGCACTCGCTAACGCGCGAAAGCTCGAAGATAAAGGCTTCCGCTATTCCTACGACATGCTGGGCGAAGCCGCATTAACGGAAAAAGATGCACAAGATTACATGGTGTCTTACCAACAAGCTATCCACGCGATTGGTAAAGCATCAAATGGCCGCGGCATTTATGAAGGCCCTGGTATTTCAATTAAGCTATCTGCATTACATCCACGTTATAGCCGCGCACAATACTCTCGCGTGATGGAAGAACTTTATCCACGCCTATTATCCCTCGTATTACAAGCGCACCAATACGATGTAGGGATTAATATTGACGCAGAAGAAGCCGACCGCTTAGAAATCTCTTTAGATTTGCTAGAAAAACTCTGTTTTGAGCCACAACTCGCGGGTTGGAATGGGATTGGCTTTGTAATTCAGGCCTATCAAAAACGCTGCCCATTTGTGATTGACTCAATCATAAATTTAGCTGAACGCAGCCAACGTCGCTTAATGATCCGCCTAGTAAAAGGTGCTTATTGGGACAGTGAAATCAAGCGCGCACAAATGGATGGGCTAGAAGGTTATCCAGTTTATACGCGTAAGGTGTATACTGACGTTTCTTATATTGCCTGTGCACGAAAACTGTTGTCGGTTCCCAATTTAATCTACCCGCAGTTTGCAACACATAATGCACATACTCTCTCTGCTATCTACCAAATTGCAGGTAAAAACTACTACCCTGGTCAATACGAATTCCAATGCCTACATGGAATGGGTGAGCCGCTTTATGAACAAGTGGTTGGTAAGGTTGCTGATGGCAAGCTAAACCGCCCTTGCCGTATTTATGCACCAGTCGGTACTCACGAGACGCTACTTGCCTACTTGGTGCGTCGATTGTTAGAAAATGGCGCAAATACTTCATTTGTAAACCGTATCGCTGATGCCACTATTCCTCTAGATGAATTAGTTGCCGACCCAGTTAAAGATGTTTTAGAACTGTCTAAAACTGAAGGACAAATTGGCTTACCGCATCCAAAAATTCCGTTACCACGTGATTTATACGGGCAAGAGCGTGTGAATTCGATGGGGCTTGACCTATCAAACGAGCATCGACTGGCTTCGCTATCAAGTGCCCTACTGAGTGCTGCTATGCAGCAAAAAATGGCAGAACCACTGTTAGGGGGCGACTTCCAAGCTTCGCAAGCATTGCCCGATGCGACACCAATTATTAACCCTGCCTGCCACAAAGATATTGTCGGCCACGTTCGTGAAACAACAGAACAAGAAGCTGAACATGCATTAAATACCGCTAACAATGCAGGTACTATCTGGTTCGCAACGCCTCCTTCTGAACGAGCGGCCATCTTATTACGAGCCGCTGACCTCATGGAGCAACAGTTACAACCGCTGTTAGATATTTTAGTACGTGAAGCCGGTAAAACCTACAACAATGCGATTGCGGAAGTTAGGGAAGCGGTAGATTTTCTTAATTACTATGCAACCCAAGTCAAGAATGATTTTGATAACAACACACACCGTCCTTTAGGGCCTGTGGTCTGTATTAGTCCGTGGAACTTCCCGTTAGCAATATTTTCAGGCCAAATTGCTGCGGCTCTCGCAGCAGGTAACACCGTACTCGCGAAACCAGCTGAACAAACACCATTAATCGGCGCTATCGCGGTATCTATTTTGCATCAAGCGGGTATTCCTCGCGATGTACTGCAATTTTTACCGGGTAAAGGTGAAACCATTGGCGCTCAACTCGTTGGTGATACTCGTGTTCGCGGGGTCATGTTTACAGGGTCAACAGAAGTCGCAGGGTTACTTCAACGTAATATTGCAGGGCGCTTAGATGCACAAGGACGGCCTACCCCGCTGATTGCAGAAACCGGCGGATTAAATGCAATGATAGTTGATTCTTCTGCACTCACAGAACAGGTTGTCACTGATGTCGTCGCATCTGCTTTTGATAGTGCGGGTCAACGTTGTTCGGCCCTGCGCATTTTATGTATCCAAGAGGATGTCGCAGATAGAACGATTCGTATGTTAAAAGGCGCAATGGAAGAGTGCCGTATGGGGAACCCTGAGCATTTATCAACCGATATAGGCCCTGTGATTGACCATGAAGCAAAAGAGAATATCGATCAACATATTCAAAAAATGCGCAGCAAAGGGAAATCGGTCTTCCAAGCAGCATTTGAGAACCATGATGATCAGCAAGAGCAACAGGAAGGAACCTATGTTAAGCCAACATTAATAGAACTTGATGATGTTAGTGAGCTGAAAAAAGAGATCTTTGGTCCTGTTCTGCACGTTGTACGTTTTAAACGAGATGAGTTAGAAGCACTTGTTGAACAAATTAATGCAGCCGGTTATGGACTGACACTTGGTGTTCACACTCGTATCGATGAAACTATCAACCAAGTTGTTTCAAAAGCTAAAGTTGGCAATCTGTACGTAAACCGCAATATGGTTGGTGCCGTTGTTGGGGTGCAACCTTTTGGTGGTGAAGGTTTATCTGGAACTGGGCCTAAAGCAGGTGGGCCATTATACCTTTACCGTTTATTAAGCGAACGTCCAGATAACGCAGTTTCAAATACCTTAGAGCGACAAGATAGCCATTTACCCATGGATGCCAGTGCTAAAACTGTTTTACTTGAACCATTTGAAGCACTTACACAATGGTCTGAAAAACAAAACTCGGTTATTTCGCCTTCCGTGATTGAGCTATTTACACGCCATAGTCAAACAGGAACCACCCGTGTATTACCGGGCCCAACAGGAGAAAGAAATACCTATACCTTGCGCCCGCGTGGTTTGATTTTATGCCTTAGCGATAATGAACAAGATTGCTTAACCCAGCTAACAGCTGTACTTTCTGCGGGTTGTCAGGTGTTATGGCCAGATAGTGAGCTCCATCAGAAGCTGTTTAAGTCACTACCTGAAAAAGTGAGAAAAACCATATCGATAACTAAAAACTGGATAGAATCGAAAGAGCCAATCGAAGGGGTTATTTATCATGGTGACAGCGATCAGTTAAAAGAAGTTTGCGCAGTGGTTGCACAACGTAAAGGGCCAATTATTTCAGTTCAAGGCTTTGAACGTGGTGAAACTAACCTGATGACTGAACGCCTACTTCATGAACGTTCATTGAGTGTCAATACCGCTGCAGCAGGTGGTAATGCTAGCTTAATGACGATTGGGTAATAAGTAAAAGGCCTGGCTTCGTTATCTACGAAGGCCAGGCCATACATGATTACATATTTATTTAAAAATACACTTATCTCATAAGAATAACCGTCAGTGTTCCTATCAGATAAGTGCTATCCCAAAGAGCTGCCCGCTAAAAACATAAAAGGTGCCCACGGGGACACCATTACTTAAAAACAACAAAGAAAATAGCAATGCTTATTTTCAATATGTTATTCTAATTATTGCATTTTTCTGATTCCCAGAATAAATATTGTTCATATTTACGTAATGCAATATTGTAATTACTAAATGCAGAATCTGTCATTTTTTCACTCAACTCTTCTTGAACTTTACTCGCAGTAAATTCTTTCATAGAAAAATTAGAGGAAGATAACAATTCATCTAAACGGCGTAAGCGAACAACATATTCACGAACCGTACTGTGGCTCATCTCAGTCTGTAAGAATAAATACTGTTTAAATGACATAATATCAAAATAATCAGTATTACTATTGCAATAAATTTCACTACAAAAACGACAAAGTGCAGTAAATTTATCTTGCAGCTCCCCCCAAGTGCCTTCATCAACCAATTCAGTCATGTCAGCGATAGCTTCTTTATTTAAGATGTCATCGTTGAAAACTAAAGAGATGCGATCAAGGGTTTTGTGACAGTGTGCACAATGAGTTTGGCTGTGTTTAAAATCTTTGATGTAACGACTCAGAGGCCGTTTCTTTACAATAGAAGCAGACATAATGGTAAAGCCCTGTGTGTAAGTCTAAATATAAAATTGTAACCAGATAAGTCAGGCTACATACATTGTATGCCCATAGCATTAATATAATATCTGCTATGTTGCATTGCGATATGGTGAACCCATATCATATATCCTTACTTTACCTTTAGAGAACTCATCATTCTAAAAATGTACAGTAAGAAAAGTTATCGCCCTTTGTTAAAAACATTCTAACCCGTCTCTCGCTCTTTGGCGAATTTCTACGGTGAGTCAATTTTGGTATGAATTTGAGTTAGCGTCAACAAAATTAACTTAATTGTCGTTAACCCTGTACACTTATCATTAACCATAAGTTAAGCGATATTTCTTCATTAGTTCGCTTAAAAACAAAGACTCTACCTGATAATTTCATCTTCGTACAAAGAAAATTTAATTTAAAAATCAAACTGGTACCTATACAAAGGTTTTATTCTTAAATTTGTGAACTAGCTCACCTTTCACATCTATAATTGCATCTTAAATGAACAGCCATTAATTCTATAAATATTTCATAGTGAAAACTTATCATTCGCCCGTAAACATTTTGTTACAAATAAACGATTTTTTAATATATTTAATCGCATATAAAAAAACGTTATAACGATATTAAAAAGGCTTATATAGGCATTTTTATAGGTGAATACACGTATGACGTATTATTCTATCTTGGTAGCTAAAACATAATTTTCGTCAAAAAATATATTTATTAAATTAACTAACCATTATCCCCTTACCCTAATAGCCCTCATACTTCTTTTATCTGCTTTCCATTTTTCTTCCACTTACCAATTACTCTAGACAAACATAGAATAGTTAAAGGAAATCTATAACATAATGATAAAAAACAACTTATTTATCTCCGTGAATTTATGTAACGGAAATGAGCTAAAACAAAATACGATAGCCCAATTAAATTGAAATTTAATTAATTAACCGATGTATTATTTTAGGATTTGTCACGTTTGATATTAAAAACATCTCTTATATACTCAATTCGCTATATAAATAATTTTAATAAGGTTGATTATGAAAAAGTTGATTTTAGCTTGTGGTATGGGTTTATTGGCACTGACAATCACTGCTTGTTCAGAAGAAGAGAAAAAAGGTGAAGTTGCTGGCGCAACTGAAACTTGTAACGCTTACTTCGCTGAAGTTGATAGCTTAATTGCTAAAGCTTCAGAAAACCCGCAAGCAAAAGCTCAGTTAGACGCAATGAAAGGTCAGCTGGAAGAGGGTAAAAAACAGGTTGCTGCACTACCTAAAGACCAGCAAGATAAAGCTTGCCAACAGGGTATTGATGCAATGAAACAGATGAAAACTGCTTTAGGCCTGCAATAAGCCCTATTCTTTTTATTCTGTAATCAAAAAGAGCCATTATTATTATGGCTCTTTTTATTTTATGAATATTAATGAGTTACAATAAATATCAAATAACCCATACGATACAGCTACCCAAAGGTGCAAGCCCCCCTTGGCCTCACACCTTTTAACATTATTTTATAACCACGTTCCAAAACGTTTAATATAAAATTGCTTCATTAGTTGAGCTACAACACAATAACTGACTAATGTGAGAGCGAGCCATGGGAAATATTCTATTGGCAACGGTTGTAACCCTATCATTTCACCAAATGAAGAAAATGGAATATATAAACCAAGAGCCATAATTAACCCTGTTGTTAACATAACAGGTAATGCGGCAGTGCTTTGTATAAACGGTATTTTTTGTGTTCTTAACATATGAACAACCAACGTCTGTGAAAGTAAACCTTCAACAAACCAACCTGATTGGAACAGCGCTTCATGAGCGACACTATTCGCTTGGAATACATACCACATTAACGCAAAAGTTGTGATATCAAAGATAGATGAGGTTGGCCCAATCCAAATCATAAAGCGGCCAATATTTTTCGCATCCCATTTGCGAGGACGTTTTAAAAACTCTTTATCCATTTTATCCCAGGGTAATGCAAGCTGGGAAATATCATACAGTAAATTTTGAACGAGCAAATGAATGGCTAGCATCGGTAGGAAGGGAATAAATGCACTGGCAATTAATACAGAAAATACGTTACCAAAGTTAGAGCTCGCGGTCATATTTAAGTATTTAATAATATTACCAAAAGTTTCACGCCCTTTAATTACCCCCTGCTCTAATACCATTAAGTCTTTTTCAAGTAGGATAATATCCGCAGATTCCTTAGCAATATCCGTCCCTGTGTCAACTGAAATTCCTACATCAGCATCACGTAATGCGGGCGCATCGTTGATCCCATCACCGAGAAAACCAACGGTATGTCCATTTGCTTGTAACCGCTTTAAAATACGGGATTTTTGCAATGGTGTTAATTTACAAAAAACTGAAACTTGCTCAACTTTCTGGCTTAACTCTTCGTCTGTCAGTTCTTCAACTTCTAAACCCGTCATGATTTCGCTGATGTTTAAGCCAACATCATGACAGATTTTTTCGGTAATAATGGCATTATCACCCGTCAACACCTTAACCGTAACGCCATTTTCACGTAATGCGGCAATGGCTGAAATTGCGCTTTCTTTTGCTGGGTCAAGAAAAGTTAAAATGCCTTGTAGTTCTAACTGATACTCGGCTTGAGCAGAAAGCGGTAAGCTGGCTTCTGCATCATTCAAACGACGAGTTGCAAGTAACAATACACGAAATCCTTGTCTGTTGTAATCACTCACTAGCTCAGTAATTTTTACCCTTGCTTGGTCGTCAAGTAAATGCAGCTCACCATCTTGTTGGTAACTTTGGCAGACAGCTAACATTTCCTCCGCGGCACCTTTACAAATAAGTAGGGCTTCGCCTTTCGGTGTTCGTACTGTCACTGACAATTTGCGTCGAATAAAATCAAAGGGTAACTCATCAATTTTTTGGAATGCTTTTAGCTGCTCAACTTCACTGTTCCCTCTACCACGACGAATAATTGCCTGATCCATCATATTTTTAGCCCCACTTTGGTGGAAGCTGTTTAGCCAAGCTAGTTGCAAAATTTTACTATTTTTTTGCCCATTGCTGTCCAAATAATGTTCTAAAATAATACGATCTTGCGTCAATGTTCCCGTTTTATCCGTACACAGCACATCCATTGCGCCAAAGTTTTGGATAGCATTTAACCTTTTAACAATCACCTTGTGCTTTGACATGGCAATTGCACCTTTGGCTAAATTCGAGCTAACAATCATCGGTAACATTTCCGGTGTTAAACCCACGGCAACCGCCAGTGAAAATAGTGTAGCTTCGAACCAATCTCCTTTTGTAAACCCATTGATAAGTAAGACGATTGGTACCATGACTAACATAAAGCGAATCAATAACCAGCTTACGCTATTCACACCACGATCAAACGAAGTTTGCGCACGACTCCCCACAATAGATTTGGCCAACGAGCCTAGATAGGTTTTCCCGCCTGTTGCCACCACAATTCCACGCGCCGTCCCGCTGGTAACATTGGTTCCCATTAAACAAATATTTGAAATTTCTAACAGTTCATTTTCAGTTGGCGATACCGGATCTAAATTTTTGGCTGAAACGTCACCTAATGTGTCGTATTTTTCTACGGGTATTGATTCCCCTGTTAGAATGGCTTGGCTGATAAACAAGTCTCTTGATTCGACTAGCTTTAAATCAGCAGGAACCATATCTCCAGCGGATAACAACACAATATCCCCAGGTACTAAGCATTTGATCGGTACCTCTTTTCTAACAGAACGCCCCGTTTTATTATCACGACGAAATACAGTAGCCGTCGTACGAACTAAGGATTTCAATGCTTCCGCAGCCTTGTTGGTACGATACTCTTGCCAAAAACGTAAAAAACCACTCAATAAAACCATTGTGACAATAATAATCACGCCGGTTAAATCTGTTTCTTCGCCTTGGCGTTCAGGAATAACATAATCCGTAAAAAAGCTAACAACAGCTAATACAATCAGTACGAATATAAATGGATTTTTAAAAGAAGTGAGTAGTTGCTTCCATGCTGGAGGGGCTTTTTCATGAGCAACTTCATTTTCACCTTCAGTCACAAGACGGTCCATCGCCTCATTCTCTGATAAGCCTAATAGATTTGTTTGATATTCATTGAGCACTTGCTCAATATTTTTACTCGCTTGTTCGCCAACAATAAATTTTTGGCGTGCAGCGGCTTTGACGCTTTTGCGCGGTTGTCTTATTTCAGTCATAACGTTGTCTCGAATACAACACTCGTAATTTTAACGCTATCCAACTGAAATAAAATTATCTTATTATCAGTTAGATAGCTGCGATTTACTACTCCATGACGGAGGGTGGTCGTCCATTTCAGCTCCTATAGTGAGTTAATTTAAAGTCATCAAGCCGGTAGCTCTGATGCCACTTTCCAATTGATAGCACTAACACTTTGCTCAAGACTTATTCTGCATACCAATGCTTCAATTTCTTTTTGCTCGGCAGGTGTCGCAAGAAATTCAGCGCACACTTCTAGCTGCTCAGGCTTTAGTGTGTCTGCACTACTTAACGATTGCAGCCGAATATGCAGTCCATTAATTGCTTGTAAAATAAGAGTTCTTACTAAAATTTCATCCGTTTGATGGCACATCACGCGAATTTTATAACGTTGCTCTACATCGAGTGCTTGCTGTTGTGGTTGTTTATTAATTCGTGAAGCCGCTTCTCTTAATAAAATATTGGCGCATAAAATTAATAACGTTGCCATCAAGGCCAAAGAATACTGGCCTAATCCACATAAAACACCGATCCCCGCGGAACACCAAAGCGTTGCCGCAGTATTTAGGCCTCGGATGTTCATGCCTTCACGCATAATCACTCCCGCACCGAGAAAACCAATTCCTGACACCACTTGGGCAGCAATACGACCAGGACTATCAGGTGATGTTGTTACAGAACTTAAAATAAATACCGCCGCTCCGGTTGCAACCAGTGCATTAGTTCTCAAGCCCGCCATTCGTTGACGCCACTGGCGCTCAGCACCAATTAATGCACCAAAACACATAGCAGACAGCAAATTTAAAATATCAGGGGAAAAAAGCATGATAATCCCTCCAAAAATAACTTGGATAATGATTTATATGCTTAATAAAAAGCATATAGCCATATTTTGAGTAAAATAATTACTCAAAAACTATTAGCTATTGCCTGGAGGAAATAAAGAATAAATATAGACCAACATAATACACACTCAATACAGCTATAATACGCTATCTAATGAAATACAATTATAAGGGAGTAGTATGATGAGGAAACATCAGACACCGCCCGCCGTTGTGGCAAGCAGTGAAAAGAAAAGACGATTACTGGCTTGCCATTAAATTAAGTTTTTATTCCAACTCTGACTGTCCAAGTAATAATCTCCTAAGTAAAAGATGGAAGGAGTATAAGTGGGGAAAATTATTAAGTAAAGGACAAAGTGCCCATTAAATTGAACTTATCTTTCAATTGGCGTAACAAAAATCCCTTCATCGCCTTCTTTTTCATTAAAGAACCAAATACCTTCAGGGTAATCAGGTAATGCAATTAAATACATTACCCCTTCATTGAAGGGTTCAATAAGTAAAATAGTTCCTTCTCGACGCTCTTCTCCGTCTGTTTTTACATAAACACGGTCATTAATATTCATAACATTCTTTTCCAGCAAAATATATTAACCATAAATGTAGCGCATACGAAAAAGCCCGTCATTAAAAATGACGGGCTTTAGAAAATCAGTTAAGCAATTAGCTTAGATAGCAGTTACGTTAGCAGCTGCTGGGCCTTTTGCACCGTTTTCAATGGTGAATTCAACTTGCTGACCTTCAGCCAGAGTTTTGAAACCATTGCCCTGAATGGCAGAGAAGTGGACGAAAACGTCTTTGCTACCATCAGCTGGAGTGATGAAACCGAAGCCTTTAGACTCGTTGAACCACTTAACTTGACCTTTCATTTTGTCGGACATTTGACTTTTCCTATATAACATCAAAAAAACTTGCCTTTTGGCATATACGGGCCAGAGTCAACTATTTAATCAGGGAAACACCAAGATGAAGCGTCACGGTCAAAGGCTATCTGTGATAACTTTCTTCTTTAGAACACACTAACTCAGTAATCATACATCAAATAGGACTGCTAAACAGGCCGACACTCATTAACTCATGACTTAAAGATAATAGCAACTATTTTATACGAGCAAACCTCAAAAATATGCTGTTTTTTCGATTGCGTCACTTTTATCGGCTATAACGTTAACAAAAACGCTGCATTTAGTTGATAGTTTAAAGAAAACTTTAATTTAAAAAGCCAACAACCTAATAAATGTCAGTAAGAATTATCCGATACAATGACAATCTGTGTAAATATTTTTTTTAACTGATATATAACAATCTCGACGGCTCGTGATACCCTCCTAGTATAGATATCTGACAGAGAGTTATACACATGGATATTATCAAACAAATACTCGTCGAAGATTTGGATGCCATCAATAAACGTGAAAACCGTGATGGGAAACCTTATTTTAATAGCCAATTTCTCGCCAACCACCCTTATTTATGTATTGGTATGGTTGCGGCTTATGTCCCCCTAGCCATTATTCTTTGGTACGCCCCTTATTTTGGTCCTTATTGGGCTCTGGGTATCACCATTCTTTTTATTGTATTAGCAAGTGTACTACTTTTTGACATCAAACCTGTTTATCACTTTGAAGATATTGGCGTCTTAGATTTACGTGTCTGTTATAACGGGGAATGGTTTGTTACTGAACCAGTTTCTGATAATGCGATAAGCAAAATCATTGATTCACAAGATGTTAGCTCTGCTATAAAACAAGAAATATCGCGTTTAATTGCATTAAAAGGAATGATTTCCTTTTATGATATCTATCATGTCGCTTATCCTGAAGTTTCTACGCAATTACCTGGTACACTTGCAACTCAAAATTAATTCAATATCAATTAACTAGAGTAAAACTTCGTCATAATGTGCATTGAATGAGCAGTTGGATATTTTTTCTGTTTTTATGATTGACAGCCTGAGATGATATCGTTAATATGCGCCTCGTTCTCAGGAACAAGCAATTCCTCCATAGTTCAGTCGGTAGAACGGCGGACTGTTAATCCGTATGTCGCTGGTTCAAGTCCAGCTGGAGGAGCCAAATTTAAAAAGCCCGCTTAATGCGGGCTTTTTGCTATCTGCTAAATATATATCACCATTATATCATTCATCTCTACTATCAATGATCTCCTAGCACCTCTCATAATCCATCTGGTATGCATTACGCATCATATATTAGGATAGATAACCACCAAATCGATTACTTAACGCCCACTTGGCTATTTTTTTCATTTTTATACTTTACAACAGTGAACAGGATGGGTAATATGCGCCTCGTTCTCAGGAACAAAACAATTCCTCCATAGTTCAGTCGGTAGAACGGCGGACTGTTAATCCGTATGTCGCTGGTTCAAGTCCAGCTGGAGGAGCCAAATTTAAAAAGCCCGCTTAATGCGGGCTTTTTGCTATCTACCTAAAAATCACTCTTCTTAGCATTACTTTACTTACGGCAAATACAAGAGTTCCCACCATAAAATAAATACTTATTCTTTCTCTAGAAAAAATTGTTTAATCGTCTGGCGTAACCATTGATGCGCAGGGTCCCTATCTAACCTTGGGTGCCATGCTTGCACGATAAATATAGGCACCAATCCCAAAGGAAGTTCAATTTCAACCAATGGCAAATTAACACTCTTTACCCCTTGCAGCACATGACGAGGGAGCGGCAAAATATAGTCAGAGTTCATAGTTAACATCATGGCTGAATGAAAACTAGGTAAAGTCAATGCAACATTACGCTGTAATTGAAGGTCGCGTAATGCGTCATCAATTGGCCCCAATGTACGCCCTCGGCGCGATACGCTAATATGTGGGTAATGCGTTAAGCTTTCAGGCGTCACCTGCCCGATAATTGGATGCTCTGGGCGAACTAATGCCTGAAAAGTACTATTAAATAAGCTCTGAGCCTTAATTTCAGGGTGCCAGTCTCGAGAGGAACCGATAACCAAATCCACCTTGCCACTGCGCAAGGAATCATCTTCAGTATCACTTTCCGCGATAAAAATTAAACTACTTTATATCCATCCATGACTTAGTAGTGATTAACTACGATTAACCTCTAAACTTGAAATAATATACCGCTCATCAACTCAGATTTGTCTCAGTCTTTTCGTTAGTGTATGGCCTTGATTAATCACCACTACTCTATTTTCGATCAAACTTCCGACAGTTCGCACAGATAACAGGCAAACAAACAATTTTTTCGATATTCTCCTTTGACAATGCGGTGAGAGAAAGCTAATATCCTCTGCGTACCAAGGAGTTCCTCCATAGTTCAGTCGGTAGAACGGCGGACTGTTAATCCGTATGTCGCTGGTTCGAGTCCAGCTGGAGGAGCCAAAATTTAGAAAAACCTGCTTAAGGAAACTTAAGCAGGTTTTTTGCTATTGAACAAACTAAATAAGCCACCTATTTACGTTATTTGCGCGATCTGCCCCTGAAATAAGCTATAATCGTGATTTCTCATAGCTATTTTTTTACTTTACCTTTATCATTCTATTCCGGCTTGAGCACTCGCTCATCATTCACTCTTCCCCTATGGAGCCGGTTTAATGACAACTGTAACTACCCTAACGATCCGCCGCCCTGATGATTGGCATGTTCATTTTCGCGATGATGATATGTTAAAAACGGTCGTTCCCTATACCAGTGAATTTTTTGGCCGTGCAATTGTCATGCCGAATTTAGTGCCACCAGTCACAACGATTGAAGCCGCAAAAGCTTATCGTGAACGCATCCTAAAAGCGGTTCCAGAAGGGCATCAATTTACCCCTTTAATGACCTGCTACCTTACTGATAGCACAGATCCTGTTGAAGTGGTTCGTGGCTTTAACGAAGGGGTATTTACTGCCTGTAAACTCTACCCGGCTAATGCAACAACAAACTCTAGTCATGGCGTATCTGATATTAAAAAAATTTATCCCGTATTAGCTGCGATGGAACAAGCAGGAATGCCATTGCTGGTCCATGGTGAAGTCACCGCAAGCCATATCGATATTTTTGACCGCGAAGCGTTGTTTATTGAGCAAGTTATGTTGCCATTACGGGCACAGTTTCCAAAACTCAAAGTCGTTTTTGAACATATAACCACCAAAGAAGCGGCGCAATATGTCCAAGAAGCAAATGAATTTACAGCTGCAACTTTAACACCTCAACATTTGATGTTTAACCGTAACCATATGTTAGTTGGTGGTATAAGGCCGCACTTATTTTGCTTGCCTATTTTGAAACGTAATGTACACCAAGAAGCATTACGTGCAGCCGTTGCTTCAGGTTGTGACCGTTTCTTCCTTGGTACCGACACCGCACCACATATACAATCACGTAAAGAGTCTACCTGTGGTTGTGCTGGGGTCTTTAATGCTCCCACCGCATTAGCGGCTTACGCGACTGTTTTTGAAGAGCTGGGTGCTTTGGCACATTTCGAAGCTTTTTGTTCACTAAATGGTCCTAAATTCTATAACTTACCTGTAAACGAAGGAACTATTACGCTAACTAAAGAACAAAATATTACTTGCGAATCGATTGATTGCTGTAATGATAAATTAGTTCCTTTCTTAGCAGGAGAAGATGCGCGCTGGACAGTCGCTCTGGGTCAGTAGTTTATACACTAATGGGAAGTTCAAAGTGCTTCCCATTCTGTTTTTACAATCCTTATTGTCTGTTTTATGCATTTTCTGCTATATAAACAAAAAAAATGTTTTATTTGCTTTCTTATTAACGAAATCTCCTTATACTAAAAGTGGACTCATCACGAGGTCATTGCTCTTAGTCAGTTATAGATATTTATTATTTATCACGATGTTTGATTAGGAGGTTTATATGAATAAAAAAAATGATGTCATTCAAACCCACCCAGTAGTTGGCTGGGACATCAGCACAGTCGATGATTACGACGCTATGATGTTGCGTTTGCACTACCTCCCCGAGCAAGATAAACACACAGGTGATGCTATTGTGGATAAAACCATGTGGCTAACGACTGATGTGGCTAAACAACTTATTCATATTCTCCAAGCAGGCGTAGACAAGATAGAATCAGGGGAATATGTTGAGTTTGATTTTAAAACACACTAGGAAAATAAATGGATATTAGTGCCACTAATATCCATTTAATTTATTCATCTATATAGATAATTATATGTCTTTATATAATTACCTTATTAATTAATTACTAATTAGCAATTTCAAATAAGAACACTATTTATTGTTTTTATTAATCCTTGGTTGACTTCTCTATCAATTCCAATTTATTGTAAGCCATCTTCTTGAACAAGGATGTTCCAATGCGAATATTAGTTATTGATGAATGTTATTATACACGTCTTGGCATTACAGAATATTTATCTAAAAATAAAAAACTCGAATTTATTAGTACAGGATGTATAAAAGAAGCCATTGGTTTTATGAACACAAACCTACCAAGCATTATACTGGTGAATCTAACCTACTATTGTAATTACTCTGATTACTGCCCTACTCTACAGCAGTTATTAAGTAATACTAATAATGCACGCTTTTATATTTATATTAATGCTCCTTATCCGCAAACAAACAACCCATTATTATTAAAGGATAATTACTTTATTCTATCAAAAAGCATTATTATTCAAACGCTTGATAAAGTTATTCGTGACCATGAACAAATAGAAAAAATCACCAAACTTGCTAATAATATTGAGTCATCTATTTTCACGATTAAAGAACAAAATATTATTAATAACTGGATGAATGAGACACCCAATCATATTATTTCTCGAAAACTAGGAATTAGCAATAGTACTGTCTATTCACAGAAAAGACATATCGCATCTAAAGTTTTCGTCAAAAATAGAATTGAGTTATTTTTTATATATAATGTATTTAAATATTTATATTAAAAATGTTTTAATTTAAATCGACTAAAACAAAACTAAAAGGCCTGACTCCGTTTGAATAACGAAATCAGGCCTTACAAACCGGTCAGCAAAAGTGTCCAATATTATAAAGTCACTCTAACTGCTGCTGACGAGTCATAAATTTTAGTTCTATGATTTTATATCTTTATTTTCAATAGCGATAACTCGAGGTTTTTCTTCATCCGGGATTTCATATTCAATATCCAGAGTTAGTAAACCACTAGATAACTCAGCACTTTCTATCTTCACATTTTTACCGAGATTAAATTCAAGGGAAAACTTATTTTGCGTTATTCCTTGATGGATCCATTTCTCAGAATCATTAACTAATTCTGCTGATTGCTCACCTTGAACATACAATTTCCCGCCTTTTAGGGATACGCTTAAGTCCTCTTCCTTATAACCTGGAACACTAACCGTTAATTGATAGCTTGTTTCATTTATTTGTTTTAAATTATACGGATGCTCTGAAGTTAAAGGCCTATTACCTGTTAGCTGGCTAAACAAACGATCCATTTGGTCAAATCTGTTAGAAAGTAGACTATCGGATAATGTTGGGAATAATGAAAAAGATCTAATGTTAGACATAATTTCTCCTTCAATATTTTTATATCAAACTAAACACATACGACTATGCACCATTACCTGTGTACCTAGTATGGGATAATGCTCTTTCTTGGTGCAATTCTTATATAGTGCCAGTTACGCGTATTTCAAGTCTTAAATTACACTTCTTTACAAAATGGCGTTACCTGCTGTAAACCATAAACAAATACCCCATGAATTTCATACGAAATGCATGGGGTATAAGCAACGTAATGACATCGAATGAAATAAATTTTTTATTTCAATTAATTTTATCTTGCTCTAATCAGCCCTAATTACAGGGCTTTCTTATTATAGAGAACATCAATAATTAGTTATCTTTATTTAATAACCCATCGGATAAACGGTGACGTGACTTATTAAAGATTTTATTACTGACTTCGCGACCTGCACGGCGTGCGCGTTGTTCTTGCTCTGGAAGTTTCATTTCTTCAGTGCAAGACGAACTGCAGCAACCTTCGTACTTTTCTGCACAGCTAGAGCATTGGATAAACAGCAAGTGACAGCCATCGTTACGGCAATTGGTGTGTGTATCACAAGGTGCACCACATTGGTGGCATTGTGCTAATGTGTCTTCTGTAATACGCTCTCCCATTCGGTTGTCAAAAACAAAGTTTTTCCCTTTAAACCTCAAAGGCAACCCTTGTTCCTTCGCCTTACGCGCGTATTCAATAATCCCACCTTCAACATGGTAAACATTTTTAAAGCCATTATGCAGCATATAAGCACTGGCTTTTTCACAACGGATCCCACCAGTACAATACATTACGACATTTTTGTCTTTTTGCTCTTGCAGCATTTCCACCGCCATTGGCAGTTGCTCTCTAAATGTATCTGAAGGTATTTCAATCGCGTTATCAAAACGCCCTACTTCGTACTCATAATGATTTCGCATATCGACGAAAACAGTATTTGGGTCATCAATCATTTCATTCACTTCGTGAGCTTTTAGATATTGACCTGTATTTGCAGGGTTAAATGTTTCGTCCTCAATACCATCAGCCACCACGCGCTCACGGACTTTCATACGCAGCACCCAGAACGATTTACCGTCATCATCAATCGCAATATTTAAACGTAAGTTATCTAATGCGGGGTCTGTTGCATAAATAAGTTCGCGCAATGCGCCCACATTAGATTCCGGCACACTGATTTGCGCGTTAATACCTTCTTTTGCAATATAAACACGTCCAAAAACGCTTAATGCTTTAAATTGTTGGTACCATTGATTACGAAATTCGTTTGGGTCTTGGATATTAAAATATTTATAAAAAGAGATAGTGGTGCGCGGCTCAACTTCTGCCAACATACGTTCTTTTAATATTTTATTTGAAATTTGGTTATGTAACACTGGCATGGTGTTCTTAATCCTATTTAACTCATTGATAATATTTTAATTTAAATAAATTCAGGCGAGCTGCCACCCTATTTAAATCTTGGTGAGTATTATCCCTCTTATTATGTTAATAAAAAACCCTTTATTTGTAGGGTTATCGTGATAAAAGTATTAACCAATCGTTTTAGGTTGAATTTTAAATCACTACGAGATATTTTAGTTTGCTTTTCGTTATGTTATAACATTTTTTTGATAAACCAATTTAGCTGACTGAATGATGCGATTTTTTCCTTTCTATTTTCTATTTCTGTTTATGGTTGCTCCACAAGTAGCGGCACACCCTCATAGTTTTATTGAAATGCAAATTTCCCTTGAAAGTAAACAAGATAAATACTCAGGGATTAGCTATGTTTGGAAAATGGATCCAATGACATCAGCGGATATCGCGTATGAATTAAAAGGCATTAAACCGGATGACCCGCGTTGGAAACAGCAAGAAGCTATTATTATGGCGAATATATTAATGCAAGATTATTTCACTGATTTTTATTATCAGGGGAAGAAAGTCAGTTTTAAACGTATTCCTGATAGCTACCATTTAGAAAAAGATGGCTTTTCTTTAGTTTTCTTCTTTACCGCTTCATTTATGCAACCCCTGCCTATAGCAGGTTCCCATGTGGAAATTCAAACTTACGACCCAACATTCTACGTCAGCATGACTTACCAAAATAAACAGCAAGTTAACCTACCTTTAGATATTGCAGCAAATTGCCAGATGGAACTACAAGAAGCAAATGTGACCGATTCAATGCGCGCCTACGCTTTCTCTTTAGACAAAAGTGATAGCCCAGAAGAAGATTTGGCACTTGGCAAACAATTTGCACAACGGGTTGATATTCAATGTCCATAATGCCTTTACGTACGCAAAGACTAATAATTACTGCGCTGTTTATGGGGCTTATAACCTATGCCGCTTGGCAGCTATACACCCACTGGGGATCATGGTTACAACTTAGCCTAGCTTGGCAAAAACAGTTAAACCAAGGGTTATCTTACCTATTGCAAGAAACCACCTCTCGTCCATGGTATGCAGGCGGGTTACTGGTGGTTGCCAGTTTTGCGTATGGTTTTTTGCATGCCCTTGGGCCGGGGCATGGCAAATTAATTATTACCACTTATATTGCCACCCAAGCGACTCATTTAAAACAGAGTGTTATCATTAGTTTACTTGCCTCGCTCTTACAAGGGCTTGTTGCGATTACTTTAGTTTCCTTAGTCTTGATCCTATTCCAACTCTCTACTAAGCATCTCAACCAAGCCAGTTTATATGCAGAGCAAACGAGTTATCTATTTGTCATTTTGCTGGGTAGCTATTTATGCATCAGCGCATTGCGTCGTGGCTGGTCAATCCGCAAATCAAGACACTTGGCACCACTCAAGATAAAAAGCATTCAACCACTGAATTCATCAACGAAAGCAATAAGTAAAACAAAAGCCCATAGCCACTCGGACAACTGTGGTTGTGGGCACCAACACGTTATCCAGTCCCATCAATTACAATCCAGTTTTAAAAGTAAGCTATTGATTATCCTATCGATGGGTATCCGCCCTTGCTCTGGGGCAATTCTTGTATTGCTGTTTTCTTATGTCATTGAGGTCTATGCGTGGGGGGTTATCGCTGCCTTAGCAATGGCAATGGGGACTGCATTAACTATTTGTTTAATCGCTATTTTTGTTCATTTAATGCGTGATAATGCGGTTCGCGTATCACGCTTAAAAGGAAAGTCATTTTCCCCATATTGGGCAATCACACTGAAAATTTTGGCAGGTATTTTATTTATTTTGATGGGGGTTTTGATGCTACAAAGCATCGGCTTAGAACAGTCGGTTTCGCCACTCTTGCGATAAACCATTAAAAAAGGGAGGGCTCCCCCTCCCAGGCATTTGCCGAAGTCACGGTGTGGTAGCACACCGTTTTATGCGCAATGTCAACTGCTTACTACTTATTGCCAACTACCAGATGGCTAATGGTGAAGCTATGCAGGTCCCCACCACTAGCCATCCTTACTACTTCATTTAACCAATTAACTCAATGCGAGCAGGTAAGCCTTGGCGTACCGATGCCCCCGAAACCCAATCTAACCACGTGTTAGCAACTTCACGTGTTGGGTCAGCAAACCCAAGGTCATTTAAGTTAATTCCTGAACCATTTGCCGCATTCATTGGCATAGGTTGGCCATCCAGATAATGCTGTTTCGCTCCCATCTCGGTATGCCCATAGCCATGTTCAATCGCAAGCACTCCAGGCATTACGCCATCAAGTACGCTTACTTGGGCTTCAGCATGCCCCCCCGGTGTGGTGATCCTAATCCAATCTCCATGTTTTACCCCCATTTTCGCTGCATCATCGGGGTGGATAGCAACAAGATTCGTCGGTTTCACATGGCGGAGCCGTTCAATAACGGTGGTTGAGCTGCTCATCACATGGGATTTAAATGACATCAGCTTCAGCGGCCACTCTTTTTCTGGGAATACTGCATTCACATCATCCCCATTCGCCATACGAGGCGGGTAATACGTCGGGCAACCGCTATAACGTTCACCCGTTATGGCATGGCGATTAACGGCCACCGTTGGGTTCCAAATTTGTAAGCCTTTTTTCCATTGAGGACCTGTTGCATCGCCATCCCACGCTTTTTCATAAGGCGCAAAACGGCCACCTCGTGTGAAAATATAGGCAACACGGCGAACTTCCTCTGGTTTTAAAGTCCGTGTAATAGCCGGTAAAATACGCTCCACGCCACTGATTTGGATATCTTCTGTTGCGGCTTCAGGGACTGGTTTCTCCCCTAACCACGCCATATTTGCAGCAACTCTTAAGTAATAGTCTTCCGCTGTATTGAGTGAATGCATGTTGCCATCCATATCCTCAATCACGTTATCGCCAAAGCCGGGTAAATTAAGTTCTTTCGCTACAGCAATACAGAAACTCTCCATCGAAACTGGCTGGCCGTCCGCTGTTTTCGCAGTACGTGACTCAACAATCGGCCAACGTGCTGTGCTGGCTTTGACCTGCACGCCAGACCATGGTGCACTAAACCCCCAACTTTCGAAGTTATGGGTATCTGGAACAATGTAATCTGCCAATGCCGTGGTTTCATTCATAAAGGCATCAATACCAATAATCAGCGGCAGGTGTTTAGGATCTTTCAGTTTTTCTTCCATCACCTGACGAATACCTGCAATACCATATACAGGGTTAGTCATATTGGTGATCCACGCTTTCAGTGCGTAGGGGTATCCCATCAAGGCAGATGCTAACTGCTCTGTTAATTGACCTTTAGCAAACGGGTACCAAGGGGCTTTTGCTGGGTATGGGTTTTCACCCGCTGCCTGACGTGCTTTGAACTCATCTGATTTTTCATACACTTCATTACTGCGCGACAGCACCACACCTTTAGGTTTCACTTTGCCTTTATAGCTGGCAATTTTATAACGCGGCCCATCGTTTTCCCCATTGAATTTACCACCACCAACAGAGACTCCGCCTTTCAAGTTCAAGTTACCGATCAATGCGTTAAGCATGATAACTGACCATGCAGTGTAGAAACCATTACCGCCCATCATACCGCCATGAGAGATGACAGCGGCTTTTCTATCATAAGAAGTTAATGCTTTACCCAGCGATTCAATCGTTTTCACTGGAACATGGCAACGCTGACTGTATTCTTCCAAAGTCATACGATTTGCCGCTTCTTTTAAACACTGGAAGCTAGATTTAACGGTCACTTCACTGCCATCGTGCAAGGTGACTTGGCGTGTCACAAAGAGCTCGGCTGTAGGCGTTTCATCAGCCAGTTTTAATTCACCCGCAGCATCTTGCACTAAATAAGCTTTCTCATTGTCACCTTCTCCTGTGATATAAGAAGAAATTAACAATTTACCTGCTAATGGGTGATTATCATCCGTGATCACTAAATGTGTTGAGTTAGTCCAGCTTTTCTCCCCCACGGCTTCCATGGATTTCTCACTTGGCACACTGAGGTATTTTGCGTTGTAACGGTTATTTTCAATGATCCAGCGGATCATCCCCATCACCAATGCCGCATCCGTACCCGGTTGCACAGGAACCCAATGACCGTGGTCATTCGCTAAAGTGGTTGTTAATGGTAATGCAGGTGATACCACCACATAGTTAAATGAATCACGTAAACGCGCTGTGGCTAACTGGCGGCCTTGGCGCTTAAATGGGTTACCTGATTGTGCAGGTGATGTCCCTAGGAATAGCGCGAAACGGACATTATCCCAATCGGGTTTAACGTGGGCATTTTTGTCCAAATCATCCATTAATGCACCGGAACCCGCACGGTAAGCCAGTCCACAATAAGAACCGTGAGCACCGAAGTTTTTACTGCCAAAAGCATTTTGTGCAAAGCGACGGATAAAGCCATCACGGCCGTCATCACCTGCGTTGGTCACTAATAATTGGTTAGCTTTTGGCCCCAGTTTAGGTTGAGATGGGTCTAAAGGCGTTTCTAAGTCACGGATCGCCCGTAAGCCATCCACATGCCCCTCACCAAATAAATCGCCCCCTTCAACCACTTCTTTAATCAGTTGTTCAAAACTGATGCGCTCCCATTTACCTTCGCCGCGTTTACCCACACGTTTCATCGGCTCAAGGATACGCAATGGGCTCGTTAAACCTTCCATTAACGTCGCACCACGAGCACAAGCAGTCGAACGGTGTTCAAGGCCTGATTCTCCACTCATTTTATTAAATGCCGTTTTCAGTGGCATGCCATAAGGAAAGTGCTCTTCATGGGAAAGTGGATGATAAGGGTTCCCCGCGATACGCAATACTTCATTTTTTGCTGTATCGACGCGAGCACGAATACCACACTGGGTCCAACAACCAAAACACTGGGTCATCGCAACCACTTGTTCTGGGTTTTCTTGCCAGCCTTTCAGTGCCTGCCCTTCAGGGCGTAAAGAGTTACCATTAAGCCTATCAAGAGTGACTTTACCTGACGTACCATTAACCAGACCATCGACTGCACGTTTGGCAACATCACGGTAGCTTGCACCAAATAATGCGATACCACCGACAACCAAACCACCTTTAATCCATTGACGTCTTGAGAATTTAGCCATGTTGCACTCTCCTCGCAAACCAGCGAACACCTTCACGAACAATAATTGTTAACGCAATCCATAAACCGAATGTACCGACGATAGCCAATAATCCATCTGTTCCCAGTGGGAAATGGTATGGGTTCGCGATAATGTTATATTTTGGAACCGCTTGAACTTCCATCAGGAAAATCCAACGTAATGACCAAGCAAAAGCCATTGAAATTAAAGCTAGAACAGTAATGTATGGAACGGAACGAGTCGCTTTTAAATTACTGACGGACATTGCGAAAGTGATTAACCACAGTGCACAAACCCCCATTAGCATCCACCAGCCTGCGCTTGCCGTATCTAACTGTTGGCGTACTGCGATACCTGAAGTGGTGTCACCTGATAACCACAACGCAAAGCACACCGCAAACAATAATAATGTCACAACTTGAAAACGCGCTAAGCGATTTTGATATTGAGGTTCACGGCGAGCGCCTAAACCAACCAGTGCTGGTAATGCTTGCAGAGCACTAAGGAACATCAATACCGGTATCCACCAGCTAAACCAAATTGGACGCGCGTTTAACACTGAGGCTTCACGGCCGGTATATAACAATAAACCGATGGCTGAAAATGCAGCTAACAAGGCAACCCAACGCGTTGCTTTGAATTCTTTTTTCCAAATCAGTTTCACCACTAATGCAACAAAATATAAACCAATAAATGTGGTGAATAATGGTAGTAATACAGAGCCCCACCACATCCAAGACCATATTGTTGGATGAGCGTAAAAATGCCATACCCTTGCGGTTTGGTGTAAATCTGCGGTTAGTGCTAACGGCGCGGTGATCCCCATCGTGATAGCAATAAATACAGCGATCATTTCTAAGCGGCTGTTTTCAGGTTTGTTTCTCCAATGAAGATAGCACGCGTACAGAACCGCACAAGACGCAATCCCAATGAAGAAGAAATATTGTACCGCCCAAGGTAGCCAAAAGAATTCTTGTGGCTGAGCCATTATTTCTGAAATATAAGTCACTTGGCCATTCATCAGAACACCTCCTGCCATAATGCGGGCTGCCCTTTGCCTTGCAGCGGTTGCACGAATGCGTCATCTAAACCTATATAGAAAACTTGTGGTAATGTGCCACTTTCCGGTTTGAGTACTTTTATTTCAGCCTCGTGCTCTGTCAGCATTTTACGAATAGTACTGTTCGGGTCTTTTAAATCCCCAATAATGCGCGCACCACCGACACAGGATTCAACACAAGCAGGTAATAAACCCACTTCTAAGCGATGAGCACAGAATGTGCATTTATCTGCAGTTTGCGTAGAGTGGTTGATAAAGCGAGCATCATATGGGCAGGCTTGCACACAATACGCACACCCAACACAGCGTTCGTTATCAACGACAACAATGCCGTCTTCACGTTGGAAAGTCGCTTGAACTGGACATACAGGTACACAAGGAGGGTTATCACAGTGGTTACATAAACGGGGTAACAGTACGTTGGTAAACCCTTCTTCACCTTTCACTGCGACTTGATATTGATTCACTGTCGTTCTAAATTGACCTTGTGGGGTTTGGTTTTCAACCGAACAGCTTACCGTGCAAGATTGACAACCGATACAACGGCGCAAATCAATCAACATTCCATAGCGTTTTTCTGGATTGCCTTCTCGACGTGTCGGGGAAAAATTGAGCCCTGCTTCTGCAATGGGAATCAACGATGCCCCCGCAGTTACGGCTCCAATTTGTTGTAGAAATTTTCGTTTACTCAGATCCATAATTGGCTCCAGTATTGACATTGCTAATGCGAAAATAAAAGTTATTAATCAATATGTTATTTGTATTACATGCGTTATTGACAATGGGTACAGTCTCGTTAAGATAACCACTGAAATTGTTATTTCTCTTTAAACCCGATGGGTTATCTTGATAAAGCTTGTAGTGCCATTGTAAGAAGAGTGGAGCCACTGCCCTATTGTGGTTTACCACATACCCGTAGCTAAATTGATCTAACGCAACGAATAACTCAAATATGTTAAAAAAATCGTCTAGACCGTTGTATCACATACTGTTAATCATGCTACTGACGTGGTCTTTGCCAGCAATTTCGGCCCAGTGGACTATCGGGGTATTGGCCTTACGTGGCCCCAGTTCAACCCAATCTCATTGGCAGCCTTTGATTGATACACTCAATGAGTCGATTCCTGGGGAGCGTTTTACGTTACAACCTCTCAATTTAGATGAGATGAAAGAGGCGATTTCCAATCGCAAGATTGATTTTTTGTTGACGAATCCTGCCCAGTTTATTCAGTTAGATAACCGCTATCATTTACGTTGGTTGCTCTCCCTTCGCTCAGACGTGGAGCCCAACAGCACAACGCGTAATGTTATTGGCAGCTTGATATTAGTTCGAAAAGACAGTGATATTTCAGAAGTTAAAAACCTAATAGGCAAGAAAGTCGGAGCAATTTCACCAGATGCTTTTGGTGGCTATTTGTTAGGTTACAAAGTGTTGAGGGATATGGGCTACGACGCTGCCAAAGACTTTAAGATGCAATTTTTAGGTTTCCCTGCAGATGCATTATTATACGCACTGCGTGATGATTCATTATCCGCAGCTATAGTTCCTGTCTGTTTATTAGAAAACATGCATAGCGAAGGGTTGATTGATAAAACACAATTTCGCCCATTAATTCAACATCCAAGCTCTCTCTCTTGTTTAACTAGCACAGAACTGTATCCAAATTGGTCTTTTGCCGCCTTAAGTGAAGTGCCGGACAATTTAGTCGACAAAGTCACCAAGACATTATTATCAACAGATAAAGCCGCTATGCGTTGGGGAGCTCCCGCGTCGGTGACTCAAGTCGAAACCTTACTCAGAGACGTTAACCAACATCCGCAACAGCGTCAAATCTGGCAGGATATCGTCAGTTGGACCATTCAAAACCAAATCACTATCAGCCTTGTCGCTTTATTTTTTGTGTTACTTGGAATAAATCATGTTTGGATTGCCTTTTTGGTGAGACGTCGCAGCCGCCAATTAGAAGAAGCGCATAATCGCTTGCGAGAGCAAGAAGCCAATTTACAAAAGGCACAACGGTTAAATATTTTGGGGGAAATGGCATCTGGGTTTGCCCATGAATTGAACCAACCGCTGTCTGCAATCCGCCATTATGCCCAAGGGTGTATTCTACGCCTGACTAAAGAGTCTGAAAGCCACCCATTAATTAGCGCATTAACTAAAATCGACGACCAAGCTCAACGTGGAGCCGATATCATTCGCAATTTGCGTCTCTGGGCGGGTAAACCAAGCCATGACCCCGCAATCACATTGAGCCAGCAATCGGTTAAACAGGCTATTAATCATATTTGGCAATTATTGCGTGCAGACCAGCACTATCCCAATTCGAGGTTAATTTTACCTGAAACCCCTGACGTCTCCCTGATGTTGCCAGACACGTTACTAGAACAATTACTTTCTAATTTAATCAGTAACAGTTTGCAAGCAGGGGCAACCCTACTGCGTTTCGAGTTTCATTTTTCGCAGCAACATTTTTTACTTGTTTTACAGGACAATGCTGGAGGGATGCCTGCGGGTCAATTAGAGCAAGGTATCACGCCATTTGCGACAACTAAAAAAGAAGGTTTAGGGTTAGGTTTAGTGATCTGCCAGCGTTTGATACAAAGCCAAGGCGGAGACATTCGTATCGAAAATAACCTAAGTGATGATGGGTTACATGGCTTAATGGTCACTCTTATTTTCAATTATCACAATAAAATCGTAGATTAAGCATGTTTTGCCACGTAATTGATAACATTCACATTAACTATATGTGACAATGGCTTTATTGCGATAATCAATGCTCATTATATAAAGCACCTTATTTGTCACCCTCTACACGACGAGGTATATGTATGCCAGTAATCCATCTCGTGGATGATGACCCCGATGTGACGGATGCCTGCCAATTCTTACTAGAAACATTGGGCTATAGCGTTACCGTTTGGAATGACAGTGAAACATTTATCCAAAATGCGGCATTACACCAAGAAGGTGTGGTGTTATTGGATATGCGCATGCCTAAATTAGATGGACGACAAGTTCACCAATACCTTAGGGAACAACACAGTACATTGGCTGTGATATTTTTGTCTGGCCATGGCGATATCCCGATGGCGGTGGAACAAGTGAAACTTGGCGCTGTTGATTTTCTACAAAAACCCATTGATAGCCAACAACTTGCTAAGACCTTAGAACAAGCTCAATCACAAACCACCAAAGCCACTGAAGGGCATTTAATTAAGCAGCGCTATGAAACGCTCACCCCTCGTGAAAAAGATATCTGTGGTTATGTGTTGCAAGGCTTAATTAACCGTGAGATTGCTGAGGCAACCTGTGTTTCTGTACGCACCGTTGAGGTTCATCGCTCTCGCGTCATGGAAAAAATGGCGGTTCGTAACTTAGCTGAGTTAATGAGCACCATGCAGGCAATTAACGCTTTAAACGAATAATTTGATATAGTTTAATCATGCCTTTTTATTAATTTGTGACTAATATATTCGGATAACAATGATACTAGCTCCAAAATTTCAAAAACGGTTTCTCCACCCTCGTTACTGGCTAACTTGGCTAGGCATTGGCGTGTTATATCTTCTTGTATTATTGCCTTATCCTCTCATTTATTGGATGGGAACGCGTTTAGGGTTATTTTCTAAACGCTTTTTGAAAAAACGGGTGAAAGTCGCAGAGCGAAATTTGCAATTATGTTTTCCAGACATGAGTGAGCAAGAACGGCAACGCTGTGTTGACAAAAACTTTGAATCTGTCGGCATGGGCTTATTTGAAACGGGCATGGCTTGGTTTTGGCCTGATTGGCGCGTTCGTCGCTGGGTCAAAGTCATTGGGGAAGAAAATGCTGTTGCTGCCCGCCAAACAGGTAGAGGCATTATCGCGCTTGGTGTTCATTTTTTAACCTTGGAAATGGGTGCGCGTGCCTTTGGCATGTTAAATCCGGGCATTGGTGTATATCGCGCCAATGATAATGACCTCCTTGATTGGCTACAAACCCGTGGGCGGTTACGTTCCAACAAATATATGTTGGATCGCAAAGATATGAAAGGCATGGTTCGTGACTTAAAAAATGGGGAAATTTTATGGTATGCCCCCGACCATGATTACGGCCCACGCAATAGTACATTTGCGCCTTTGTTCGCCGTAAAAGATGCAGCGACAACCAATGGCTCGCAAATTATTTTACGTCTGGCTTCCCCTTTAGTGGTACCTTTTACACCAAGACGTTTACCTGCGGGTAAAGGTTATGAATTAATCATTCAACCTGCCATTGATGATTTCCCAATTGAAGATAATGTGGCTACCGCAACCATGATGAACCAAATTATTGAAAAAGAAATCCTCAGATCACCAGAACAATATATGTGGCTACATCGCCGTTTTAAAACGCGTCCTGAAGGGGAGCCTTCGTTATACGGAGATTTAGATAAAATCCATCATTAATAATTAGTGTAAGCAGATAAATTATGGCGTGGTTTTTCAACTGTTTTTTATGATGCTTTTCTTGCTGTTTTTCATACTGTTTTTCCTAAATAGTCGGGTCTACAGCTAGGCGGGAAAATGAAGACATCCCAAAGAGCGTACATTAGGCAAATGAAGCCAACAACGCTGTAGAACTGAATATAACGGGAAAATTATGACGGGAAAAACAGAGTATTGGAAACGTAACCTATACGTCGTGTGGTTCGGCTGTTTTTTAACAGGTGCCGCCTTTAGCCTGATCATGCCTTTTCTCCCCCTCTATATTGAAGAACTAGGCGTTAAAGACCATGCCTCTTTGAACCTATGGACAGGGGCAGTTTTTAGTATCACCTTCTTATTTTCCGCGATTGCTGCGCCATTTTGGGGTCGATTATCCGATCGTAAAGGCCGTAAACTCATGCTGCTGCGTTCAGCACTAGGGATGGCTATCGTGATGGTGCTTATTGGTTTTGCACAAAATATTTGGCAGCTCTTAGCCTTAAGAGCCATATTAGGTTTATTGGGTGGTTTTGTTCCCAATGCTAACGCGCTGATTGCAACTCAAGTTCCCGTGAAAAAAAGTGGTTGGGCTATGGGTGTCCTCGCTACTGGTGCAGTAAGTGGCGCACTTATTGGCCCACTCATTGGCGGTTTTCTTGCTGACCAGTATGGCTTACGTCCCGTCTTTTTTATTACCGCAACGGTGCTGTTTATCTGCTTTTTTGTCACGCTTTTTTATGTCAGAGAACGCTTCACGCCTGTTTCTCGCAAAGATGCATTAACGAGCAAACAAGTTTTTGCCTCTTTACGTAATAAAAACTTAGTTATCAGCCTCTTTTTTACCACCATGATTATTCAAGCTGCTATGGGCTCAATCAACCCTGTCATCACGCTTTATGTACGTGACTTATCTGATTCCCTTGAAAACTTGGCCTTTGTCAGTGGTGTGATAGCTTCCATTCCTGGTGTTGCGGCTTTAATCAGTGCGCCCATGTTAGGTAAACTCAGTGACCGAATAGGCCCTGAAAAAGTTTTACTCGCCGTGCTGGGCGCATCTATTTTTGTATTATTCCCAATGGGGCTGGTAAGTAGTTATTGGGAGCTAGGCTTTCTCCGATTTATGCTTGGGGCTCTGAATGCTGCGCTATTACCCGCAGTACAAACGTTAATTATCTATAATATTTCCCATCAAGTAACGGGACGTATTTTCAGCTATAACCAAGCATTGCGAGATGTTGGGAATGTGACAGGGCCATTGATGGGGTCGTTTGTCGCTGCAACTTACGGTTTCAGAGCCGTATTCTTTTTCACCGCTGCGTTAGTTCTCTTCAACTTAATTTATTCATGGTTAGTCATCAGGCGCCAATCCGATGGCCTGCGAGCCTCCCCTACCGACCAATAAGCCTCTTGCTATTTTTTGTACAAAAACCTGATGATTTATAAGCTTTATTGCCTTACTTTCCTTAAAATCAAATTTTAACACATATAACCACTTGATTTTAAATAACTTAATCGATTCAAAATTCTTTCTTTTATTGTCAACTAAAATCCTGTATCTTCCCCTAGCTTATCGTGAGAAATGAGAGTTATATCGACTTTTCACCTTAAAAACACACCTTTTACAATAAATTCATTCTGTATATAGGTGATTCTATAATAATGTATGTTAAAAATATGTTTCATATATTCATGTTAACATATCAATAACAATTGGCACTCAGGCGCACGGCTTGGTGTTTTATATCATGCACAACCTCTCAAGAGAGTATTTATGGGAGTTCACAGATGAATAATTCTGCGACTAAAACAAAAACTTTTTTTGGGCATCCATACCCATTGAGTTCGCTTTTCCTCACAGAAATGTGGGAACGCTTCTCTTTTTACGGAGTTAGACCGTTACTTATCTTATTTATGAGTGCGGCATTATTACAAGGCGGAATGGAATTACCTATTGAACAAGCTTCGGCTATCGTCGGTATTTTCGCTGGAGGGGTTTATATCACCTCGTTACCGGGTGGTTGGTTAGCCGATAACTGGTTAGGCCAACGCCGCGCGGTTTGGTACGGTTCCTTAATTATTGCGTTTGGCCATTTATCCATCGCAATGTCTGCATTTTTATCAAATACTTTCTTTTTCGTCGGCTTATTGCTCATCGTATTAGGTACAGGGTTATTTAAAACCTGTATTACCGTGATGGTAGGAACCCTGTATAAGAAAGAAGATACACGCCGTGATGGCGGTTTCTCCCTGTTCTATATGGGTATCAATATGGGGTCATTTATTGCCCCGTTAATTATTGGCCCACTTCATGAAAAATATGGGTGGCATTTAGGTTTTGGCCTTGGTGGTTTAGGAATGTTAATTGCCCTGTTAATTTTCCGCTTTTACGCCATTCCTCAAATGCGCCGTTATGATAAAGAAGTTGGCCTTGATTCTACTTGGAACCGTCCAACGGTTGAGCGCAAAAACGTGGGGAAATGGGTTACCTTTGCTATGGTGCTATTAGCCATACTGGTTATCTTGATTGATAATGGTACGATCCCATTTAATGCCTCAATAATTGCGAAAAGTTCTGCTTATGTTATCTCGACCTGTGTGGGCATCTATTTCTTATTTATGTTCTTCCTTGGCGGTTTAAACAGCAGCGAGCGTTCTCGTTTACTGGCATGCTTGATTTTACTGATTGCAGCCGCATTCTTCTGGTCAGCCTTTGAGCAAAAACCCACTTCATTTAATATCTTTGCTCGTGACTATACTGACCGCCAAATGGGGAGTTTTGAAATTCCAACCATTTGGTTCCAATCAATCAATGCCTTGTTCATTATATTGTTAGCCCCAGTATTTAGCTGGTTCTGGCCTTCGTTGGCTAAACGCAATATGAACCCAAGCAGCATGACCAAGTTCGTGATTGGTATCTTATTTGCTGCGGGCGGCTTTGCTATCATGATGGTGGCCGCAAACCAAGTACTCGCAACCCAAAGCGGAGTTTCACCTTTCTGGTTAGTTGGCAGTATCTTATTGCTGACATTAGGAGAACTGTGCTTAAGCCCTATCGGGTTAGCAACCATGACCTTGCTCGCACCACAAAAAATGCGCGGCCAAGTGATGGGGTTATGGTTCTGTGCTAGCGCATTGGGTAACCTTGCAGCTGGTATCATGGGGGGTAACATTCGCAAAGACCAATTAGATTCGATGCCTGAGCTATTCTCCCACGTCTCTATTGCACTGGTGATCTGTGCGGTCGTATTAGCAGCGTTGATTATCCCTGTTAGAAAAATGCTTAAAAATGCAGACAAAAATGAAGCTAATGCTTAATAGCGCTGATTAATTGTCTTCTATCCGGTAGCAGCCCACACGCTACCGGATCCTCCGCATCATTCCCCACTTAATAGTTTGCTTATTATTTCTGATAAAATAGGCGCTATACTGCTCTCTCATCATCCCATAATGACTTTAGGAAATCATACAATGAGCCTTTCCGCCCCTATTTACTATGTTGATGCTTTTACAGATACCCTTTTTCGCGGTAACCCAGCAGCGATTGTATTACTCGATAACTGGTTACCAGATGAACAGCTCATTGCCATTGCCGCAGAGGTTAACTTGTCAGAAACCGCATTTTTAGTCGGCCATCATATTCGCTGGTTCACCCCTAAAGTTGAAGTAACACTCTGTGGCCATGCAACACTTGCCGCTGCTTTTGTGTTAAATCAAGTGCTCGAGCAAGACATTCATCCTTTAACATTTAATTCTCTGTCGGGTGACCTCGTTGTGACGCAAAATGCACAAGGATTTACACTTGATTTTCCAATTCTTGAATCCGAACAAAGCCATCCAAACCATTACCCACACCTCGTCGATATCCTTGGTGTCAAAATCAAAGATCTTTGGATAGCAAAAGACCGTTATCTGTGTTTTCTTGAAAGTGCAGAGCACGTTCAAAACTGTCAGCCAGACATGTTAAAACTTTCGCAGCTTTCTCTACCTGGGTTAGCAATTACAGCAGAAAGTGCTAATAGCGATTGTGACTTTGTTTCTCGTTACTTTGCTCCCGCCAAAGGGGTTGACGAAGACCCTGTAACAGGCACCTCACATTGTGCCATTGCCCCAATATGGGCCAAACAGCTGAATAAATCGCAGTTAATAGGCCAACAGATTTCATCGCGCGGAGGGGTAGTTCAATGTGAGCTAACCTCTGACCGAGTAAAATTAACAGGTAAAGCCGTTTTATTTTTAACAGGCCAAATCCACATTTAAACATTACAAATCAAATAGATAAGAAAAAAGCCATTTATTTCCCTATCTGTTTCTCTATCCGAATTCTACCAGCGCCATTATTTTTCTCGAAATATTGGCGTCCATTCCTTATCTAAAAATAAATTTTTTTAACATTTAAACAAATCTTTTAATTTCAACTCAATTTGGTTTACAATTATAATTATTATTAAAGATATAATTACAATTATAAACATTTCTAATTGAAGCTTTGGTCAATTGTTAAAAACTCATTCGATATAAGGAACTTAATAAGATGGCTATAACTAGAAGAAAATTTTTGATTGGCGGTGGTGTTGTTGCCGTTGCTGCAGGGGCTGGAATTTTAACTCCAATGTTAACGCGTGAAGGTCGATTTGTTCCTGGTAAGCCACGACATGGCTTTGTTGCAGGAACTGAAGGCCCTCTACCACAGCAAGCTGACGTCGTTGTTATTGGTGCTGGAATTCTGGGGATCATGACCGCAATTGAGCTGGTTGGACGTGGTTTAGATGTTGTTATTGTTGAAAAAGGTAACATCGCAGGCGAGCAATCATCCCGCTTCTACGGCCAAGTTATCACTTATAAAATGCCAGATGAAACCTTCTTACTCCACCACTTAGGCAAACAACGTTGGAGAGAGATGAACGCGAAAGTCGGTGCAGATACAAGCTATCGTACTCAAGGCCGCGTTGAAGTGCCATTCGATGAAGAAGATCTTGTCAATGTTAGAGAGTGGATTGATACTCGCAGTAAAAATGTCGGTTCAGATATTCCATTCAAAACACGCATTATCGAAGGTGCTGAACTCAACCAACGTTTAAACGGTGCGCAGTCTAAATGGACCATTGCAGGGTTTGAAGAAGACTCTGGTAGCTTAGATGCTGAAATTGCAACCTTCGTCATGGCTGATTACGCGAAAAAATTAGGAATAAAAATTTATACTAACTGTGCAGCAAGAGGTTTAGAAACTCAAGCAGGCGTAATTTCTGATGTCGTCACCGAGAAAGGGCCTATCAAGACCTCACGTGTTGTTGTGGCAGGTGGCGTCTGGTCAAGGCTGTTTATGCAAAACTTAGGTGTGGATGTCCCAACATTACCAGCTTATCAATCTCAACAACTGATCACCGGTTCACCAACTGCACCGGGGGGTAACGTTGCTTTACCGGGGAATATTTTCTTCCGTGAACAAGCAGATGGTACCTATGCAACATCTCCTCGTGTGATTGTTGCACCGGTTGTTAAAGACTCCTTCGTCTATGGCTATAAATACATTCCACTGCTATCTATGCCTGATTTCCCTGTGCATATTTCATTAAATGAACAATTAATTAATTCATTTACTGAGCCAACAAGCTGGAAACTGGATGAAGTTTCACCATTTGAAAAACACAGAAATATGACGGCATTACCTGATTTACCAGAGCTGAATGCATCATTTGAGAAATTAAAAACAGAATTCCCTGCATTTAAGGATTCTAAACTGATTGACCAATGGAGTGGTGCTATGGCCATCGCACCAGATGAGCACCCAATCATTTCTCAAGTCAATGAATATCCTGGTCTAGTTATCAATACTGCCACAGGCTGGGGGATGACCGAAAGCCCAGTTTCTTCCGAGCTCACAGCTGACTTGCTATTAGGCAAAGAACCCTCACTGAATGTGAAACCATTTAGTCTGTACAGATTTAGTTAATACATGTTTGTAAAATTTGCTCACAAAAACCCTTCTATATGAAGGGTTTTTTTATTGCCTATTGTGGCTCTATTGCTTAGTATTCGAAACTTAAATCAAATGGAGTGATTATGAATAAATTACTATTAGCAATAACGATTTCACTATTAAGCGCCACTGCTTTCGCTGAAAAAACGTATACCGTAGAGCAATTAGAGGACATGATTGCTGACAACAATAAACCACAAATTGCCGTGCCGGTTTTAAATGGCTCAATAGCAAAAGACGACTTTCCAACGTGTAAATCAGGGTTAATCGAGTGGCTTGAGGGCGTTGAAAAATACCCTGTTACCATTGAAAAAGATATTGATGGCGAAGATTTTTCTGCAACTATTTGGGCTGAATCTAATGCGTTTTTAGTTTCTTGCGTTAAAAATGGCAGCAATGCAAAAGCAGTTCGCATGAGCGCCGAATATTTAGATAATTAACCCCCATCTTTTTTCAGCAATTTAAAGGCTCATTGTCTAGTTTTGAGTCTTTAATATTTCCCCCTATTTTTCCTAAATACGAAAATATGAAAAAACTTTTCAACTGGAACGATTCACTTCACATTTATTGCTGAATTAAATTGAGAGGAGTATTACACTTGGTCTTTAACATTTCTAATACACCCAGTAACAATTGTAAGGCAGACCATGAGCTCCATCGCTGACGATGTCATCGCACAAAAAATTGAGCAATCCATTTCTCGCGTCTCTAAAGTCGTATTTCCAACAACGACTAACCACCACAGTACTTTGTTTGGTGGTACCGCCCTAGCTTGGATGGATGAAGTTTCTTTTATTACCGCAACACGGTTTAGCCGTAAACGCCTCGTTACGGTATCAACTGAGAAAATTAACTTTACCCACCCAATCCCTTCAGGGACCATTGTTGAGTTAGTAGGTAAAGTTATTCGAGTCGGAAGAACCAGTTTAACGGTCAACGTATCGATTTTTCTAGAAGATATGTATTCAGATGGTCGTGAAGAAGTAATACATGGCCAGTTTAATTTTGTTGCAATTGATGACAACGGAAAACCTACGCCATTATTTGAGTCATAAGCTTTCTTAAGCCGTTAAAGTAAAAATTTTTCGCATATTGCTGAAGGTGTGAATTCTGTAAATTTCGATTCACACCTTTCTTATAGCACATACTATTTAATTTATTTTTTCACTTTTTATGTGTTTTATATCGAGATTTTATTAGCATAAGATATTTTTCTAAAATAATCACCCAAAGCTTACTTATATTACCACCTGATTTATATGATTTTTCAACCACTTTCTTTATTAAGATCTTGTTACAATAAACACATAAAATGACTAAGAAACATTAAATTTCATACTTCAATATATTGTAATTTTTATTACATATTGATATTTTTCAATTAAAATCGTAGAGTATAGAAGTAATCAATTATCCTAAAAATGCGTAAAAAGATGAGCATGTAGCTTATTTTACATTACGTATTTTGATGTAAATTCTCTTTGTATAATATACTTTGTTGACAGTAAATCTCATCGAGACATTTTATTAAAAAATAGAAATAAACAACGCTAATATAAGACATCAATCATGCTTAGAATTCTCTCATTTATTATTTTATGTGCTTTTTCAATTAACCTAAGTGTTGCTGCAGTTCCCAAAGAAACCATCAAACGTATCGAACAGGAGGCACAAAAAGGGGATATAAAAGCGCAAGTCATGTTGGGAATTGGCTATTACCTTGGGAATGAGCTTAAACAGGACTATGGTAAAGCAAAAAAATGGCTAACAATGGCATCAAATAAAGGTAATTCTGATGCTCAGTTATTTTTAGGTGATATGTATTTAAACGGTAATGGTGTTGAAGCCAACCTCGAAACTGCCATGGATCTGTTTGAGAAATCAGCCAATAAAGGCAATGTTGAAGCTCAGAATTATATGGGCCAATTTTACTATCAAGGTATTGGTGTAAAACAAAACTATATTACGGCTTTTGAATGGTTCAAAAAATCTGCTGATAAAAAATTCCCACCAGCGCAATATCAAGTAGGTAAAATGCTAGAAAGTGGTGAAGGAATTGAAATAAACGAAAAATCTGCAGCTGAATATCTAGCTCAAGCCTGTAAAGCTGGTTTAAAAGAAGCCTGCGTAAAAAAATAAATCTGACTTAGTATTTCCCGCCATTTGCCTGATGTCGCTCATTATAATGACATCGGGCACTTCTATTTTTTGATAAAAAATCTTATTACGGCTACTTGCTCACACCCTTTCACCAATAAATTCATTACTATTAATAATCAAATTCACAATGTATGATATTGGTCTAAGCTTATAATATAAAAGAAAAAGGGAGATATTATGTACAATACAATTTTAGTACCGATCGATGTAACCGAAGATGCTCTCACTAATTTATTAGTTCCTCATGTTAACTCACTACAAAAATTGAACGATGCAACAGTACACTTTCTTGCCGTAACCGCACCAATTTCAAATTATTTGCGCTACGGTGGCACAATCTTACCAGGGGACTTCCCTGATGATGAAAAACAAGCTGAAATCATTCTTAGCGAGTTAAAAGAAAAAATTAAATTATTTGATATCCCTGCAGATAAAGTAAAGGCAAAAGCAACCGTCGGTTCTGTTAAAGACGAAATTTTGGCAACAGCAGAAGATATTAACGCCGATATAATTTTATTAGGTTCGCGCCGCCCGAGTATGTCAACCTATTTGCTCGGTTCTAATGCCGCATCAGTAGTTCGCTATGCGAAAACTAGCGTATTAGTCGTTCGATAATAAAGGCTAAAGTGCTATTTTCTGCCAAATAAACGCATTTTACAAATAAAAGGTTTAGCCTTAATGATTGTTACAAAAAACAGCAAAGACACACACTTTATGAGGCTATTTATGCACTCATTTAGGGTAAATTAAAGACTCATAAACATTTTCGTGACTTTCACGCCCTGCTTTTTTAGCAGGGTTTTTTTATGCTATAAAACTGATGAATGTTTTAATCTAAAACGCTTAAAAGGAATACCGTCAAAATCAACGATGGCTTCCTCAATAAAACCATAACGCAAAATTGCTGATACTTTCTTACGTGTTAACGGTAAGTGTATCGTGACTGACTCAACCTTCAATGATGTAAATGCCTTATTAATTATATTATTAACAATATATTTTCCCTTTCCCCAAAACTTAGGATGTAAAACTAAAGCTAAATCCGCATCGCCCGCTTCATTTTGTAGCCCTCCCCAACCAGCAAACTGGCCATCAACTATAATGGCCCATACGCCATAGCCATATTGCTCCCAATGCTGCTCTTTTCCTATGACCCACTGACGGCAGGCCTGTTCATCGAATTGATTACTCCCTAAAGGCATATGTTCGAGTACGGCTGGATGAGTATTTAATGCGATAAGATCTGCAATACTAATTTGATTTAGCTGTAAAAACTGAATAGGCATCGTGACTGTTTTGTCCACATAAGAGATTCATAAACCGAAAATATAATTTAGCTATCATCCCAAAAAATAATGCCCCACTCAAGTTAGCGGGGCACTTAGGCTTTGTTATTACTGCTCTAGGGCTGTCGCCATGACTTTTTGGAAATCCTCCCAAGAACAATAGCCGCTTTTATCAATTGGACACCCTTTTAGCTCTAATGTGATATGTTTAGGAGGGGTCTGTAATGATAAATAGGTGTTATCCCTCAGCTGATCTGCTGTTTGATAAACATATTCTACTTTCATAAAATCTTTATTAGCTTGCTTATCCGTCCAGCGTTGGAATACTAATTTCCCCCCAATCGGGGTATGCTCATACTGCTCTGGTAATTGATATGGCTTAAAATCCATTGCTGACATCAATGACGCAATATTCGAATCATGACCGACTAAGAATATAAATTTTGCAGTTTCTCCTTTATCGGCCGAAACAAAACCTTTATCGATATAATTTAATATTGGATGTGCGACATTTTTGGCAATAATTTTTGGTGTAAATAACGTTTCTTGGTAAGCATTTTTTAACGTATTCAGTTTTTTCCATTTTTCAGGGGTATTCACAAGCCCCCAAGCGACTTCATTTGCAGGAAAACCTTCATAGTATTGAAGGTCTATTGCATCCACCGCTGAATTTGCAATTTTTAATGGACCACTGACGCCCGGTTCTTTTTCTGCTTCAATAATAAAACTGTTTTTTTGACTATTTAAATTACATAACTTATCTGTTTTACATTTTTGAGAATCTTTAATGTTCAATACACTATCTAATTCTTCATAACCCGCAGTTAGTGATAAACCTTTAAAATATTTCTCCATCTCAGCGAGTGCCTGTTGCTTAAATTCAGGAGAGGCATTCGTAATAATTGGGTTAAAAACAGGGTCCATCTTACCAATTTCAGGCTGATGATGAATATTTACCTTGCATCCAGGAAAGGCTCCTGCTGCAAAAAATTGGGCAGTTGCTATCGTCCTTTGTAGACTATTTGTATAAAGGTATATATCTTCGTTACTCGTTGGACACAGTTCATCTGCAAGTAATTTATTTTGGTCTATCCATTCCCTAAAATAATGCCCCATATAGACTTCAAGTGCGCCACCTTTCGTTGTGAGATATCCACTTTGTGCATCCCAAGCAGGCCATTTTTTATCAGTTACTTCAGTAAGAATACCGGTATTTACAATAGGTGTACGTAAATTATGGCGACTAAGGACTAAAACTTGATCCAAAACCATATCTGCTTTGGTCTCTGTATTCGCCAATGCAGGTGCAATAGGTGTTAATAATGCCGCGGATAAACAGAGAGTTAGTAATTTATATTTCATTAAGATACCCCTACGATTAAATCAACAAAGAAAAATACGTTTATCGCTATATAAAAAATTTGGCGAGAAAATTACGCCGTAACTTATCTAATAATGACGAAGTTGACTTTTTTTTCTGCGATAAATATCTCAAAAACAACCTTAAAGTAAATTTAAAACCAGCGGTTGACATAAGAAAAGCAAAAGTTAATATTTTCCAGTCAATATACGGAGACAATATAATGATAGTCCAAAGCGCTACACGTGCACACGATGATGATATTATTCGTGTTTGGGAGTCTTCAGTGAGGGCAACTCACCATTTTTTAACTGAAGAAAAAATTGCTGAACTAAAAATTGCTATCAAAGATATTTATTTACCACATTTAGCTGTTTTTGTGACATTCGATAGCGCAGGCAATATGACCGGTTTTCTAGGGTGCGATAAACACCGTCTTGAAATGTTATTTATTTCTCAAGAAAATAGAGGCCAAGGCACAGGGAAGAAACTTCTTCAATATGCTATTGATACCTTAGGTATTACTGAGTTGGACGTTAACGAACAAAACCCTCAAGCTATCGGGTTTTATCAGCATATGGGTTTTAAACAATATGCACGTTCTGAATTAGATGGTGAAGGCAATCCATTCCCTATTCTGCACATGCGCCTTAATAAAGAGTCGGCATGAAAATCACTGGATTAGAAACTGCACGTTTGCGGTTACGTGGCTGGCAAGAAGAAGATAAGCAACCACTTTACCAAATGAATAGCCACCCCGATGTCATGCGCTATTTTCCTTCAGTACTAAATGAGCAGCAAAATGCACAATTTATGGAAACCATCATAGATAAATTTGCTCAACAAGGAGGATGGGGACTATGGGCTGTGGAATTGAAATCCAACAAACAATTTATTGGGTTTATTGGTTTAAATATTCCTGCTGCTAATCTGCCCTTTTCCCCTTGTGTTGAAATTGGCTGGCGTTTACTTCCCGAGTATTGGCGTCACGGCTATGCGACTGAAGGGGCTCACGCCGCGATCAAATTTGCATTTGAACAACTAAAACTAGAAGAGCTCGTTGCGTTCACCGCTGTGGTCAATTTACCATCAGAATCCGTAATGCAAAGACTTGGAATGATAAAACACCCAAATAATTTTTATCACCCTGCACTTCCTGATGGCCATTGGTTACAAGAACATGTGCTGTATCGCATCAAGGCAAGTGACTATTTAAAATCGTCTCATCAATAAAAACTAAACTCGCAAAAACCCCCACAAAAAAGCCATCACAATGTGATGGCTTTAAGTTATTTAGCGTCTGCTGCGTAAATTATTTTTTACTTTCAGCTTCCGCTTTAGCTTCTTTCGCTTCGACATCACGGTACCAACGAGGGTGATGTTTTCTCGCCCAACGGCGGCTAACTTTCCCTTCGATCATTCCGTTGATTGAACCTTTAACCCAAAATGCCATGTACATATGAATTAAAATGGCATGGATCAAGACAATCGCAGCAACAGCATGGATCAACAGCCCCCAACGCACCATCCACATTGGGAATAAATGTGCGAAATAAGGGCGCCAAATAATAATACCGGTGACCAAGAGCACAAAAATCAGGCTCATGATACTCCAGAACATCATTTTTTGGCCGGCGTTATATTTACCGACATCAGCCACTTCATGTTCATTGCCCTTCAATACTTCGACAATATTTTTGATCCAAGGTAAGTCTTGCTTATCTGGAATATTGTGCTTCACAAAGCGAACAAACATAAACATCAGCACGACGAAAATGAGTACGCCAAAGAAAGGGTGTAAAATCCGCCCCATTTGTGGTGTACCAAAGGTTTCCGTCAACCATTTCAGTGTTGGGAAAAATAACGCTATCCCCGACAAAGCAACCAAGAAGAAGCTGATGACAACCGTCCAGTGACACGCGCGGTCAATAAACTTAGTCCGCACAATCATTTTGCTTTTCTTACTCATGGTCATCTTTCTCCTCTTCATCACTCACTTCTTTGTTCGGACCAATTCCCACATAGTGGAAAATCAACCCTGCAAAGGTCGCGATAAATCCAACGACAGAAAGTGGTTTCAAGATGCCCTGCCACAGATTGATTGGCGTATCAATTTGTGGGTCTTTAGGCAGGCCATGATACAGTTCAGGTTTATCAGCATGGTGAAGTACATAAACAACATGCGTACCACCAACGCCTTCAGGATCATAAATTCCCGCTTGCGCATAACCCCGATTTTGCAATTTCGTTACGCGCTCTGCACCGTATTCCAACATTTCTTTTTTCGTACCGAAACGGATAGCACCCGTTGGACAGGTTTTCACACATGCTGGCTCTTGGCCTACACTCACCCTATCAACACACAAGGTACACTTGTACACTCGATTGTCTTTCGGATTTAATCGAGGAATGTTGAATGGGCAACCTGCAATACAATAACCACAACCAATACAGTGCTCTGATTGGAAATCCACAATACCATTTGCGTACTGAATGATTGCTCCTGCTGATGGGCAAGATTTCAAGCATCCAGGGTCGGTACAGTGCATACAGCCATCTTTACGGATCAACCATTCTAACTTACCCATTTCAGTGGTTTCGCTAAAACGCATCACCGTCCACGATTTTGCACTTAAATCCGTTGGGTTATCATAAACCCCAACACAGTGGCCAACTTCGTCACGGATATCATTCCACTCAGAACATGCCACCTGACAAGCTTTACAGCCGATACAAGATGACACATCAATGAGCTTACAGACTTCAAGTTTATCATCACGCGCTTGTGGCGGAGGCGTAATGCTATTGGTCGCGGAACGTTTAATAATGTCTTGAGATTGCATGGACATGTTCCCTCCCTTACGCCTTCTCAATGTTAACTAAGAATGCCTTATACTCAGGTGTCTGAGAGTTAGCATCGCCGACAGACGGCGTTAACGTATTGGTGATAAACCCTTTTTGAGTCGCGCCTTCAAAGCCCCAGTGAATCGGTAGTCCAACAGTTTCAATTGGTTTTCCATCCACCATCAGCGTTTGTAATCGAGGAGTGACAACCGCAACTGCCTTGATAAAACCACGTTTACTACTGACTTTGACCTTATCGCCTAACGCAATTCCTTTAGCTTTAGCTAGTGTCTCGCTGATTTCAACAAATTGCTCTGGCTGAGCAATCGCGTTCAAGCGAGCATGCTTGGTCCATGTGTGGAAATGCTCTGTTAGACGGTATGTGGTACCTACATAAGGGAAATCTTTGTGGTCGCCAAGACGTTTTTTGTCTTCATCAAAAATTCGCGCTGCTGGGTTAGAAACCACATTCGGGTGCAACGGGTTAGTGCCAAGTGGTGTTTCAAATGGCTCATAATGCTCAGGGAATGGCCCTTCTGCCATCTTATCGATAGCAAATAAACGACCTAAACCTTCTGGTTGCATGATGAATGGCCCTGTTCCCACTTCAGGTGCAGAAGCATTGAAGTCAGGGATATCATTACCGACCCATTTTTTACCATTCCACTCGATAAGCACTCGGTCTTTATTCCACGGTTTACCTTGGGTATCACAAGAAGCACGGTTATAAATCACACGGCGGTTCAAAGGCCATGCCCATGCCCAACCTAATGTGTTACCGATACCGGATGGGTCGCTGTTATCACGATTAGCCATCTGATTGCCTTTCTCGGTCCAGCTACCAGTGTAAATCCAGCAAGAAGATGCCGTTGAACCATCCGCACGTAATAAGGCAAATGAGCTGAGCAGCTCGCCTTTTTTCGCTTGTAAGTTACCGTCTGCATCATAGAGATCAACCAGTGCAACACCGTTGTTTTCTTTCGCCACTTCTTCTGATTCAGGATGGAATTGTTGTTTATAATTCCATTTCATTTGCATCAGAGGATCTTGGCCTTGGCCACCTTCTTTCTCATACAATTCCCGGATCTTATACAGAATACCGGTTAAGATTTGGCCATCGTTACGCGCTTCGCCTGGGGCATCTGCGGCTTGCCAGTGCCATTGTAACCAACGACCTGAGTTGGCTATCGAACCATCTTCTTCTGCAAAACAAGTTGATGGTAAACGGAACACTTCGGTTTGAATCGAAGCCGTATCAACGTCATTCATCTCACCATGATTTTGCCAGAAATTCGCTGTTTCAGTGACTAATGGGTCAACGACAATCAGGTATTTCAATTTACTGAGGCAGCTAACCACTTTATTCTTATCAGGGAATGAAGCCACTGGGTTAAACCCTTGACAGATATAGCCCGTCACTTGGTCTTTGCTCATCATGTCAAAATACTTCATCACATCATAAGCTTGGTCCCATTTAGGCAACCAATCATAACCCCATTGGTTTTCTGCTTGTGCTGAATCCCCATAGAAAGACTTCATCAAACTCACGAAGAATTTAGGATAATTACTCCAGAAATTCACCTGATTTGGCAAGGTCGCTTTCGGTGTATTCGCAGTCAGGTAGCTATCAATGTTCTGATGTTTTTCAGAAGGTAATGTCAGGTAACCCGGTAAACTGGTTGATAGTAACCCTAAATCGGTTAAGCCTTGAATGTTCGAGTGCCCGCGTAACGCGTTCACTCCGCCGCCAGCAACCCCCATGTTACCTAGCAGTAACTGGATCATCGCCATAGTGCGAATATTTTGTGCGCCAACAGTATGTTGTGTCCAACCTAATGCATACAGGAAAGTCCCAGCTTTATCTGCTGCACTTGTTGTTGCTAAAATTTCACAAACTTTCAAGAAATCAGCTTTTGGCGTTCCACAAATTTGCTCAACGATATCAGGCGTATAGCGTGATACGTGTTTGTGAAGTAAATTCCACACACAACGCGGATCTTGTAATGTGTCATCGCGTAATGCGTGACCATTTTCATCAAACTTATAGTTCCAGCTGGTTTTGTCATAGCTACGCTTATCAGCATCATAACCACTAAATAAGCCATCGTTAAAGTCAAAATCGTCTCTAACAATCAATGACGCATTGGTATAGTTCTTAACATACTCAGCATTGATTTTTTGGTTTTCAATCAGGTACAGCAAAACGCCCGATAAAAAGGTAATATCGGTTCCTGAACGAATTGGCACATAATGGTCAGCAACTGATGCAGTACGCGTAAAACGCGGGTCTATGACAATCAGTGTGGCATCATTATTATTTTTCGCTTCAATTGCCCAGCGGAACCCAACAGGGTGTGCTTCCGCAGCATTACCGCCCATTACGACGACAACATCGGCATTTTTGATATCAACCCAGTGGTTGGTCATCGCACCGCGACCAAATGTTGGAGCAAGACTTGCTACCGTTGGTCCGTGTCAGACACGCGCTTGGTTATCAACTGCTAGCATTCCTAGCGATCTAGCGAATTTTTGCGTCAACATTCCCGTTTCGTTACTGGCAGCTGATGCACAAAGCATCCCTGTTGATAACCAACGGTTTACTGTTGTTCCTTCCGCATTTTTTTCAATGAAATTTGCATCGCGGTCATCTTTCATTAAGCGTGCAATGCGTGTGAAAGCATCATCCCAACTAATGCGTTCCCATTTATCAGAGCCTGGTGCTCTATATTCAGGATAACGTAAACGATTTTCGCTTTGGATATAATCGAGTAGGCCAGCCCCTTTAGGGCATAAAGCACCACGGTTTACCGGGTGGTCTGAGTCACCTTCGACATGGAATATCGCGGACTTAGCATTCATGGCGCCATCGCCCATGCTATATATTAGTAATCCACAACCGACAGAACAGTAAGTACAGGTATTACGCGTCTCTTTAGAACGAAGTAATTTATATTCACGTACATTAGCTATTGCCATTCCAGGCATAAAACCTAACGCAGCTACAGTTGTACCTGCCATCCCGCCAGCGCAGATTTTAAAAAACTTTCTGCGACTAACGTTCATTGCTACCTCTTTATATTTTTTGTATAAATCGGTGAGAGAATAGCAGCCTAATATGATTAGATATTGCCTAAAATCAATGAAAGTGAAAATAAAAGTTTAATTAATATTAACTGAGTAGTTAAACATCAATTAAAATTACTACCAATAGAGTATTTATTGTTAAATTGATTTGGATCAAATGTTACATTTTAAAAATTTAAGTTAAACATCATTTCAATTAACATTTCGTAAAAGAAAATAATGTTATTTCTTAGAAAAGAATAACCCTTGTATTTAATTTAAAATTTAACTATGGATTTAGTAATCATTTACTGAAATCCACATAAAGAAATAATTCTGTTGTCGGCTTAAATTCCACGTCACTTTAAAATAAATAATTAATTTTTTAAGGTGACGTGATAACACTGAATTCTATTTCCAACCACTAATAATGATACCGGCTCCGATCAGTACGACTAAAGCACCAACCCAGTCAGTCACGGTAAGAGAAACACCGTCAACCACTTTTAGCCAAGCTAATGCCGTGACAATATAAATTCCACCATAAGTCGCATAAATTCGTCCGCTTGCCTCTGGGTGTAATGTGAGTAACCAGACAAATAGCATTAAACTTAAGGCTGCCGGGATCAATAGCCAAGCCCCACCTTGCTTTTTCATCCAAAGATAAGGAAAGTAACAGCCTGCAATTTCAGCCAACGCAGTGATAAAGAACAAACCAATAATTTTTATCGACATAGCAACCCATTCAAAATAATACCCATAAATTCACTATTATATTAGCAACTTTTATCAACACGGTTATGTGGTTTTCACTAACATCAATGAAATACGCCTTGCAATTGGTAAAACAAAAAATACGGTTGGGAAAGCTATCATCCAAGAAAGCATCCACGAGCTCAACCAAGGTGAAAACACGTCACTTGTGAAGCCCAAGGCTCTTATGGTACTAATCAGCGAAACAATTCCACTCATGACAAGGGATAAAAAGAAAGGAACAAGAAAAATCATCGCCCGAGCAGGTAACTTTGGGATACCTAAAATATAATTACGGTCTTGATGTGACATAAAAGACTCCAAGGTTAACAGACACACAAAGCACATAACCTATGTGTGGCCAAAAGTTATATGCGTTGGCTAACGTAAACGCTTACGAGTCCTATGACCAATTCCTTCTTATTCTATAATTTGTAAGATTTTTGTCAAAATTTAACAAAATAGAAGCATTAAAAGTTCTTTTAAGAAAAGCGATAGATCAGACTCCAATATGATTAGGTTAAAAGCCTAATAAAACTCCATCTTTTAAAACTTTTAGTTTAAATTTTAATGCCTATCTTTGTTATTATAATAAACACCTTTTCTATCACCTTATTGGCTAACAAAATCATTATGAGAGCAACATCTGAAGAAGCCCGTGTATTTATTGAAGTGGTAGAACAAAAAAGTTTTAGTAAAGCGGCTGATAAACTTAATTTAGCAAATTTCGCGGTAAGCCGAATAGTCAAAAAACTGGAAGAATAACTGGATGTCAATTTAATTAACCGCACCACAAGGTAAATTGACCTAACTGCTGAGGAAAATGAGGTTAAAAAATTTCTTTAGGCAGATGCGATTATTACCAAATGTCTGGCTGGTGGATGATGATGCCTTGGATGGTAAAAAAATATATGGATGACGTTTATACCCTCCGTCACGGTCATTTATATGCAAATGATGGCCGTACCCGCCAAAATCCAAGCAAGCAATATGGTACCGGGGGCCTACTTCATGGAAAAAGTATATGCTTTCAGTGGATTGGAATGCCCCTATCGATGCATTTGATGAATTTGATAATTTTTTTGACGGTCGAGGTGTAGATGGAGTCTATTTTGCCTTTCATAAATCACAACAATTTCTCGGATTGAAAAAATTCCCAACCTTTATGATTAACGACGTGATCAAAGAACCTAATATTGAAAAATATATCAATGATTATAAAATACATCTCACTGAAATTTTTAATTAATCCATATTCAAAAAGGAATACATTTGTATTCCTTTTTATTATTTAGTAATCATTAATTAACATTATGCAATTTTACTTATTAATTTCACATCTAATGAATCGACTTTACCTTCTATCTTCTTAATAAAATCTTGCAAATGCTTTGTAACATTATGTTTATCTAATGACTCCTGATCCTTCCAAATTTCAAAGAAAATAAAAATATTTGGATTAGCATTATCTTGATGTAATTCATATTGAAGACAACCTTCATCCCTATTACTTGGCTCAACGATTGATTTAGTTGCTGCTTTCACAAATTCGACTTCATTATCTTTTGCAATTACTGTCGCAACAATTCTTATTTCTGGCATAAGCTCATCCTGTTATAAATAGATAATTTCAACTCATCTATTTATAACATAATTCTAAGTTAGAACTTAATCTTTATTATTCTATAAATTAGAAAATATTTTTCTAATTTCAATTATATCACCACATTGCAAAAATAGTGTAAAATAAAAATATAATATGATTAGTTTTCAATTACATTATATTTTACCCTAATAATGAGCATAGGATAAGTCTCAGTCAATCGTAATGTGGCAAATTTTAATTTATGCTCATTATTATCTGATACTAATCGGAGAAGGAAGATAAAATCCTCCTTCTCTTTCATTCTACCCTATTGATTTAATACCTTTTTAATCAATAGGGCTTTTTTTTCTTCCTCAATAAAGCTTGCCTGTAATGCATTTATATTACACTCAGTAAAATCAGCAATACCCCAACCAAATATATCATGCAATAATTGGTATTCTTTATTTAATGTTACATTCGCCACTGTTCGCGCATCAGTATTTATATTTAATTTAACGCCCTGCTTCTTCAACTCATTAATAGGATGGTTTTCAATACTGTCAAAGACATTGCACACTAAATTGCAACTTGGACAAACTTCAAGTAATACATTTAACGCTTTGAGCTTTTTAATCGTATTTGAATTTTCAATACTTCTTACCCCATGTCCAATACGTGACACTTTTAATATATCCAATGTTTCAATCACACTTTCATAGCCTAAAGCCTCACCAGCATGTGCGATAACATTCCCTCCATGTTCCCTGACATACTTAAATGCCATTTCATGATTACCTAGTGAAAAACGGGCCTCATCTGCCGCTAAATCTAGTGCTACAACACCACGATATTGATACTCCACAACTAACTTTGCCGTTTCAAGACTTTGAGAGGCAGTAAAATGCCTCAAGGTACACAAAATTAAGCCCGCTTCTATTTCATACTTTTTAACTGCTGAATTAATCGCATCTAATGTTATATCAACAACTTCTCGGCTTGAAAGACCTTGCTGAGTATGTAATAAAGGAGCAAACCGAATTTCGGCATAAATCACATTATCCATTTTTAATTGCTCAAACAAATCATCAACAGCCAATACTATTGCAGATTTTGTCTGTAATATATTAAGTTGCGGTTCAATACAACGTAGAAAATCGCCAAGATCCTCACACCTCGTTGGCGCAATAAAACCTTGTTTGAATTCATTAAACGTGAGTGTCGGAATAGCTTGTTTAACATAAGAAAAACTTAAACACGTATCTAAATGCACATGTAGTTCCACTTTTGGCATAGCATTAATTGCTGTTTTTATACTTTTAGTAAATCCGCTTAAAGGTTTTAAAGACGCTTTCATGTTAGTATCCTGCGAGTTATTTTTGAATAAGCTTGCAGAGTTATTGCCATTTTTAAAAGGACATATGTCCTTTATTACACACGCCAATTTATGTCATACTGTTCTCCGAAAGTACCTATACTGAGAGAATGAATTGTGAAAAAAATTACCTCTTCTGAAAAAATTGAAGAATATTTTACTCTCTATCAGCTTGATAAAATTCTATCTGAGGAAACAATAAAGTCAGCAAAACTGCTTAGAATAGATACATCTGAATACTTAATATCACAAAATGACAAAATTAATTTTATTTACTTTCTTGTTGTGGGGAAACTACAGGTTGAACGTTATGAAATAAACGGTAAGCATGTTATTTTTTCATTTGAAAATGCCTTTTCAGTTATTGGTGATTTAGAGTTATTTCAGAATAATAACAGCAAAAACAACCGTATCTATAGCACAATACAGGCAATTACAGAGTGTTATTTGCTGGCATTTCCGTTACAGGTTATTCAGAAAAAAGAGCTTAACTCCCCTATTTTTTTACAGTTTATCTGTCAACATCTTAGCAAAAAGCTTTTTAATGCATCACAGCTACACTCTTCCTCTTCATTCTCTGCTGAATATAAATTGAGGCGCTATTTAATTTTTGCCGAAAGCCAGTATGGTTCTGAATTTAAATTGGAAAATCGCGATTCATTAGCTGCTATGCTTGGTATATCTGTCAGGCAATTAAACCGTACACTAGTGAAATTAATTGAAAGAAAGCTTATTGAACTTAAAGGTAAACACATTAAAATTATTGACCTAGAAAGCGCGTCATGATTACAAACGAATTACAAAAGGCTGCCATGACAGCCCTTCAATATTTTGCACTACTTCTTAGTTGCCAAAATAACACTAGAAGCTTTGATAATCGCAGTCACTTTACTTTTAACATTTAACCCCAACTCTACGGTACTATTATTTGTCACCACCGCAGATAACAAAGTTCCTGCAGTGGTTTTTAAATTTACCACAGAATTAACGCTTCCTTTTTCAATGGATTCAATTACACCATTAAATTGATTACGAGCAGAGAAATTATACTCTTCAGCGTTAGATACTAATACAACCCAAGGCGCTTTTATTACTGCTGTCGCCAGTTTACCTTTTTCTAAACCGAGTTGTTTAGTACTATTTTTGGTAATCACTGCCGCAATGCTTTCACCATGACCTAAATCGAGTATAACTTCATCATTTACCGCTCCCATTACAATTGAATCGACAACACCTGACAATTGGTTTCTTGCAGAAATAGCCATTGAATATCTCCTATACTTAATAAAAGTCGACTTCAGTAGTACTGTTTTTTAGTAGTTTAATCTCATTGCCATTCGAATTAAGACTTAAAATAAAGTCACATTTATAGGCAATATTCTTAGCGTTATAATCACACTTAGAATTGACGAGTAATATTGTTTGCCCCAACGCGCGTATGTCCATCATGTGATCAAACGGCTTACTCATATCCTTCCCATAAGTTACTATAGTCTCTGATATGATTGCATTATCTTTAAAATATTTTATCGTTGTTGGAAGTTTAAATTCATTATAATCATTTTTGCTATATTGTTTTTTCGTGTCAGCAAGCAGTGAACCAGCAATAATGCCATCTTGGTTATATTGGTAGATTAATTCACCATTCGAATCTTTTTTAGATATTATTTGACAGTTATCACCTATCACCATTTCGACTGGCCCACTAACATCTCGACCAATCAATTTATTTTTAACTCGCTTTACAAAAAGATAGTTATGAGCACCATTTAAATACTCATCTTTCTTTTGATCAAAAGTAAAACTTTCCACACAACCATCATGACCAATTTTTAACATTGATTCATAATTAATTGACTTATCCTCATTATAAACAACTGATTTTATTTGCTTAACAGTACCTCTAACAGGATTGAAATCATAAAGCTGAGCCAGATTAAACACCACTGGGTTATATTGCTGTTCTTGAAACGCTAATGATGCAAAAGAAACAGGGAATAAACTTAAATAAATGATTCCCAATAGGTATTTTTTACTCATTTTTATCGTCTACCTCTAACGGCTACGGCTTGTTTTGACTTAAAAATAGCCTTTTGTATACATATTATCAGTTTTTCGATAAAAGTCAGGTTATGAGCTCATAAACTTAGTACTAAAAACGAGCCTTAGATTAAATTTAAAACCATTCTCGGTTTGCTTAAAATAATAACAAGGAAGTTACTTAAATTGATTATGGCATAATTGGAGCCGGTGTAGGGTTGCGTTCATCATTAAAAACACGGCCAAAACGTGGGTTTCCTTGGTTCCATTCCTCAACAGCAGCATGAATATCCGCTTTAGTTCGACCAATAAAATTCCACCACATTAGTACAGATTCATTTAAAGGCTCACCACCGAGCAATAAAATATGGCTATCTGAAACTAGCTCTACAGAAATTTCAGTGATACTTTTGCCTAAATAAATTAATTCATTACTATTCACTTGCTGCCCTTCAATAACGGCACTTCCATTTATGACAAAAATACCGTATTCAAATTCAGAGCATAACGTTAAAACTTGTCGAGCGGTTTTCTTCGCAATAATATCGAGCCCAACCAAAGGGGAAAATGTCAGTGTTGGTGCTTTATAAGTACCATATTCCCCAACTAATAAGTTGAAATGCACTTCTCCTTCAGCCCATCGAGGTAGCGTAGGATAATGGTCAAAACGTGGAGAAATATCTTTAACTGCTTCCGGTAAAGCAATCCACAGTTGTACAGCATGTAATTGGCGACTTTCTCCGTAGGTATCTTCGGAATGGCTGATCCCATAACCTGCCGTCATTAAATTGACCTGTCCTGGCCGAATAACCTGTTCATAACCAAGACTATCTCGATGTAATACTTCACCTTCAATCATCCAAGTGAATGTTTGTAAAGCGGTATGAGGGTGAGGTGATACCTTCATTCCCTCTGAATCTCCTTTAAAAACCGTAGGTCCAGCATGGTCAAGAAAGCACCAAGCACCTATTAGTCTACGTTCTCTTGTCGGTAAAACTCGTGCAACAGGAAGCCCACCAACATCTTTTGAGCGTGCTGTAATTAACTGTAAATTAAGTATTTTATCATTATTTTGAATACTCATGCTGACCTCATCAGTAATTAGCAAATATTATTGGCGGATATCATTGTATTCAGGTGTTCTATCGAATATTGCTTTTGCAAAAGGGCATAACGGAATAATTTTTCGACCCTCCTCTCTCATTCGCTCAACAACCTTAGCAACTAGTAACTTTGCAATGCCTTGTCCTTTTAAGCTTTCATCAACTACTGTATGGTCAATAATCACCAGATCATCGCCAGTATAAACAAAGGTTATCTCAGCAATGCGAGTTTGCTTGTCATCAGATAAAATAAAAAAGCTATGGTGATCAGATTGGATATTCATCATAAATAACGCCCTCTAAATTAAATCAATTTAACTTAGAGTATGTGACGTATGCTAAAAAGACAATATTCTACAATTGTCGATGTGATCCAAATATTTTGAAGTTAGAATGTGGATAAAAGGAGAAAAAATGTTGCGACAGCGCTTAACTAGAGATTAAATTTAGTTTAACGCTGTTTTTCAATTGGTTAATTAATGTTCAGCACATTAATTTTCAGAAAAATTACTTATCACTGTATAGGTTAATGAGTTTTCTGAACTATCGATAACTTTTAATTTTACATTTCGATAAGAAATAATATCGCTATTCTTGAGGTTATACTGAATAGTATCGCCAAACCCTTGATTCTCAATATTCGAACCTATTTTCTGATAACTAACATCAACAACATGGCCATTTATCCCATTGAAAATTAAGGCTTCTTCAAATGAGTTACCATCAGTATTATTTAGTTTTACTTGTTCGATTTGTGCTTTATCACTACAAACAGCAACATTAACATCTGTTACGATACAAATCTCATTAGGAGTAGAGTCTTTTTTAATTAAAAGTGAATTCCAAGGCTGCCCTAAAACCTCAACAACGACCGAACCAGAGTCAACTATTTGGTCTGGCATATAAAAATCGCCTTTATCACTTGACCCCACTTTTTTGAATACACCTGGAATAATTTTGTAAGCCAAATCTATCTGCACAGGGTTTAATATTTTAATTCCGTCTATTTCGCTAATGTTGCCTTCTCTTACTAAGGGTTGCCCTACTGTAATATGGTTCACCTGACCTATTCGGGGTTCACTAATTTTCTGTGATTCAGGAACATAGTTATACTCAGTCACTGCACATCCAGATAAAGAAACAATACAAAAAACTGGAACTAATAATTTATTCATCTTGATAAAATCCATGGCATTAAGATATTAAATATTATCTTTATAAAACAATTTCAACAAGTTACTAATTATGTTCCTGCCAGCTAATAGATAGGAAACCTTCGGCTTATCATTCACTTTGAAATTTTTCCATTTTAATGAAGCCGACAACTACAATAATAGAACTGATACATTGCCCACAAATGATTATGATAATCATTTGTGATAATAAATTTACCTTAAGGTGTTAAAAAAAAAGAGTTATTGAATTTATAGTCCAGGCTCTTCCATTGGCTGAATAGGGTTTGTTACAAATAATAAAATATTTATTTTTATAACTTGTTGAAATTTGTCTTTTACCTCATAGAGTTTCCCAATCATCCTAATTTATGTGATTTACAATTTCATTTCTTACTCAATCAAGAGGTAATTATGACTTCATCATGTCAACATTAATACTTCCGTTCATTTTCAAACTTTTCATATAAAAACATAAGATGATCCCCCTATAAATTTCATATTAATTTTGTAAAAAAATAAATCTCATTTCTCTTTAATAAAATTAAATAGATAATCAAATTAAATTATGTAAGAAAAATATATGAATATGTTACATGCTGTAAAAAATTGATTTACATCACAGACTTTTCATACTTAATTTTCTTAAACAAGATTTATCTAGCGTGCAAAAATACTTATACTTATCATTATTCTGATAAAAAAATCGCCATATAAACTATGAATACGCATTATGAGATTATGAGTAAAATTTTCAACTAAAATACCCCATGAAAATAGAATACATTTCAAACTAAATATCACGAAATTATATTCAAATAACAATTTACATGTTGATCCTAAGTTAAATTTGTATATTATTAACAAACTAAAAAATACAACATAAAAATTTGATAGTTTAAACACCTTTCTGGGAAAAAAATTCTTAACATAGAATCTGTTCTGTGTAGGGAACTGTATGCTCTAAATTTATTATTAATTTTTAATTTAGGCATTTGAATTTATGGAATGAAGTTATCGTATACTCATACAAGGAGATTCACTTAAATGAGTAAGAAAAATCTCGGTAGTGTTGCCCCTAAAGAAAGAATTAATATCAAATATACACCTAATACAGGTGGAGCTCAGGCTGAAGTTGAACTTCCTTTAAATATGCTGATTGTGGGTGATATGACAGGTAAAACTGAAGATACCCCAATAGAAGAACGAAAAGCAATTTCAATTAATCAAAACAATTTCAATTCAGTTATGGAAAGTGCAGGTATTAATTTAAATATCAACGTCCGTAATACACTTGAAAACACCAATGATTCTGAGCTTAATGTCAATCTAGATGTAAAATCTCTGCAAGATTTTTCACCAGATAATATTGCTCGCCAAGTTCCTGAGTTAAACAAACTTCTTGAATTACGAGAAGCTTTAGTTGCATTAAAAGGTCCTCTAGGCAATGTCCCTGCTTTTAGAAAGCGTCTTCAAGAATTACTTGAAAATAAAGAAACACGCGAACAACTTCTAAAAGAACTCGATATTGCCGCTAATCAAAAATAATGTTTATAGAGGATTATTTCATGTCACTAAATACAGAAGCTCTAGGCCAACAAGCCCCAGCATCTAACGGCTCTCTTTTAGATGAAATCATGGCTCAGTCACGTATGTCACCTGAGACTGAAGCGTATGATATTGCAAAGCAAGGCGTTGCAGCTTTCATTAGTAATCTTTTCGCAAATGAATCAGAAGACCAACAAATCAATAGATTATTAATTGATAAAATGCTGGTTGAGCTTGATAACAAACTAAGCGCCCAAGTTGATGAAATTATTCACGCGCCTAAATTTCAAGAAATTGAAGCATCATGGCGCTCCCTGAAATTACTCGTTGACCGTACTGATTTTAGAGAAAATATCAAAATCAATATTCTTCATGCAACAAAAGAAGAGTTATTAGAAGATTTTGAATTTTCTCCTGAAATTGTTCAGTCTGGTTTTTATCAGCACGTTTATTCTTCAGGTTATGGACAATTTGGCGGCGAGCCAGTTGCAGCAATTGTTGGGAACTATGCATTTAACAACACAGCGCCTGATATGAAGTTAATGCAATATGTCAGCACTGTCGGAGCGATGGCACATGCGCCATTCTTATCATCTGTTTCCCCTAATTTCTTCGGCATTAATAGTTATGCTGAATTACCTGCGATTAAAGATCTTAAATCTGTCTTCGAAGGCCCTGCACATACGAAGTGGCGCTCTCTGAGAGAAGCAGAGGATTCGCGTTACTTAGGATTAACGGCACCACGTTTCTTATTACGCTTACCATACTCCCCAACAGAAAACCCAGTGAAAATGTTTAACTATTCCGAAAATGTTAAACAAGACCATGAGCACTATTTATGGGGTAATACCGCATTCTTACTCGCAAGCTGTATCAATGATAGTTTTGCACAATACCGTTGGTGCCCAAATATTATTGGCCCACAAAGTGGCGGTACCGTCAATGACCTCCCTGTACACATGTTCGAAGCGATGGGTGAATTACAAACTAAAATACCAACCGAAGTTTTAGTTACTGATCGTAGAGAATTTGAACTGGCAGAAGAAGGCTTTATTACCCTAACAATGCGTAAAGGTAGTGATAACGCGGCATTCTTCTCTGCAAACTCAGTTCAAAAAGCCAAAACCTTCCCAAATACCCCAGAGGGTAAAATGGCAGAAACTAACTATAAGTTAGGAACACAACTGCCATACATGTTTATTATCAACCGATTAGCTCATTACATTAAAGTGCTACAACGTGAGCAAATTGGCTCTTGGAAAGAGCGCCAAGACCTTGAGCGTGAACTGAATATCTGGCTTAAACAATATGTTGCGGACCAAGAAAACCCGCCAGCAGATGTTCGTAGTAAACGCCCTCTTCGTTCAGCTGAAATTAAAGTGCTTGATGTTGAAGGTGATCCAGGTTGGTATCAAGTCGCAATTCAAGTTCGTCCACACTTCAAATATATGGGCGCAAACTTTGAATTATCACTTGTTGGTCGCCTTGATAAAGAGTAACAGTGATGTCATTCAATCATGGCTGGTCCCCTAACAGCGGAGCCAGCTTATTCGATCGAATTAAGAGGAAAAATGCGAGTTTTTCCTCTCGTTCACGCACAAATACACTCATTGAATCAATTAAACAAAATTTAAATTATGTCCTGAATAGTCGGCCGAATGGTTGCCAAGGCTCACCATGTCTAGGGATACCTGATTTAAATGATGCGACTCAATCTGCGGTTGATTTTAAAGCCGAATTAGAGAATAGCATTGCAAGTTGCATCCTCACTTATGAACCTAGGATCACAAGTGTTGATGTGCAATTCATTGAAAATGATGCAGATAGTTTATCTTTACAATTCAGTATTAATGCTTGTATTGACTTAGATAATCAACAGCAACTCATTGAGTTTAATATGTATTTGGATAGTAATCGTAGATATCAGTTAAAGTAACACTCTTATGTCATCAAAAAACTATTTTACGAATGAATCAGAATACTTAAAGGATTTGGCAGAACAAGTTGCGCAAGAAAAACCGCAGCTTGTTAATCTGTTATCCAATAAAATTCAAGATCCTGATAGTGCCCGTATTATCGACGGATTATCATATTTATCGGGTAATTTACGGCAGCAAATCGATAGGCAATTCCCTGAATTAACCAATAGCTTAGCAAATATGCTATGGCCAAATTACGCACGTCCTGTGCCTAGTATGACAATTGTTGAATACCAGCCTAATTATTCTGAATGCCACCACGCGATAAAAATTTCAGCAGGCCAACTCTTTAATGCAACACCTATTTATGTACAAAATGAAAATACCAACCAAGAAACTTTATTTCAATGTCGATTTAGCCAAAGTCGTGATCTCTGGTTAATACCAGCGAAAATTACGCAAACTTTACAAAGAACAACCGCCATTGAAATAACATTTGAATTGGATGGAATACAACCTCTCGCAAACATTGGTTTAAATAAATTATGTTTTTATTTAAATGGTTCTCCATTTACAACAAATCAGCTTTATTTTTTATTAAGTCAGCATATACAGAATGCCTCACTAGTCACAGATGAGCATGTATTGCCACTTAACCAGTTTGCAGTGAAACCTGTCGGTTTTCAAAAACAGGATGCATTACTCCCTTACCCAAAAAATAGTTATGATGGCTACCGCATCTTACAAGAGTTTTTCTGTTTTCCTGAAGCCTTTCTATTTTTGGATATTCAAGGAATGGATGACATTCCCTTAGCTATCCAAACCAAGCAATTCAAACTTGTTATTAATTTTGATAAAGAAATCCCCGATGGGGTTATTCTTCATAACGATAGTATTAAACTGAATTGCACTCCAATAGTGAATTTATTCCGTGCTGACAGTGAAGCAATCAATCTCACAGGAAAAGATGAGGAATATGTATTAAGCCCTAATTACCAATACGCCCACTGTTTTGATATTTTTTCCGTTAATGAAGTTTATGGATTACGCTATCCATCTGAAGCTAAAGCTTACCCGGTCACCTATACCGCATTTGAAAGTTTTTATCATCAAAACCATCACGAGCAAAATGATGGATATTATCGTTTAAAAATAACTCAAAAAGAGCGTACCTATGGTTACGCCCATCGGCTTTCTTTTGTTCGTCAACACGAACACCAATTACAACAATGCGAAGAAACGGTTTCGATTTCGCTCAATTGTACTAATCGCTATATCGCATCCCAGTTATCTACACGCTCAATTGATTTAGACCGTTCATTTATGCCTTATGGGCCTTTATCAGCTAAAAATTTATTCAAACCAACAGTTCCCTTATACCCACTGCTCGATAAAACGTTGTATTGGTCAGAACTAACTAATTTATCCCTAAATTATCAATCTTTACTGAACCTAGATTCATTAAAAAAAATATTACAACTTTATGATTTACCTTCAGTTTATGACAAGCAGACCGCAAGGCAATCCCAAAAGCGTTTAGATGCATTAGTTGATTTACATTCAGAGCATATCGAACGTATCTACAAAGGGCTGCCAGTTCGTGGTTTAAAAACAACCTTGGTAGTACGTCAGAACGCTTTTCTTTCTGAGGGAAGCTTGTTCTTGTTTTGCACTGTTATTGCTCAATTTTTTACCTTGTATACCAGCATTAATATGTTCCATGAGTTAGAGGTTCTTAACCTTGATAATAAGGAAATTTATCAGTGGCCAGCACAAATCAACCAGCACATACTGAAATAATCGATCGCTGGCTGGAACAAGCTGGCCCATCGGTTACAGAGTATAATTTTTATCAACTTGTTGAATTATTAAATAAAATGATTCATCAAAACATGGATATCACTCGTGATAGTAGCGATATTATTCGCTTTAAATCACACTCTAATGTTGCGTTCCCAACGAGAGATGTCGTGTCTTTTGAAAAAAATGCCACTCATCAATATGAGCTAGAAGTTGCTTTTCTCGGGCTACAAGGAAGCCAGTCACCACTTCCTGGTTATTACCTTGATGAATTTGCTTGGGAAGATGCACAGCAAATACCAGGGATTTCTGATTTTTTAAATATCTTTAATCATCGATTGCTCTCATTGCTCTATCGTATCTGGCGAAAATATCGCTACTACATCTGTTTTGAGAATGAAGGCCAAGATTCCTTCTCCCAATATATGTTTTCTCTTGTTGGTTTAGGAAATGGAGTTAATCGCGGACGGATTAAAATCAATCACAGCAAAATGCTCGCTTATGCAGGGCTTTTAGCGAGTCCGAGCCGTTCAGCAGATGTCATTAGCAGTCTAATATCCCATTGTTTTGACTTAGAAAATGTATCGGTTATTGGTTGGGAAACGCGCCGTGTTCCTATCCCAGAATCACAACAAAATAAGTTAGGTATTATTTCTCATCAACCCGGACAAAAATCTCGCCCTCGAATGTTATTAGGTGAAAATTTTAGTCTTGGATCTCACATACATGATTGCAACGGAAAATGCACTATAGAAATTAGTGAGTTAACTATAGAGCGTTATATGCGTTTTTTACCTAACGGTAGTGATTTCGCTCCTCTCGTCGCCTTCGTTTCTTACATTTTTCATGAGCAATTAGCTTGGGATTTACGTCTTAGTATTGCCGAAGATCAAGCTGAAGGTTTCTGTTTAGGTAAAAAAAATCATAACCAATTAGGTTGGCAAAGCTTTTTAGGGAAACCGGCTAAAAAGCCAAGTGTCACCATTACGGTATTGGAATAAAAGACATGGATAAACATCAGCCAACAATTTCATTTAGCATAACGAATAGTGAACAACTAGAAAGTGGTTACCTACCGAGTGCAACATTGACCCAACATGGCGGCCTAATTGGTAGTGGCAATCAATGTGACTGGAAAATTCAAGACGGTGATGGTGCTATCTCTGCCAGCCAGTTTACTGTTTTCTGGAAAGATCAGCATTTTTGCTTAAAAGTAAACTCAGGCTCTGTTTACATTAATCACGCGATTATACCGTTACATCTTGATGCGGTGAAGCTTGCCCAAGGAGATCAAATTAGAGTGGGCAAACTGGTTATTACAACCAATATTAGTTTAACTGGGCAGCCTGTACAAAATATGATGGCAGCGACACCGCAATCTATTGTTGCAAAAGATCATAATCCTTTAGATTCATTATTTGATATTGATACGGTAAATAATGAAAACAAAGAGTCCCCATTTGTTCCAACTGTTCAAGGTGCTCTCACTACAGATCCCTTACAAGCGCTAGAAAATGAAAATCTCAGTTTAATTTCTAAGAGTCAGTCCGTCGTCTCAGAACCTTCTTTATTGAGTGACCCACTCTCTTATTCACCTGCCCTTGCGATATCAGATAATCAAGAGAATACCATGGTACAAGAATTTATTGATTTACCCAAAATTACACCTTTCGAAGATGAACACATGACCGATATTGATCATGTTGCCATTAACCCTCTCATGAATGGTTTAGGTATCCATCTTAATTTAGCTAGCTCTCAACAAGCTAATGACTTTCTCATAGAGCTCGGTAAAACAATGAAAGCTGCTGTTGAAGGTTTACTCGCTTTGCAGCAACAGCAGGAGAGTTTACAGGATAAGCAACTTCGCCCTATTGAAGATAACCCGCTACGTCTAAACAGTAGTTATGAAGATACGATGAAATTGATGTTTACAGATGAACGTAGCCCTGTTCACCTTTCAGCACCTTCCGCCGTCACTGAAAGTCTGCACAATATGCAGTTACATTACCATGCAAATCAAGAAGCGATATCGACAGCTTTAGCAACAATGCTTGCGGCTTTTTCTCCAGAACATTTATTAAACCGTTTTTCCCAATACCGACGTGCTTCAGATAACACGCCAATGACTGATGGCTGGGCATGGGAAATGTACAGTAACTATTACAAAGAGCTTTCTTCATCGCGGCAGCAGGGTTTTGAAAAATTATTCTATGAAGTTTATTCCCATGCTTATGACCGAGCATTAAGAAAAGGCATAGAGGAAGCTTAAAATGCAGCTTAGAACTTTCTCAGTGTTACTGTTATTTGCCTCATTTTTCATTTTGAGTGGGTGCAGTAAAACGTTACAGACAGCGTCAAAAGTGGGGCAAATTCTATTGGACCCGTCGATTCCCGTTGGCTATCCAAAAGATCAGCCATCCACGGTTGCTTTAACCATCCTCGCTGAACCCTATATTAACCCTAATCAGGAAGGTGAAGCTGCACCGATAAATATCCAAATTGTTTATCTTAATGAAGATTCTTTATTTGGCTCTTTAGATCATGACCAGATAGAAGCTAAAGATGGGGACTTAGAGAAAGTTCTGAAGAAAAATTATATAGACCACCAAGATTACACTATCTTGCCGGGCCAATATAAGCCCTTCCCGACGATGACACTACAGGCATCTAATCGTTATATCGGCATTATTGCCTATTATTCAGACCCTGATAATGCGGAATGGAAAAAAATAGTTAAAGCCCGAGGAAAAGGACGACACTACTTTATTTTAGCTCACATTAGAGAAAACGAAATCGAATTTAGACAAGAAGAGGATGATTAATATGTCGACTAAAAATAGAGTAATTTGGCGTGAAGGGCTATTTATCAAACCTCAACATTTTCAGCAACAGCAACGTCATCAAGATTACGTTACTGAAAGTATTTTAAAGAGCTTTATCTCTCATTTTTGGGGATTCAGTACGTTATCGTTAAGTAACGATTTATATTCGTTAGGTCGTATTGGTATTCAAGAAGCTTCTGGCGTTATGCCAGACGGCACAATTTTCTCTATTCCAAACCAAGATTTATCACCACAACCAATTGATATAAAAAATATTACTGATAGTGATAGTAATGTCATCTACCTTGCCTTTCCTTTAGCTAATGGGAACGTTGGTGAAATCTCAAATGAGCATAATGGGAGCCGTTTACTTTCACGTTATAGTGAAAGTACAGAAAATGTTCGTGATTTACATACTGAAAATGGTGATTTAAGTACTATCCACGTTGCACGATTAAACCCTATCCTCAAGCAAGGTAAAAGTGGCTTAGACGCTTACGTGGCATTGCCCATATGCCGTATTCGAGAACGTAATGCCAACGGAAGCTTAACGCTTGATAACGATTATATTCCAAGCCTCCTGAATATTCGGGCATCGCTATTACTCAATGAATTTCTTACTGAGATTGAAGGCACTTTGTATGAACGAGGTAAACAAATAGCCTCCCGAATTGGTGCTCCTGGCCAGCAAGGTGTTGCGGATGTCGCTGAATTTATGATGCTACAAGTACTCAACCGTACCTATCCACTCTATTCACATTATGCGCAAGAGCCAGTCATTCACCCTGAAAAGCTTTTTCGGGATTTATTGGAACTTTGTGGCGAGCTGCAAACATTCACGAATTCGTCTCGCTTACCCGATACCATTGCAAAATATAAGCACTTTGATTTAACAGATAGTTTTCTCCCATTAATAAAAAGTATCCGTGAAGCATTAAGTGTTGTCTTGACGCCGCGTGCAATTCCTATTCCGTTACAAATCCAAGAACACGGTATTCGAGTGGCGACTATTCATGACAAACAACTGCTCCAAAAAGCGGAATTTATTATTGCAGTTAAGTCACAGATGCCACAGGAACAACTACGCCGGCAGTTCCCACAGCAAACTAAAGTGACCACGGTAAATAATATTCGTAGCTTGGTCAGTGTTCAAATACCGGGAGTCCCTTTATCCCCTCTTTCAACTGCTCCACGGCAATTACCTTATCATTCTGGGTATAACTACTTCCATTTTGATCAACAAGGTAATGAATGGAAGGGGATCCAGCAGGATGGCAATATCGCCTTCCACGTTTCTGGCAATTTCCCTGATTTAGATATTCAGTTATGGGCAATAAGAGATGGAGCACTCTATGACTGATAATATTTTGCTTAATCACGATGTTGATAGCGGTATTTCACAGAAGAATTACCAAATCCCACTTAGGGGTAACAACATTAACCCAATGATCGATGCTGCAACGCCACTTTTAGGTATGGTTTTACGAATGAAAGCGATGTCTGAAACACCACTTTCAGAGAAACTTTACCAGCAAGTGGTCATGGACATCACGTCTATTGAACAGCAACTGCAAATACAAGGTTACGAGCCTGGGGCCATTGTTTCGTTTCGTTATGTCTTGTGCACTTTCATTGATGAAACAGCGCTTGGATTGGGCTGGGATCAAGAAAATGGCTGGGTAAAACAGTCATTACTTGTCCACTTTCATAATGAGTCATGGGGTGGCGAAAAGGTCTTTATCTTAATTGAAAGATTATTAGGTGAGCCCAAACGTTACCTAGACCTCATTGAGTTTATCTACCTTTGTCTCTGTCTTGGATACCGAGGTCGTTACAAAGTATCTGCGGGGCAAAATGATGAATTTAACCATTTGCTTAGACGCTTACAAAAACAAATACAACAACTTAAAGGCGATGCAAAACCGATTATCCTGTTTGAAAAAGGGGATAACAAGCAGAGCCGCTACCGTTTAGGTAAGCGGTTAGGCGTACGTTACATCATCATTGGTGCGGCAATATTAGCATTTATTATTTATCAGATTTACTCATCCCAACTGAATTACCAAACACTCAGAATTGTGGAACAACTTAATACTTTACTCGGCTAGGACGCATTATGATCCAAATTGATCTCTCAACACTTGTTAACCGATTACACCCGATTGCTAAGCATGCGTTAGAAAGCGCAGCAGCCTACTGTGTAAGCCATCAACAACCTGAAATTACGATTGCTCAGTTTCTTCAGAAACTCATTGAAACGCCATTAACTGACATTCGCCTAATCAGCCAGAAGAGCACTTTGGATATTAATAAGCTGTCAGAATTATTAGATATTCAAATTCCACCTCATCAAGCTATTACACAGAGCTACCCGAGCTTCTCTCCTTTATTGGTAGAGTGGATGAAAGACAGCTGGTTACTTGCATCGACAGAATTCAACCACAGTGAACTTCGCTCAGGTGTTCTCTTTCTCACATTATTACAAATGCCGTTGCGTTACCTCCCAAAACCGGTTGCAGACATGCTTTCACAAGTTAATCGAGAGCAATTAAAACTCAGTTTTGATAAGTGGACAGAAGGGTCTGCTGAATCGCCTTTTGACGAACAAGCACCTCAAAATAACGGCAAAATCGCGTCGGACTCATTGTTAGCAAAATTTACGCAAAACATGACCGAACAAGCTCGAAATAATGAGCTCGACCCTGTTTTATGTCGCGATCATGAAATCGACCTTATGATTGATATCCTTTGCCGCCGTCGGAAAAATAACCCTGTCGTCGTTGGGGAACCAGGCGTTGGGAAAAGCGCGCTTATTGAAGGCCTCGCATTGCGTATTATCGCCGGTGAAATCCCTGAAAAATTAAGAGGATGTGAACTTCTAACCTTAGATTTAGGTGCATTGCAAGCCGGTGCAGCGGTTAAAGGTGAATTTGAGAAACGCTTTAAAGGCATCATGCAAGAAGTTTCTCAATCTCCTCACCCCATAATTCTATTCATTGATGAAGCGCACACATTGATTGGTGCAGGTAATCAACAGGGTGGCCTAGATGTTTCCAATTTATTGAAACCTGCATTAGCGCGCGGTGAATTGAGAACAATCGCCGCAACCACCTGGAGCGAGTATAAAAAATACTTCGAAAAAGATGCTGCGCTAGCCCGCCGTTTTCAGTTAGTTCAAGTTAAAGAGCCCATATCTGCGGACGCAATTATCATTATGCGTGGTTTACGCGCTATTTATGAAAAAGCACACAATGTTTTTATCGATGATGAAGCACTTCGAGCCAGTGCTGAACTCAGTGAACGTTATATTTCAGGACGTCAATTACCTGATAAAGCCATTGACGTATTAGACACCGCATGTGCAAGGGCAGCGATCAATTTATCTTCGCCGCCAAAAATGCTCTCTTCATTAAAAACAGATCTCCAGCAAATAGAGATGGAGACAGCGATATTAAAAAGAGAACATCATCTTGGCTTGGATAATCACTCAGAACGCCTTGAGGAATTAGCATCAAAAGCAAATGAGATTGAGCAAAAAGCTTCCGATATACAACAAGCATGGGAACAACAACAAGCGCTTGTTTCGCAAATTATTACTTTGCGCTCAACGTTATTAGACGATGAGAATACTGAGCCCCAATCTGAAGAAACTTGCCAATTTGATGAGCTGAAACAGGAATTGCAAACATTAGACCAGCAACTTGCTCAACTACATGAAACACATTTGCTTGTTTCGCCACACGTCGATAAAAAACAAATTGCAGCCGTTATCGCAGAATGGACAGGCGTACCATTAAACCGATTATCGCAAGATGCTTTATCTATTGTTACAGACCTTCCCTGCTATTTAGAAGAAAGCATTAAAGGGCAATCATTAGCAATACAGTGCTTACATAAACATTTGTTAACGGCACGCGCTGATTTACGCCGCCCAGGTCGCCCTCTTGGTGCATTTTTATTGGCAGGGCCAAGTGGTGTCGGTAAAACAGAAACTGTGATCCAAATTGCACAATTAATGTTTGGTGGAACTCAATACCTAACGACTATTAATATGTCTGAGTTTCAAGAAAAGCATACGGTATCTCGTCTCATCGGTTCGCCACCAGGTTATGTCGGCTATGGTGAGGGGGGGATATTAACAGAAGCTATTCGTCAGAAGCCTTATTCTGTTGTACTACTTGATGAAGTCGAAAAAGCCCATCCAGACGTTCTAAATTTGTTCTATCAAGCATTTGATAAAGGCGAGATAGCCGATGGTGAAGGACGAGTCATTGATTGTAAAAATATCGCATTCTTCCTAACGTCTAATTTAGGTGACCATGTGATTACCGCGTATGCGGACAAGCCTGATGAGCTGCAAGATGCACTTTATCCTGAGCTCACCACATTTTTTAAACCCGCCCTACTGGCCCGCATGGAAATTGTTCCTTATTTACCTCTTTCGGCTGATATTTTACGGCAAATTGTTGATAGTAAGCTGACGCGTCTTATGATCTTATTGAAACAACGTTTTAATGCAAAAATCCAGTTAGAAGATAGCGTCCCTAATGAAATTTTACGTCGAGCTTCTCGCGCTGAAAATGGTGCTCGTATCTTAGAATCAATTATTGACGGTGCCTTATTACCGCCTCTTTCTTTGTTGCTCCTTCAATTCAGTGCCCGTAATGAAACCATCTCCCATATTCGTTTAACAACGGAAAATGATGAATTTATTGCGGAGGTTAACAAAGAAAAATGAAAGCAAGACTAAAAAATGCACTTGCTCTTCTTGAGTGCCGTGACGTAGAAGCGCTAGCCGTTCAATTTTTGACATATAGTTTTTCGCGTAGCGTATTCAGCGGGCTAATTATTTCATTGGTCAATAAAACCGAAAATAGATTAGAAAGCTGGAACATTGACCACTCACTCCAAGTTCAAAGCCATTTTTTAGACACTGATATTACTGATGCCGATCACCCTTTAATTCAACTTGTATTAAAGGGTGAACCCACATTTTGGAAGAATTTACAGCAAGGTAGCTACATTAATAACGCGTCATTACGTGATTTTATTTCGCAGCTTCCTGTTAATACTGGGCTATATAGCTTACCACTGCATGATCTGAACCATAAACCATGCGGTGCCATTATTCTTTTAGGGCAGGCCAAAGAGTTAGAAAATTTCGAACAAGGCATTTTCCCTATTTATTGCGAGCTCTTTCATCAGCAATTAAAACGCATTCTTGAATTGGCAAATACGCAACAAAAAATTTCGCACTTGCAATATCTCAATCAGTTGCAGAAAGAAAAGGAAGTAAGCCTCAATGAGGCCTTAAACATATTAACGGCATCAATCACAAGTATGGAACCAATAACAAATAACCCAAAAGATATTAATGATTTAGAGGCTGCTGTAGAGAGCTATGAAAAAGAAATTTTATTAAACAAGCGGCGTGAGCTAAAGGGAGATATCAACGCAATGGCAGAACACCTCAACATATCTAAGCGTGCGCTGATATATAAATTGAAGAAGTACGGAGTATAAAATGAAAATACTGAAACTCTTTTTTTGCTCTTTGATGCTAGTTTTCTTCGCTTTGTCTGGAAAAGCTGAAAGCAATATTAGCCAGAAGATCGCTGAAGAACTCACCCAGTGTCGTCTAGAATCTTCTCAGCTTATTCGCTTAGATTGCTATGACAAAATAGCGCTGTCCTCGACGCCTGCAGCAAATACTTCACCTAATATTGCTCAAATGGGGAAAACTTGGCGCCAAGCTTATGAACACGAAATGAAACGTGTCGAAAATAGTGCGGGTTTCTTAGTCTCAGTACCTGAAAATGGTGATTACCCCGTCATTATGACTATCCCTGCCATTGGTTTTCAACCTCCGCGCCCTGTTCTCATGTTGAGCTGCATCGACAACATTACCCGTATGCAAATTATTTTACCCAATAAACAAGATGCAGGCAGTGTCATGGTCTCGACTGATAGAACGCAATTCACTGCAGAATGGTTTTTACGCGAAAATGGCTATGTATTGGAATCAAGCCGTGGTTTACCTGGCATAGATGAAATCAAGCGTTTATTAAATGGCGAAAAATTGACTTTAAAATTAACTAATAACGAAAAACTAACGTTCAATATTTCAGGGATGTCCCAAGAAATTAAACCATTAAGAGCCGCTTGCCACTGGTAAAAATAATGACAAACAATACCCCTTATTCTTGGAAAGAACAGTTACTTGCCCATCTTGATGAACAGCTGGTGTGTAGTGCTGTGAACGATAGTGACCCCGACTGGGAGTATATCGATAGTGAAATGATAAAATTCGGCTCTCTCAGTCACAGCCAATTAGATGTTAAAGAAATTCAACGTCGGTGTTTGCGGTTGCTTGAAACACAGACAAAGGATTTCCGCTTAATCGTTCACTTATTACGTACCTTACAGCATGCAGGTGAACCTAAAGAATTAGTTTTAGCAGCGCAGATCCTTTCTGATTTTACGCGCCAATATTGGCATGTCTGCTATCCAACGAATATTAAGCTCAAGTTACGCTTAGCGAACCAAATTATAAAACGCTTCGAATCAGTAAACGATATTTTTTGCCGTTCTGCTAATAGCAAAATGCGTGATGATATCCTGGGATCTTTTGCCTATTTAGCGCAATTTTGGCATGAACAGAGCCCTGAACTTTCTGAACAAATTGATGCATTGAGTCGAGGTTATCAGCGAATTGAAGAAAGCGAACAGCCCATAGTGTTAGCTTCAGCACCAAAAGAAGCCGCAATGCCTATTACTGAAACTGTACAACCACCAGCAAATAGCTTTGTCATGCCAGCAATCAATATAAATCAGCATGACGAAAGACAATGGAAGCAAACGCTACTCCAAGTTTCAGAAGTTATTTGTTTACAAATGCCTGAAAGTTCAGTTGGTTATCGCTTACGACGTTATGCTATCTGGCATTCCATTACAATGTTGCCCCAAGCCGATCGTCAAGGTAAAACCCCCTTAGCGCCGGTTTCGATGGATCGCATAATGGATTACAAAGCCCAACTTTCTCAACCATCAAACTCCCTATTAAATAATGTAGAGCAAAGCTTATCACTATCGCCTTATTGGCTAGAAGGCCACATGCTCGCAGCACAAGCAGCAGCTAAACTGGGTTATTCAGAAGTCGCGGATGGTATCGCAGAAGAGTTACGTCTTTTTTTAGCTCGCCTTCCAAACCTCGTCAATTTGCATTTTTCTGATATGAGCCCTTTCGTCCCCGACAGCGTAAAAGAATGGTTAGAAGATTGTCGCCAAACAGAGAGTGGCCAATTATCTCATTCAAATACCACATTATTACAGCAAGACGTTTTACTGTGCTATGAACAACAAGGGCTTGAAGCCGCATTGAAGCTCATTGAATCAAGCCTTGTAACTGCAATAGAGCCTAGAGATAAATTTTATGGGCAATTATTGTCAGCGCAACTATTCGAGCTCTCAGGAATGGGCTATATGGCGGCCCACTTATATCAGCAACTTTATACTGCTACTTTACACTTTTCACTCGAGGATTGGGAACCCAGCCTCGTAAGACAACTCGTTCAAAAAACAGACAAAATACCAGAAACAACAATGACTATGGATAGGGATCTACAATAATGAAATTACCGTTTTTCTCCATTTCAAACATAACCAATTCGGTAAAAAAACTGTTTTTTGCTGATAGGCCCAAAATTGCCTCCTTTTTCCTATTTTTATTAGCGTTACTCCCTGCGCTCGTCATTGTGTGGATTTGGTGGTGGGGGCCGACATTCACTTATCAAGACTCAATGCCATTTAGTACACTCACCTCACGCTGGCTTGCTACGCTAATTATTATTTTGCTTGTCGTCAGTTGGATAGGTTTAGTTACATGGCGTCGAGTAAAAAAACTTGAAGCGTTAAAACTCGATGTTGAGTTAGCCGTTGTTGACCCCGTTAGGCAGGATATTGATTTCCAAAATCGTTATTTAGACTATTGGAAATCTCAATTTACTCGTCACCTAAATGGCCATTCTAAGGCTGTTTATTTGCGTCCTTGGTATTTTGTTTTAGGTGCAAACCAAAGCGGAAAACATAGCTTATTGAAAAATACGCTGAATCCATTGGATATCGCGCCAAGTGACAATATCGTTAATGAACAAAAGCTGCCTTTAAATATTGAGTGCTTGTTGACGGATAGTGCCGTTCTTTTTGTTCCTAACGGCAAGCTATTGACTCAACCAAATGAACATAATGAGAAACCTCAACTCTATCATCGGTTGTGGGAAGAGTTACTTAATTGGATAAAGACTAATCGCTCAAGACAACCCATGAACGGGATTATTTTAACGGTAGATACCTTATCCCTACTCACCAATACGAAAGAGCAAAACAGCCAATTGATTGCTGACCTGCAAATGCGTATTGAAGAAATTAGAATGACTTTTAATAGTCAACTACCATTATATATCGTATTAACGAAGCTCGATTTACTACGTGGTTTCGATTCAATGTACCAGTCATTGGATGCGCAACAACGTAACCAAGTACTGGGTGTTTCTTTCGACCTTAAATCTCAAAAAGATTGGAAGACGGGTTTAACGCACTTCTGGTTACAGTGGGTTAACCAAATGAATAGCGCACTACCTGAAATGATGCTACAACGAGCAGAAGGTAATCAACGTAGTGATTTATTCAGCTTTGTACGTCAAATAGAAGGGTTACAGAGCCACGTTATAACATTAATTAATGCACTGTTGATTAATAACGAACAACATAACATTTGTTTAAGGGGTGTTTATCTCACCTCTGCATTACAGATTGGCCAAATAGACGATGTCTTTAGCCAAACGGCATCCGTGCAATACCATTTACCGACAGCCCCACTAACAACTTGGCCAATCAATGATAGCCACCCTTACTTTACACATAATTTATTTGACCAAGTCCTTTTCAGTGAGCCCAATTTAGCAGCTGAAAATCAATATTGGGTCAAAAAACACCGTTCTCGTCTCTTAGTCACAACACTGGCCAGTTTTGCCGGTTTAATTGCGCTTTGGAGTGGTTGGAATCACTATTATGATAAAAACTACCGCGCCGGTGAGAGTGTGCTTAATGAGGTTAAAGCCTTTAGAACGATAGATAATAACGTCCAAAAAGATACTGATGGTAGCTTACAACTTCCCGTCCTCAACCCATTGCGTGAAGCGACACTTGCCTATGGGAACCACCGCGATAAAAATGCGCTGTTTTCTGATATGGGGCTGTATCAAGGCCAAAAAGTCGGCCCACAAGTTGAGCAAGTTTATCTGCAATTACTGACCGAACGTTTCTTACCCGCAATTATGTCAGGGCTTTTAATTGAACTTAATAATGCAGATAAGGGCAGTGAAGATAAACTCGAAATTTTACGCATTATGCGCATGTTAGAAGATAAAACAGGGCGCAATAATGGCATGGTTGAAGACTTTATGGCGAATTATTGGAGCCATCTCTTCACTGGGCAACGTGAAAAACAAATGCTATTAAAAGCACACTTACGTTATGCGCTTGAACACACGGATTGGAAAGCGGAACGAGACAACGGTCTGATGACTGCGATTAAGGCCTTCACGCCTTTTGCGACCCCCATTAAAAATGCCCAGAAAGAACTCAGTGTGTTATCGCTTTATCAACGTGTGTACCAGGCATTACGGCTAAAAGCCAACCAAGAACTTTCAGCGCCTTTAAATTTGCAATATCAGATAGGCCCAAGTTTTAATACTGTTTTTACCGCTATTGATGAGGATAAATTAGAAATCCCACAGTTTTTAACACGTTCAGGATTATTAAACTATTTTATTCGCCAAAATGACAAATTAGTTGAACTCACGTTGCTTGATGCTTGGGTGCTCAATCTCACATCAAATACCCAATATAGTGAGAATGACCGTAAAGAAATTCAACGTCAAATCAGTGAGCAATATATCAGTGATTATATCGCTCAATGGCGTAACGGAATGAGTAATTTAGAAATTCGTGAATTTGACTCAATCCAAGATGAAATCATCGCTCTTGAACAAATCATCAGCGGAGAGCAGCCTTTACGTCGTGCCTTACAAGTTTTGCGTGATAATACGGTCATTCCATCCATTGATGAAAACTTACCTATTGAGAAACAAAAAGCCTTGATGGCAGAACCTTCTTACCGTTTATTAACACGTTTAGATAGAGAATTCACACCCCAAACAGAAATACTGGTCAGTAATCAAGGAGAAAACTTACAGAATCTCAATCAAAAATTGAATGATTTGCATCGATATTTGTTGGGAATACAAAACTCTCCAGTACCGGGCAAAGCGGCACTTAAAGCAGTTTCCATGCGACTCAATGATAATAATAAAGATGCCATATTTGAACTATCACAAATGGCTAAAACATTGCCTGAACCGCTCAATCGTTGGGTAGATGAACTTGCAGAACAAGCCTGGAATGTTGTCCAGAAAGAAGCTATTCGACATATGGAAGTTGAATGGAATGAAAATGTTGTAAAACAATATAATACCTATATTGCTGGTCGCTATCCGTTTAATCCAAACTCAAAACAAGATGTTCCATTAAGTGAGTTCGAACGCTTCTTTAAACCTAATGGCACACTCGATAGCTTCTATCAACAGAACTTACGTTTATTTGTTGAAAATAACTTAGTCGATAATAGGGATAGTCAATCACTGATCCGCTCTGATGTTTTAGCGCAAATAGAAACTGCAAATCGCATAAGAGAAACCTTCTTTAATGCACAAGGTAATTTAGAAGCACAATTTGCAGTTGAACCCCTTTCATTAAGTGGCAATAAACGCCGTAGTATCTTAAATCTTGACGGTCAGCTTATTGATTATGCCCATAGCCGCAGCCATGTCACGCATCTCGTTTGGCCAAACTCGATGCGTTCAAATATTGAAAGTAAACTGACTCTAGTTCCGCTTTCCGGCGATAAATCGCCTCGTTCAATTAGTTTCTCAGGACCGTGGGCACAAATGCGCTTAGTCGACAGTGCGAAGTTAATGAATATCAAATCCAATTCATTCGATATTCGTTTCACGATTGATAGCGGTGATATGACTTATCGAGTACTCGTTGATGAGTCTAATAATCCTTTCTTCGGAGGATTATTCACAAAGTTCCGTTTACCTGAAACCCTTTACTAATGTGATTGCCTCCACTTTATGTGGGGGCATAGGATATTCAACGAGATGAAATCAGAACATTTAGTCATTAAAATCGGGAGCTCCCCTTTAGATACTCCTGAATTTATTGCTCTTAAAACAGAATTTAACAAGTTAAGTCATCCTGCACGTCCGGAGGTCAGTTGGACGCTTATTGAATCACTTTGTTTGTCTCTTTTTAAAAATCATGGTATTGACCTACAAAGCGGTGCTTATTACACAATTGCACGACTACAACGCCATGGACTCAGTGGCTTTACTGAAGGCTGTGAATTATTAGCGAGTGTTATTGTTACTCATTGGGATGCGTTATGGCCTGAAAAACCGAATCAACGAACAGAAGCACTCAACTGGTTTAATACAAAAGCTAGCGCCCTGCTCCGCCAGCAAACCTATGAAACAAAAGACCTCCGTTTGGTTTACCGCTCAGAACGCGCGCTACAATTAATCATTGATAAACTGGCTAAAACAACGTGGGAAAAACTGCCTAAAATTGAAAACTTGTTATGGTTCTTTCAAAATTTAGCCAAACAACTTGAAAAACAGGAAGAATATGCAAAACAGAATACATCCGAATCTGTCACGCTCCCGCCTTTAGTGTATATCCAACAACCTGCTAAACAGGTAGAGCAACCATCACCAACATTTATTTTTGAACCCCCAGAGCCCGCATCAACATTAACAGTAACAACTAAAAAAATGAGCGCTACCCGTGGTTTTATATGGGGTTGTGTGCTCAGTAGTGCACTCTTTTTAGTCAGTGGATTTAGCGCCTATGTTTATTTTAAACATGAGATGGAGGCTATAACGTCCATTCCTGAAGGTGCTGTTGCCAAATGGTTATTTAAACCCGAAATAAATACCTATGAATATCATTTAGCTTTGCTCGAAAAGCGTTCCCCTCTCGCTAACTTGAAACTGATCGAGAACATGCAAGAAAAAGCAAAATCTTATTGGCCTGCGGATGCTGATCAGGCTTACTTCAGCCGAAATTGGCAAAACCAATATGAGGCGCGTTTAGAAAATATGCCTATTAATGATAGTTGGTCTGAAACAGCAATGTTGTTGCAGCAACTTTCAAATAAAATTATTCAACAAGAAAAAAACCGAGGTAGTTTTACATTATCCTATTTAAAAACTGCCATCTATGACATTCAAAAGCAGCACAATAAAGTGGAGCCTATTGAAGAAAAGCTCCGTCAATTATCGCTACAAATTAAAAATGGGCAGCCGGTTCCCCCTGCCACACTCATCAATATTGATAATAAAATTAATGGATTATTAGCTCGTTACTATGAATTACAAAAACAAGCAGAGCAAAAAGGTTTAAAACCCAGCTCATATTCATCTTTTGGATTAAGTCATGAGTGAAATAAAATATATTAAAGAAAAGCAATACTTACAAAAGCTATACAGTGAATATGCAGATAAAAAGCCACATTTAGCTGATGTATTAGATCCTCAAGATCCGCAGACAAGCTACCTATTAGAAGGGTTTGCTTTTTTATCTGCGCGTTTACAGGATAAAATTGACGATGCATTTCCTGAAATTACATTGCCCCTACTGCAACGACTAGACTCCCAAGCTATAAAAGGGCTTCCAGCAACGACTATTGTACAAATTGACCAAAGTGAATTGCTTTCTTTTCCAGTAGAGATAAATAAAGACCATCTTGTCTTAGGTAATAATGGGGCTCGCTTTAGTTTTTGTCATGAATTCGTCGTAGCACCCTATATCCTTCTCGCTAGAAAAGTGATTCAGCACCCAAATCGTTCTTGTATTTCACTTGAATTACAGTATCGAGGTGAAACTAAATTTCATTCAACAAGTTCACTTGATGTTTTTTTAGGAGCCAATAAAAAAACATCAGAAACCTTACTACTCGCATTTAGCCAGTATTTTGAAAAAATTGAAGTCGTCCATAATCATATTCGCTATGAGGGAGATCCACTTAACTACGCTTTCGAGCCCAAAATCGGAAAACCCTATAAAATATTCCCACAAGAAAATGCATCACTCAGCGCTCCACAGCAATTATTGGAAGGCCTTTATTTACCTCATGTTCATCATTTTGTTGAGCTCAATATTCCCCAAGTTGTCACTGAGTTAGATTGGGAGCAAGAAAGGCGTTTTACAGTTAACATCTATTTCAATCAACAGCTTCCTTTGACACAAGAGGAATGTGAAAATAGCTTTTATTTAAACTGTGCTCCGGCAATGGATACCGAAGCACAACACACCTTGCTAATTGATTTTAAAGAAAATAAATCAAGTTATTTGCTTCCTATCCCTAGCCATCACTACTTGGCTGACCTCTTTGAAATTCAACTTTCACTTGAGCCACATGAACAAGAGAGAGGCATATATTGTCATTTTTATCCTACGACAGAATTAACGGCATCTTCACGCCTTATGCCTCAATACCATAAAACCCTTTTTTACTCCTTAACGATGGAGAAAAATATCACGGGGCATACTCTTTATTATTTAAACTTTTTTGATAATAAAGGCGCCCCTATGGTAACACCGCCCAGCTTACATTTTTCATGTGTTTATATAGGCTTTGAACGTAACCAAAAAAACGAAATTGGCTTATTAAACCAACACAGTGAAAAAATGCCTGACGGAATTAAAACAGGAAATATCACATTATTGTCACCTTGCTATCCTCCCATCGTTAATAACCACCATTTTTGGCAATTATTATCCCATTACAGTGCTAATGCCTCAATGCTAATGTCATTAGAAAGCGTAAAACACTTAATTGCTGATTATATTCTCTATCGAGATACTGATAGGCAAGTGACACGAAGATGTGAGCGATTATTATCTGGGCTCATTGAGCTGAAAACACATTTATATGACCATATCTTAAAAGGTAAACCCTACCGGTGCTTATCTTTATCTCTACTACTTGATAACGCTCAATATGAAAGCGAAGGTGAAGCCTTTGTATTTACCACTCACCTCTATCACTTTTTCCCATTTTGCCTATCCGCGAATATGTTATTAGAGATGTCGGTGACACTGAATAACGAGAAAAAAACAAGGTGGCATTTATCCCCATCCCCCCTAAAAGGACATAAGTCGATGATTTAACTATCTCTTAATGAGTAACTAATTAAAGTATCCCAAAGACTACCTCAATATAGTAAAGGGGAGCATAAAAAGTGTGGCGCAAAAACGCTTCAATTGCATCCCCACCCCATGAATCTATGAGGTAGCGTTGCCTGCTTTTAAAGTTTCAAGGTTGCAGTGACTTGCTGTTGTAACGGGCGAATAATCCTATCTCTGTTTAATGGCTAGAATTCATAAAGCCCATCTCACTACAGCGAAGGTATTCTTGCCCAAACTCATTGTTCAGCTCGCAATCACAAGAACTCAGTCTATTATTTAATTTATATTATTTCAGTGAATATATTATTGTAAATAGAAATGTTATTTTAAATAAATTTGACTGCGGGTGTAATTATCTTCCTTAATTCTAATAAATAATCAATAGCATTTACTTTGTTAGACGCATTAAAATTTAATGTTTCTACTTTTTGGATAATGGGATCAAAGCAATAAATTTCATTTTCATTTAATGCCCCATGTTTTTCAACTAAAAAAAGAAAAAAGACCATATTGATAACGACTCCAGCCTTCATTTACCCAACAATTAAGTAAATTATCGGGTAAAATTGTTTTCCACTTTGCAATATACTCAAGTGAAACATAACGAGAGGCTGTTGCTTCACCAAGACTTTCAATTATTGATGAAAAATAAGAATCTCTCATTATATTTTCTCTTTGAATCTAAAAATTAATTTCATTAATTTCTGGTTCAGCCAATTGGGCTAAAATAGACAAATGAATACGCGCATCAACTTTTTGTATGTATTTAATATCAGGTTCCCCACCTAAAATAATCGCAGGTTCAAAACCAAATATTTCATTATCACCAAGAGGCCCAAGTTTTTTTACCGCTTTTTCAAATAGGCCACTTTTATTATGGCTATCTATGTCGGTGAATCCAAATAATGTTCTTATACTAATACTTTTCTCTGAGTGTTTTTCTTTTAGCTCTTTTTTTTGAACGAAAATTGTATTGTACATTGAACTAATAACTACACACTGCCCTGTTTTTTCACCACATAAATAGATATTCCCAAATCCATTAATGGCAATTGCATGAAAACTATCAATTTCCTCTAAATAGGTGTTTTCCAGCCACTCATCGACAATATCCTCATAGTCATCAGGATCTACAATTGTAAATAATCCATTATAATAACTACTCCATCCTTCATTGTGCCAATAAGTTAAGAGTAATTCAGGTAACTTGCCTCGCCACTTTTCAATTTTCTCTTCAGAAACATAACGTGATGTTGAGGCTTCGCCAAACTCATCTATGAATGCATCAAAAAATTCATCGCGCATTTTATTTTCCTTTTCCTCGGCAGACTTCTATTAACTATAAGGCCTAACAATCTTATGCCATGCCGTCCCATCATAAAGGTCTACACTATAATCACCCGCTACCACTAAAATACCGTCACGCACATCCATATGACCAGACAGAAGAACGGTTTCATCACCATCCATCGGGCGTACCATTTCATTGCCGTCCCAACATTGCAAACGGTAGTCATCACAAGCCCAGACTTTATCTTCAAACCTGCGCAGCTGATTCAGTAAAATCGTCGAGCCACCGTGGTACAATTTTTCCCATTGAAATTCACGACCACGCCATAAGCTGCTGCCTTCACCACCGATATATACATAACCATCCAGCGCGCACAGCACGGCGCTTAATTGTTCATTGGAGGGAAAGCCACAGGGGATCCATTGTTCTCCGTTATAGTGCCTGCAAGAAGTTTTCACTACCACGCCCCGCCCGTTGATGGGCGAGTAACCCGGTGGCGGTGTAATGGCTAGATTTAATCGATGGACAAGGCTCACTCTCAGAAAAACCAGCCCACCGCCCGCAATTCACCTTAAAGGGCAGTGGCTAAAAGACGCAGTTTTTGAGACAGGCTTCACGTTCACAGTGAAAATCTTAAACGGCTGTTTGGTATTGCTCCCCAACAGCGAGGACACCCGAGCGATAAAACAACAAAACCAACAACAGCAAGCTCAACTGAGTGAGATAAAAAACTCAATGCGCGGAGTGATGGCGGAGTATGTTAGCGACTAAAAGATAAACTAGGCGGCTCTTAAAAATAAGCCAGAAGTATATTTCTGGCTTATTAGATCAACGTTAAGTAATTATCTTCTTTGTGATTGTATATTCGTACAAAAATCACGAAAAGATGGTGCTATATCAATGATGTTATTTAAACAATCAATATCTGTAGACTTAGTATATTTGATTTTTCCCGTTTCAAGATTAATCCAATAATCACTATCCCCTGCATCTCCAGCAAAAGGAATATGTAATTGAGAAAAATCAAGAAAAGCCTTAGAGACATTACATCTATATTTCAATACATCGGACACTGAAAGCAAATAAGGAGAATCGACATCATTTATTGGTATAAAATTAAATGATTCAATTTCCATCAGGTTGTAATCATTATCTTCTATTTTATAAAAATTATCACGATAGATAAAAGCACCGCCATAAAAATAACCACCGTTGAAGTGCTCATAAAATTCAATAAAGAAATTCTTTCCACTAAAGTCTTGAGGAATAAATGTATTTATTTCCTCTGATGTTAACCCGTGTAGTGATTTTTCAAATTTTAAATGAGGATCTGTAAAAAATTTACTCAACGTTTTATCCCTCCAGGTTTGCAATTCAATATGGCACTATTTCGTTTAGTTGCTTCATCGATAGCATCTTGAGTTCCATATTTATGTCCAGTTTTTTCCTCAAATTGATGAGCACCTCCAACATGAGGGTGGCTATGATATTCAGGATTTACCAATTGCATTGTCATCTCATTCGTTGCTGGATTATAGCTTACATGGTGACTAATCCATTTACGTGAAGGATACTCATCTATACCAGCCGCTTTATATAATGCTAACTTATCATCCGCATAGCTACCTGTAGCTTTTATTGTAAATAGCCCTTCAGGATTTTGAGCTGAAACGGTTTTAGGGTGTAGTACATCACCACCGTCAGGTAGGAAAATAATAGGCTCTTTCGCCAATCCAAACGGATCAACCCACCCAGTCGGACAATGCACATACCCATACGGATTAAATCCACCCAGTAGCCCTATCGGGTCGGGACTAATATAC